>CAMYYV010000020.1 GCA_947303625.1 uncultured Bacteroidales bacterium | reverse complement strand
AGAACGACTTCGGCTTCAACGCCCGCACCGAGGTGTATGAGAACCTCCTCAGCACCGGTGTCATCGACCCCGTCAAGGTGTCGAGAGTGGCCTTGGAGAATGCCGCTTCTATTGCTGGCATGCTGCTGACCACTGAGTGTGTCATCAGCAACCATAAGGAGCCCACGCCTCCGACTCCTCCGATGCCCATGGGCGGCGGAATGGACGGCATGATGTAATCCATACTGGAAACGAGCAAAAGGCTGACTGCTTACGCGGTCAGCCTTTTTTTATGCATGTCGCAATTTTTTCCTATTTTTGCAGGTTATTAATGACCTATCGCATAGCAAAATGGCAGAAGAACCTCAGAATAAAAAGCTCAAAAGGCCCAGTCTTCGCAACGTCTCGTTGAAGAAGCTGAACCGAAAATACGACTTCCTGATGTCGCGCGACGATACTGGGAAACCCATGCTCAACTTCAAGTTGAACCTGCTCAACCTTATCCTCGTCATCATTGGCATCGCCCTGCTGCTTATCATCGTCACCACCTTTATCATCGCCTTCACACCCCTGCGCGAATACATCCCGGGCTATACCGACACCAATCTCAACCGTGAGGTGTATGAACTCAGCCTTCGTGCTGACTCCATCGAAAGGGAGTTGCAGAAGAAAGACGTCTATTTCGAGAACCTGAAGCGCATCATGGAAGGCTATGACTTTGCGGCCGACAGTGCCTTGGCCTCGCTCAGCATCTACGAGCCGCTGCCCAAAGGCGTCATCGACACCATCACGCTGCACAAGTCGAAACAGGATAGCCTGCTGCGTGCAGAATTCGAGGCCCAAAACCAATATAACCTCTTTGGCCCTGACTACCTGCCGCCTACCAAACCCAGTTCGTTGGTCAAGAACTTCTTTGTTCCGCTCAATGGCTCCATTGTACATGGCTTCAATGCCGACGAAGGACATTATGGTGTAGACATTGCCACCGATGGCGACAAGATCATCAACGCCACCTTGGACGGCACCGTGGTTTTCTCGTCGTGGAGCATCAACAACGGCTATTGCATCGGCATCCAGCATGAGGATAGCTATTTCTCTGTGTATAAGCATAATGCCACGCTGTTGAAAAAGGAAGGTGACTATGTGAAGGCAGGGGAGGCCATCGCCATTCTAGGACGGTCGGGCGACCAAGCACAGGACGAACACCTGCATTTCGAGTTGTGGCGCAATGGTCTCGCCATCAACCCAAGTGATTACATGACTATTAATAATCCCTCCGCAAACTAAAAATCCTTATCTTTGCAGACTTTTTCCGATAAAAAACACCAATTATGACTATATTAATAAAGGTATTACAGTTTTTCCTTTCACTTTCCATTCTTATCTTCATCCATGAATTGGGCCATTTCCTTGCGGCCAAATCGTTCAAGACCCGCGTCGATAAGTTCTACCTCTTCTTCGATTGGGGTTTCTCGATCTTCCGTTGCAAGAAGGTGAACGGCAGGTGGCGTTTTAAATTCTTCTCGAAGAACGTGCCTGAAAAGTATACTGTCAGTGAATACAGGGATGCGGCCGGAAAAAAACAGAAAAACTACGAGCCTATCGACTTGAACACCTTGCCTGAGGACGACTGGCGCCGCAGCGATAGCACGGAATACGGTATCGGTTGGTTCCCGCTGGGTGGCTACAACAAGATTGCCGGCATGATCGACGAGTCGATGGACAAGTCGCAAATGCAGCAACCTCCCCAGCCTTGGGAATTCCGAAGCAAACCCGCTTGGCAGCGTTTTATTATTATGGTTGCCGGTGTGTTTATGAACGTGGTGCTCGCATTTGTCATCTACATCGGCTTGTTGGCCCATGAAGGGGAGACCTACTTGCCCACTGCCGAAGTCAACAAATATGGTATTTCGGTCGACAGCTTAGGCTATGAGTTCGGTCTGCGCGATGGCGACAAGATTTTGGCCGTCGACGGCAAATACATCGAAGAGTTCCAAGAAATCTCCATGCAGATCATCCTCGAAAAGGCCAAGACCATCGAGGTGGAACGCAACGGCAAAGACACCACCATCGTCCTGCCCGACGATGCGCTGACCAAGCTGCTCAGCAAGCAAGATGCCGGTTTTATCAGCTATCGTACACCCTTTGTGGTCGCTGAGGTTATGGAAAACTCAGCCGCCCAATCGGGAGGCCTTTTGGCTGGCGACGCCATCGTGGGTATTAATGACATCCCGACACCCTATTACCAAGATTTCGTCAAAAACATCAAGCAGTTCAAAAACCAAGACATCGAGGTGAAGGTGGTTCGCGAAAGCGACACTTTGGCATTGGCCATGCACTTGCCCGAGGAAGGCGTGATTGGCGCCTACGCAAGAACCTATCTGCCTGACTACTTCGAGCTGGAGACCAAGGAATATACCTTCTTCGAGGCCATCCCGGCAGGCTTCCTCAAGACCTTCGATGGACTGTCGGACTATTGGAAGCAGGTAAAGCTCATCTTCAACCCCAAGACCAAGGCCTACGAGAGCGTGGGCGGTTTTATCTCCATCGGAAGCATCTTCCCCGACCAATGGAATTGGAGCATCTTCTGGCGCATGACAGCCTTCCTTTCCATCGCCCTCGCTGTGATGAATATCCTGCCCATCCCGGCATTGGATGGTGGCCACATCCTCTTCTTGCTCATCGAGATCATCACACGCCGCAAACCTAGCGACAAGTTCATGGAAGTGGCCGAAACGATAGGCCTCATCCTCGTGCTGGCACTGATTATCCTTGCCAATGGCAACGATATCATCAGATTGTTTAGATAAAAAATATAATACTGAAAAACAGTGTTTTAGTAGAGCCGCTCTAAAATTAATTTGGTTGGATAAATACTATTTTCGTAAATTCGCGGTTTCAATCGCAGCAAATTATCTGAATTGAAGATTAAAATAACACATATTGTTCTCTTGCTTGCCATGATGCTGACGACGGTGTGCAACGTCAAGGCACAGCAGGCCCCTATCTTCACCAACTATACCAACTCGTATGCTTATGCCAATGCGGGCTTTGCTGGCATGAGCGAAGGCATTAATCTGTTGGGTCTTTATCGTCAGCAGTGGATGGGTTTCGTTGACAATGACGGCAACGAGGTGGCGCCGCAGACCTTCCTTCTGACGGGCGACATGCCTTTCCGCAGGCTTCACGGCGGCCTCGAGTTTTCCGTGATGACCGATAAACTGGGCTTCGAGAACAATGTTAACATCGGCCTTGGTTACTCTTTCCATGCCGACCTTGGCGGTTCCACCCTCGGCATCGGCGTGGCTGGCACACTGCTCAATCGTACTGTCGACTTTAGCCAGCTGCATCCCAACCAGGAAGGCGACCCGCTCATCTCTGGCTTGGGTGAAGAGAGCGACATGTTGTTCGACTTTAACGTGGGTCTGTTTTGGCAGATCCCCGAGTCGTTCTATCTGGGCTTTTCCGTCGTCAACGTGCTCGAGAGCATGGGCCATGCGCTTAACGACAACAACACCAGCAGTGCCAGCTTCACAACCGACCGCACTTTCTACCTTTTGGCTGGCTATCCCTTCCAGATCGAAGACGTACCCTACCTGACCTTCGTGCCGTCGGTGAATGTGATGAGCAACCTCTCATCGACACAGTTCAATGCCAGTGCACGGGTGATTTACAACAACTTGTTTTCGTTGGGTGTCAACTATCGGTTCCAAGAGTCGGTTGGTCTGATGGCGGGTCTCACCATCAAGGACATCACCTTGGTTTATTCATACGATATTAATACGATGGGTCTGGCTGTTCCAGGCTCACATGAGATAGGACTGAGTTATTGCTTCAAGCTGGACCTCGACAGGACTCCGCGCGACTATCGCAGCGTCAGATATCTGTAAGTTTTTTCGGATTAGGCTTGTGTGTTTTAGATGGCAATAGGAGGGTTTGAGAAGAAAAAAAGTGGAAAAAAGTGGAAAAAATTGAGGGGTGGATTATAATATTTTCTAATTTTGGCGGTTTTTAATGGGTAAAGTGGCCCCTAAACTGGGCAACGAAAATTGAAAAAAGAGAAATAAACAAAAATAGTAATCATATCATTGTCAAAAAGATGAAAAGACTATTGTTCGTATTTTCCGTGGCGCTGCTGCTCACAGCCTGCGGTAATTCAAATCAAGGCGAATTGGTTGGAGTGAGAAAGTCTAACAAGACCTTCAACCAGCCCGACCCCTACGGGATGGTGTTTGTTCCGCAAGGCAGTTACACGATGGGAGTGGGTGGTGAAGACATTACCGGTTCCTACCTTAATGAGCCAAAAACGGTTTCGGTGTCGGCTTTCTTTATGGACGAGACCGAAATCACCAATAATGAGTATCGCCAATTTGTCAATTGGGTTAGAGACTCCATCGCGAGAAGAATCCTCGCCGACAATTTCCCTGACAGGTTTGCCATCACTGAGAGTAAGACCGGTGAGGTGTACGACCCGCCGAGGCTGAATTGGAAGGAAAAACTTGACTGGAACAGCAAGGAGTCGGAAATCCGCGAGGCACTTGAACCCATGTATCTCCCCGAGCACGAGAGATATTTCCGCCGCAAGGAAATCGACACGAGAAAACTCTACTATTCCTATTTCTGGTTTGATATGGTGGCTGCCGCCAAGAAGGATTTCGCCGACGGCAAGTTGGTCGAAAACGACTACTCAATTGGCGAGGCCGATGCCGGTATCAATGTCGACCGCAAGGGCGCATGGTCGAACCGTAAGCAGGGCTATAGCGACCGTTCGGTGTATGCACGTGCCGAGGTCATCAACGTATATCCTGACACTTTGTGCTGGATCCACGATTATAGCTACTCGTTTAACGACCCGATGACGGAGAAGTATTTCTGGCATCCGGCCTACGACAACTATCCGGTGGTGGGCGTTACCTGGCAGCAGGCTCGCGCCTTCTGCGTGTGGCGCACTGAGTTGCTCAACTCGTACCTGCGTACTAAGAAAGACGTCGACCTGTCGGAGTTCCGTCTGCCCACCGAGGCCGAATGGGAATGGGCTGCCCGTGGCGGCAAGATGCTCAACCCCTATCCCTGGGGCGGTCCTAATGCCAGCAACGCAAAGGGATGCTTCCTGGCCAACTTCAAGCCGAGAAGAGGTAACTATCTCGCCGACGGCGGTCTGCGCACCCTTGTGGTGGGCTGCTATCCTCCCAATGGCTGGGGTCTCTATGACATGGCCGGCAACGTCGCCGAATGGACCAACACGGCCTACGATCCCAACTCTTACAACTTCACATGGGACATGAACCCCAATTACACCTATAACGCCAAAGCCGACGACCCGCCGGTCATGAAGCGTAAGGTGGTGCGTGGCGGCTCATGGAAAGATGTGTCGTACTATATGCAAGTCACCACCCGCGACTACCAGTATCAGGATACGGCTAACTGCTACACCGGCTTCCGCTGCATCCAACCTTATCTGGGCCGCAACAAAGGCGACAACCCGAGAATGTCGAGGGTGTATAGATAAAAAACAAGAAATCAATAAATTAAATAATAAAAATCACTTACACAAAAATTCATTGTCATGGCAAAACAAAAGAAAGAACTTGGTAAATTCCAGAAATTCCTTGCATCGAAAAAGTATAAGACCTTCATGGGCTATCTCTATGGTTGGGGTGCCTCTATCGTTATGGTCGGTGCTTATTTTAAACTGACTCACATTCCTGGCGCTGATGCCATGTTGGCTATCGGTCTGGGTGTGGAAGCATTAATCTTCTTCATGTCGGCCTTTGAGCCTCAACACATGGAGTATGCTTGGGATAACGTTTTTGTCGAACTCGATGAAGACTGGGATGGCGTTGAGAGAACCCAATTTGCCACCACGAATGCTGGCGGTAAGAGCGGTCAGCCCGTCTCTGATGTGGAAGAAGCCATGCTGAGCAAGATGTTCGAGAAGATGAACGTCAGCGAAGACACTTTCAAGAAACTGGGTAGAGGTATCGACAGACTGGCTGAGAACGCTGGTCAGATGGCCGACATCTCCAACGCTATGGCCGCCACTACCAACTATGCCAACGCCATGGACCGTGCCACGAAGTCCATCTCTGACTTCTCGACCGCATACGTTGAAACCAACCAGAAGCTGTCCGACTCGTTGGGCAAGCTCGATTTCAGCGCCCTCGATGCCAACACCATCAAGAAGGTGGCCAGCAGCATGCAGTCACTCAACTCCATCTACGAGCTGCAACTGCAAGGCGCCGAGCAGACTTCTGCCGCTAGCAGAGCCTTGACCGAAACTATGAACAAGTACATGGATAACCTCAACGCTTCATCAAAGAACGCCGGCCAACTCAACGAGCAGTTGTCCCAGTTGTCGCAGCGCTTGACCGCTTTGAACAACGTCTATGGTGGAATGTTGTCAGCAATGAATATCAAGGCATAATTCTACTCAAACCGATTGTATAATATAAAAAAGGAGTAAGAACTATGTCAGGCGCAAAAGAAACCCCAAGACAGAAAATGATCGGTATGATGTACCTGGTCTATACTGCCTTGTTAGCCATGAATGTCTCGAAGGACATCCTGGATGCCTTCGACACAGTGAACAGTGGCGTTCAAACCACGAATATCACCCTTGCAAAGCAGATTGATGAGAAATACCAAGCTTTCGCCGATCAGGCTAGTAAGGAGCCCGAAAAGGCTGGTCCCTACTATGAGAAAGCCCAGGCTCTGAAGGCTGAAGCCGACGACCTTATTAATTACGTCGAGGCCCTGAAATGGGACTTGGTGAAGAAGATTGAGGGCAAGGATGCAACTACTGCCATTGCCGATGGTCTGCTGAAATCGGCCGACACAGTCCGCAACGGCCGTAAGATGTACGACATCAACACCTCGAAGGTGAAGTCGAGAGACAACTACAACAAGCCCACTGCTTATATGATGGGTGAACCTGAAGGCAATGGTGTGGCTTTCGAGCTCTCCGAGAAGATTCGTAAGTTCAGATCCGAGGTCTTTAAGGCTGTGGGTGAAGAGCATATCCACGAGCAGGGCCTGATGACTGATAGTATCTTCAGCCGTAACAAAGAAGATCTTGGAACCGACGCCGTGAAGGAATACAATGTCAAGGTCGATACCACCATGATTAAATATTATGGTGCCAAGATTGACTATGCTCCCGAGACGGGTGACGCACTTCAGAAGAGCTGGGAATACCACAACTTCCACCATACGGTGTTGGTTGCCGATGTCACCCTGCTCAACAAGTTAATCTCTGAGGCTCAGACTGCCGAGCTGAATGCTGTCAACCAACTGATGACGAACATCCACGCCGCTGACTATAAGTTTGATGAGATTGGCGCTAAGGTGTTCGCTGAGAGCGGCTACCTCCTCTCCGGTCAGACCTATAAGGCCCAGGCCATGGTGACTGCTTGGCAGAACACCCAGACCAAAGCTTACGTCAAGTTGGATGGAGGCGCCGAAAGAGAATACACGAGCGATGGTCAAGGTGTCATCAACCTCGACTTCAACTGCGGTGTGGGCCAACACAAATACACGGGTTACATCAAGATGCTCGATCCTACGAGTGGTGAATTGAAAGACTTCCCGTTTGAGAATACCTTCACTGTGGCTCCGCCTGCGGTGAGCGTGTCGGCCACCAAGATGAATGTGGTGTATCGTGGTATCAACAACCCGATTGCCGTTGGTGGTGGTGTCGGCGGCGAAATCAGTGCTACGGCCAGCAATGGCACGTTGTCCAGAACGGGTAACGGTACTTACAATCTGCTTCCTGGTTCTGCCGATGAGGTGACCATCAGCGTCAGCTCGGGCGGTTCCAGCCTCGGTAGCATGAAGTTCCGTGTGAAAGACCTTCCCAAGCCTACGGCACTCATCCGTAACGTCCAAAACGGTCTCGTTTCGAAGAGCGCTCTGCTTGCCGCCAACCGTGTGGAAGCTGAGATGAAGGACTTCGACTTCGAGGGTGTCCATTACGACGTGGTGGGTTACACCTTCCGTTACAAGACCAAGAGCGGTACCACTAAGGAAGCCAAAGCCAATGGCGGCGCCTTCACCGACGAGATGAAGACGGCCATAAGCGGCTCCAATGTCGGTGACACCTTCCTCTTTACCGCCATCCAGGTGCGCGGTAACGACGGAAAGGTCAAGACTCTCGAAACGCCTATCGGTGTTGAAATCAAGTAAACAATTTAAATCCTTATAAAATGAAAAAGACACTTGTTTCCATGTTGACCCTGGTGATGCTCCTCGGCAGTCTGTGCATGAATGCCCAGACGGTTGAGACCCGCAAGCCTGTGAAGAACAGCATCCTCTCGGGCCAGCAGCAAATCATGAACGAAAAGGCCCCGTCGCCGCTTCCTGTCATCGACGAGTCGAATGTGATGTGGAAGAAGACGGTGATCAGGGAAATCGACTTCCGTCAGAAGATCAATCAAGTGTTCTACTACCCGATCAATCCGACCGAGGACTGGAGAAACCTCATCACCGTGATCTACGATGGCATCCAGAGCGGCGACATTATCCCTTACCGCGTTGAGAACAACATCGACGACATGGTGACGCCTCTGACCTTGGCCGATTTTGAAAAAGAAAACACAAAGATTGGCGACCCGCCGGTCATCTGGAAGGATGGCGAGGAAGTGCCCAACGAGATTGAGTTTAAAGACCGTATGCTTAACGTGACCCGTCTGCGTATCAAGGAAGACTGGTACTTCGACAAGAAATTGTCACAGTTCCTCGTCCGCATCATCGCCCTTGGTCCCATTGTGGTCGACGAAGACGGCGGCCTCTCTCAGGTGTGTTGGGTGCCCTATGAAGACTCGCGTGAAGTGCTGGCTAAGGCCTTCGCCTTCAACCGCAACAACTCGGCTCAACGCCGTACTTATGACGAAGTCTTCCAAAAACGTATCTTCGACAGCTACATCATCAAAGAAGAGAACGTTTACGACCGTTACATCAACTCCTATGCTTTCAACATCGACGCCCTCTACGAATCGGAGCGCATCAAAAACGAAATGTTCGACTTCGAACAGAGCCTCTGGGAATATTGATGTTTTGCTAATGACAATGGAAAAAGGACGTCTTCGGGCGTCCTTTTTTTATGGGATTGCCCTGCAGGCAAGAAATCTGTCAAAAATCATTTGTTAGAAATATTCTTTGCCATCATTTCTGATTTTCAAATGATTTTGAAAAAGATTTCTTGCGAAGCAATCCTATAGGCAAACAAAAAAAGCAGCCGATTACTCAGCTGCTCTTTTGTCGGAGTGGCCCGACTCGAACGGGCGACCGCTTGCACCCCATGCAAGAATGCTAGCCAACTGCACCACACCCCGATTGCCTTAGCGGCTGCAAAGATACGAATGTTTTTCGAAATGTTGTTCAATTAATTGAAAAAAAGTTACCTTTGCAGAGAATTACTCTAAACTCTAAATTTTAAACTCTAAATTAATCTAAATGGAACATATTGAATGTCTGATTATTGGCTCGGGCCCTGCGGGCTACACCGCAGCAATCTATACCTGCCGTGCCGACGTGAAAACCGTCGTCTATGAAGGCATGCAGCCTGGTGGTCAACTTACCCAAACCACCGAAATTGAGAACTTCCCCGGCTATCCCAAGGGTATTAATGGCCCCGACATGATGGAAGACATCCGTCAGCAGGCCTTGCGCTTTGGCGCTGAGATTCGCGAAGGCGAGGTGACGGCCATCGACGTCAGTCAGCGTCCCTTCAAGGTGACGACGGAATACGACGGCGAGCTGCTTGCCGACTCCATCATCATCTCGACGGGTGCGGCGGCACGTTATCTCGGCCTGCCTACCGAAGAGGAATTCAAGGGCGGCGGCGTGTCGGCATGTGCCACCTGCGATGGCTTCTTCTATAAAGGAAAGGATGTCGCAGTCGTTGGTGGCGGCGACACCGCTTGCGAAGATGCCACTTATCTGGCCAAGCTCTGCAACAAGGTCTATCTTATCGTCCGCCGCGATGTGTTGCGTGCCTCCAAAGCGATGCAGCATCGAGTGCTTAACACGCCCAATATCGAGGTGTTGTGGAAGCACCAGACCAAGGAACTCTTCGGCGAGCAACAGGGCTTCATGAAGAAACTGAAAGGTGCCGTGCTGTATCACAGCGACACCAAGGAAGAGCGTACCATCTATGTGGATGGCTTCTTCGAGGCCATCGGCCATACGCCTAACACCGAGCCTTTCAAGGGCATCCTTGATATGGACGAGGATGGTTATATCATCACCAAGCCGAAGTCAACGGCTACCAGCGTGGAGGGCATCTTTGCCTGTGGTGATTGCCAGGACCGCATCTACCGACAGGCCATTGTGGCTGCCGGCACGGGCGCTATGGCGGGCATTGAGGTGGAGAGATTTTTGGCGGAAAATAAATGATTCGAGTTTTGTAAGCTATGGTGCATCCCTATGGGATGCTGAAAAACAATGCTTAATAATTCGACCGAACGCAATTCCCTACGGGAATCGGAATAATCCCTTAGGGATTTTCGCTCGGTAAATAAAGCAATAATCAATTTTTTACATCCCATAGGGATGTGCGAAATCTGAGCAGGTGATTCTTCAAACCGAAATAAAGATTAATCCTTTGGAGCAAGCCATCCGTTACAGCGACGGCCTGCTCTTCCTGGGTTCCTGCTTTGCCGACGAGGTGGGAGGTGTTTGTCGTGGCTTGGGCTTCAATGCCTTGGTGAACCCTTTTGGCGTGTTGTATAATCCCACCAGCATCTCGCAGTCAGTGGAGCGGTTGTTTAGTGGAAGGCCCTTCAGTCATGAAGAAGTCATCGGAGTGGGCGAGGGATACTATTGCACTTTTAGCCATAATACAACCTTTTGGAATGTTTCTGAGGTGGCATTGTTGGAACAGGTCAATCAAAGCCTTGCTGAGGCTCATGCGCATTTTGAGAAGTCCAAATGGGTCATCATCAGTTTGGGCACTTCGTGGGCTTTTCGTAATATGGAAACACAAGCGATAGTTTCCAATTGCCACAAGCTGCCTGCGGCTCGTTTTGAGCGGATTTTCCTGTCGGTGGAGCAATCTGTCCAATGCCTTTCAGAAATAGTCAAGCGGCATCCTGAAAAGCAGTTTGTCTTCACCGTTTCGCCTTTGCGCCACCTGAAGGACGGCCTGCATGAGAACCAGCTGAGTAAAGCGGCTCTTCTTTTGGCTGTGGATGAGGTTTGTAAGGCATTTGACAATTCCCATTATTTCCCCGCCTACGAAATCCTCTTGGATGAGTTGCGCGACTATCGTTTCTACGAGGAAGACATGGTGCATCCTACCGACCAGGCCGTGCGCTATATCTGGGAACGTTTTGCCGATTTTGCCATCGACCCGTCGGAAAAACCTGCCATGAAAGCCGCTTCTGAGTTGAAGCAGATGATACAACATAGGCCATTGTTTCCCGAGAGCGAGGCTTTTAAGAAGTTTGAAGCACAAAAAGAAAAGAAAATCAGTGAGTTGAAAATGGGCTTTCCGAAGGTTTGTGTTGAAAACTTGGCCGAATAAAGTTTTATGTCCCAAAATATTTGTACTTTTGCCGCCCATTCCGCGCAAGGGATGACAATTTCAACATTAATACAATATTACTAAATGACTGACAACGAAAGATCTGGCAAGCGTCCGCGCACCAGAAAGCCTGTTGAAGAACGTGAAGTGTTCCAACAGAGGAGGTCCTTCAAATTCTATCACCGTGACGGTGACGAGGAAGGACACGAAGAGAGAAGAGGATTTGGCGACAAGCCGAGAGGTGAACGCCGCTTTGATGACGAACGAGGCGACCGCAGGTTCGGCGAACGTAAGTTCGGTGACCGTCCCCGTCGCCGTTTCGATGACGAAGAACGTGGTGAAGGCCGTCGCGACGACCGCCCGCGCCGCAGATTCAATGATGACGATCGTCCGCGCCGTCGTTTCGATGACGACAAACCACGCGGCGAGCGCCGTTTCCATGACGACGACCGTCCGCGTCGCCGCTTTGACGACGAAGAAAGACCGCGTCGCCGTTTCGATGATGACAGACCGAGAGAACGTCGTTTCCACGATGACGACCGTCCGCGTCGCCGCTTTGACGATGAAGAAAGACCGCGTCGCCGTTTCGACGACGACAAGCCGCGTGAACATCGTTTCCACGATGATGACCGTCCGCGCCGCAGGTTCAATGATGACGACCGTCCAAGACGTCGTTTTGATGATGAAGACAGCCCTCGCCGTCGCTTCGATGACGAGCGTCCCCGTGGTGGCCGCCGTTTTGACGACCGTCCGCGTCGCCGTTTCGACGATGACGAACCGCGCCGTGGCCGCAAAGGCTATGTCCGCGAGAAAGACCCGCTCTACGACCGTCCGAGAGCTACGGGAGAGATCCGTTTGAACAAATACCTGGCCGACTGTGGCATTTGCTCACGTCGCGAAGCCGATGACCTCATCAAGGCTGGCTGCGTGGAGGTGAATGGTGAAGTGATTACCACGATGGGCTACAAGGTGAAGACCACTGACAAAGTGGTGTATGGCGGACAGACCCTCAGCCGCGAGAAGCTGCGTTACCTGTTGCTCAACAAGCCTAAGGGCTATATCACTACCAGTGACGACCCGTATGAGCGCGACACCGTGATGGAACTCGTCAAGGATGCATGCACTGAGCGTATCTTCCCTGTGGGCCGTCTCGACAAGCAGACCACCGGCCTGCTGCTGTTCACCAACGACGGCGACCTGGCCAAGAAGCTGACCCACCCCAGCAGTGAGGTGCCGAAGCTCTATCATGTCATGCTTGACAAACCTCTGACCAAGAACGATATGCTGCGTATCTCCGAAGGCATCGAGCTTGACGACGGTCCCATCGCCGCCGACAGCATCGCCTACGACCAGGACGACGACAGCAAGAAGAGTGTGGGCATCGAGCTCCACTCGGGCCGCAACCGCATCGTGCGCCGTATCTTCGAGCATCTCGGCTATGAGGTGACCAAGCTCGACCGCGTGATGTTCGCTGGTCTCGACAAATACAGATTGCCTCGTGGCGAGTGGCGTTTCCTCACCGACCTCGAGGTGGTGAACCTGAAGAAGATCTGACTTTGAACGAGATCACCAAACAATTCATCAGGGAAAACCTGAATGCCGACGTGCCGACGCTCGCCTTGAAAAAGGCGCCCGTCGGCACTGACGTTTCATTGGCTCTGCGCCAGATTGCCGCCCGGCAGCTGTTGCAGAAGAAAGTGGCATCGTGGGCCGACAACGAGGATCTGCTCTTCCCGGCCCATCTCTCCATTGAGCAATGCTCGTCGGAGGCAGCCGCGAGATACAAGGCAAGTCTGCTGCAAGGAGACACCCTCGTCGACCTCACCGGTGGTCTGGGCATCGACAGCTATTATCTCTCGCAGCGCTTCCAGCAATCCGACTATGTGGAGCGACAAACCGAACTCTGCGACCTGGCACGACATAATTTTGCCGTCTTAGATACCGACATCAAAGTGTGGAACGAGACCGCTGAAGATTATCTGAAGCATTGCGAATCCAAGGATTGTATCTTTGTCGACCCTGCCCGCAGGGACGAACAAGGACGCAAGACAGTTTCCATCGCCGAGTGCACACCCGATGTGACTGCTTTGCAAGACGAGTTGCTTAATAAGGCCGCGACGGTGATGGTGAAGCTGTCGCCGATGCTCGACATCAGCAAAGCATTGGAAGAGCTGCGTCATGTGAAAGAAGTGCATGTGGTGGCTGTCGCCAACGAGTGCAAGGAATTGGATTTCATTATAGAGCGTGGCTATCAAGGGGAGGCCCAAATGGTTTGCGTCAACTTAACGACTGGCCAGCCCGAGGTGCGTTTCACCCTTGAAGAAGAACGGACTTGCCTGTGTAAGATGGCAGATGGTGTGTCGAACTATCTCTATGAGCCTCATCCCGCCTTGATGAAAGCGGGATGCTATAAGTTGCTGACGAATCGGTTTGGTGTCTTTAAGTTGCACAAAAACAGCAATCTATATACTTCGGATCGGCTGATCCACGATTTTCCAGGCCGCATCTTCGAGGTGGAAGGCTGGGCTCCCTATAACAAAAAGGTAAAGCAAACTTTGCTCGTGGATGTCGACAAGGCGAGCATCGCGGTGCGCAATTTTCCGCTCTCGGTGGCAGAGTTACGTAAGACCTTGAAAATCGGTGACGGTGATGAGGTCTATCTGTTTGCCACTACTTTGAAAGGGGAAAACAAGGTCGTCATTCGCACAAAAAAAACCGCCTTTGACGAAGCGGTTTTCCTTAGTTACTAAAAAGATTATCTCTTATCTGGGATGCCAAACTTGATCCACCATGTCTGGTCGTACTTTGACTTGACGGCCTTTTTCACGGTGAGTGTACGGCTTTTCAACGTGTTCAAGGCGCGGTGAGCCTCGTCGCTCTTCTTCTGCAGTTCTTCGCGGAGCTTGTCAATCTCTGCCGAAATAGACTCCAAACGTTTGCAGTCTTCTTCCAGTTTCTGCAACGTGCTTTCGTCCACGCCAGCATCGCGTCCGAGTCGTTGGTTCCTTTTTACACCTGTAATAATTAGTTTAGATTTCTCAATTTGGTCTTTAAAAATCTGGTACATAGTTGGTTGTGATTAAAAAATGGATATTTTGCTCGTTTTGTGATTGCAAAAATAATAAAATTTCATTTTCGCTCAAAAATTGAGTCTTTCTTCTTTGCCCCAGGCTCTTTTATATTTAACTTGTTGATTTTGTGATTTTTGACATCATCTAAAACAACGGCTGTGCGATAATCTTTTTTCAAAGCCTTCAGCGTGATGTTGTTCATCGTGAGTCCGTCGACGTGGCGGACGAAGAAGCCCCAGGCGGGCAGTTCCATGTGTTGCGAGAACTCGGGATAGGCTTTGGGCATCTCGGGCACCTTGTCCAACTCATCGAGGCCGACATGGGCATAGTGAGGGTCGCCGCCACCAGGGAAGATGATTTCTATGTTCTCTAAAGTGACGTTCTTGATCTTGCTGTCTTTCAGTCCGATGATGCCGCAAGGAGAGATGTTGCGCGGGAGGTCTTCAATGGGGCCTTCGTATTCGTAGCCTGCATCGGGCTTGGTGGCAGCCACCTCACAATAGAGGTTGCGGATGGTGATGCCGTCCATGAAGCTTTGCTTGTCGCGGCGTGCACCTATATTGAGGTAAATGGCATTACCGACGTTGGTGGCATAGAGCGAGTCGACGAGAATGTTCTCGCAGATGCCACCGTCGACGCTCTGTATGGTGATGGCGCTGCGGTAGGTGTCGTAGACGGTGTTGTTGATGATCTTCACATTTTTGAAGCCGCCAGCCCCCATGGTGCCAAACTTGATGCCGCTCGCGCTGCTGCGTGCGGTGCAGTTGCGCACTTCGATGTTCTGGCACAACTTTTTGGCACTGTGCGACTTGAGACAGATGGCATCGTCGCTAGCATCGACGTAGCTGTTGGTGAGCACAAAGCCGTCGCAGTCGACGATGTCGATTCCGTCGTTGTTCCAGAAGGCCGTACTTTGGATTCGCACGTTGTTGACTTTGACGTTCTCGCATTGGTCGTACATGGTGACCCAGTTGGCTGCGTTGCGGAAGGTGACGTTGTCGACCTCCACGTTCTTACACTCCCTGAAAAGCAGCAGCCTTGGACGGAATCCCTCGCCCACACGATCGTTGCTTAGTCTGTCTTTCATGAGTCCTTTGTGCACGAGGTCGGTGCAGTTGTTGCCCAACGCCCGTCCTTGTCCCTCGATGACGCCGCCGCTGTTGTAGTAACCGATAAGGCGGATGTTCTCTACGCCTTCGGCCAGGATGAGGGCATGGTCGTTGGTGGCTTCGAGGCGGTCGTAATCGAAGGGGTTGGTGCTGCCCACAAGCACGGCGCCTTCCACCAGCTCGATGGTGACGTTGGATTTCATGTGGATGCTGCCCGTGAGGTAACGTCCTACCCAGAAACGCAAGGTGCCGCCGCCTTGCTCCGCGATCCAGTCAATGGCGAACTGAATGCTCCGTGTGTTCATGGTGACGCCGTCGCTGCGGATTCCGAAGAGCGAGGCGTTGTAGGTGGGCTTGGGTTCTTGCGCGTAAGCCGCGTTGAAGCCCAATAGGAGGGTGGTTATTAATGCGATTAGGTGCTTTTTCATGGTATGTTTGTTTGATAGATTCTTACTGGTCCCATCATCCCCATCGGCTGCAAGGGTTGGTCGCGTTTGGGGTGGTTGACATAGATACAGGTGGTGGGATTATCCTCGCGGCTCAGTGTCTTGAGGTAGTTGCCCATGGTGGTGGTCACGCGCACCTCGATGTCGTTTTGTCCTTCGCGAGGGGCCTTGCCGATGTCATAAAGCCTACGGCCATAATATCGTACACCCAAGGATTCTCCATTGACGAAGACCTCGCTGACACCTTCCACCAATCCTAAATCCAATACTGTAGAGACGTGGCGCGCCGCGTCTCTACTAAAATCAATGGTTTTCCGATAAACGATAGTCCCGCAGAAATGCTGGTATTTCTCGCTGTCCTTCAAATCGAACAAGGTGTCGAAATGTGTTGTTGTAGTATCGTGCAAAAGGCTGTGACATAGCGTGATATCCCAGTCCTCCGAGAAGTCAGTAGGTAACATTTCGCCGATGACAGTATGCATGGGTGTCCAGTTGTTCAAGTTGAGTTTCTTGTTTGTCTTTTCAAATACGATGAGTACCGATTCAGCAGTTCCAAGGTCGAAGGTGTAGCTGTTGTCTTCTGTAAGTGGCAGGGCATAGCGTTCTCCCGTCTGCAGGTCCCACACCTGCGCTTGTCGTTTATGTGTCAAATCATGGCTAAAAATGATTTTGGTTTGGTGTGCATTGTAGCGGTGGCTGTTGTTGAGCAGCACCATCTCGCTGCCGTCGTCGGTGGTGTAGCGGTTTTGCATCACGAAGGGGTCGGGACTCTTGATGTCGAGGTAATGGGGGAGACTCGCGGCACGCATCAGGCTGTCGTACCAAGGGATGAAGCCTTCTTTGGGAGGTTCGACGACGAAGAACTGCCCTTTGTGTTGCCTCACCTTGTCCATGGTGGCCTTGACAAGCGAGTCGCGTGCCGTGTAGTTTTCGCGCAGACCTAACGACTGGTAGGGTATCGTGTCGATACACACGACTTTGCCGCCCGTCTCCACGAAACGCAGCAGCTGCTCGGCAGTCTCGGGGTTGAGGCTTTCCACGTCAATGAGTATCAAGGTGTTGTATCTCCGTTGGTTAAAGCAAAGGTGGCCTCTCTTGATGGTCGATTGGTTGATGATGTTTTCGCTCACATAGTCCACCCCGCCACCGGTTTTGTTGATGGCTTCCCATATTAGGGTCTTGTAAGGTGCTCGGGTGGTATTGGGAAAAGGCTCGTTCTGCATTCCGATGGTGCTCCACATGTCGTTTTCAGGGTTGAGGATGGCGATGTCGGCATAGTAGGTGCCGTGTTGCAGCGCGAAGGAGAGTCGTGCCTTGTAGTCGTTATAGTATTTGAAATAGGGCCACCAGTTGTTGCGTTCGCTATAGAAGGCGCCGTAGCGCACCCATCCAGGGAAGGGTGCCTCGAGGTTAGGCGAGTAGTTGAAGCCGTGGAACACGCTATGGGTGATGCCCGACATGGCGCTTTGGTCGCCGCCTAGTTTCAGTTGGTCGAGGCTCATGTTGAACACGGTGTAAGTGTTGGTCATCTCCTCGCAGCTGACGGTGCGGTTTCCGGCGAGGTGGGCACCCGACGACACGAACTTGTTGACCATGGTATAGGCACGGCCACGGCGGTAGTCGGTTTCCGACATCTCCTCGCCGGGCTTGTGGCGAAGCCAGTTGGTGGTCCATGACTCGCCCTCGGGGATGTCGTAGTACATGGCGTTCTCCAAGGGATAGAAACCGCGACCGTAGGCCTGGGCGCGAGCCTTCACACCAAGGTGATGACACCATTCGATATAGGGTTCAGTGAAGCGTTCCTGCATGAGCTGGGCTTTGAAGTCCTCGAAGTCGTAGCGCGCCCGCTGGATCTCTTTTTGGAAGGCATCGGTGACGGGCACCACGGCATCGTAGTTGAGTGCGCTGCCCATCGAGCCTATTTTGAAGAGGATAAAAGGCAGATAATCGGTAATGTCGTAGCCGTAGCGTTTCTGGAACTCCTCGGCCATGTCGGAGGTCCAGTTGGCGCCTTCCAGTTCCATGCTGTCGGTGAAGAGGGCACGGATGTGGCCTCTCAGTGGCCCGATTTGCGCCTCAATCTTGTCCGACATGTTATAAAGATATCTGTTGACCGCCTCTGTGTTGAAGTGGTCTAAGACAGGTCCCGCTGCGCCAGGCGCGCCGTTGATGACCTCAAGGAAGCCGTTGATCTTCACCAAGGCGGCGAGGGTGTATTCCCCTTCGGGAACTTCAATGGTAAATATGTTGTCTGTCGGGCCTTCGACAGGCTCAGTCACCTCAGATTTTTTAGTAAAGACAGGTCCCTGAGCCTGTCGAAGGGCCGGTATTACATCGATACCATCCTCGATGGAACCAGCCGGATTCGGATACAGCCGTAGCATCATCAGCTCCTTGGTGTTCCCCTTAAAAGGCGAACTCACTTTGGGCATGGCACGGTTGCAAATGCTATCTCGGATGATGGTCAAAGTAGTTGGCCCTGTTACAGTTTCCGCATAGTTGACCACGATCTGTGCCCGCTCGTCTTCGTTGAGGAACTCTGCGCCGAAGGGCCAGCCCGAGCCTACGAGCAGGTCGCAGGTCATGTCGAGCGAGTCGGCTTCGTCAAAGCACACCTTGAGCATATCGATCCATTTGGGGCTGAGCCAGGTCAGAGAGGGCTTGCCGAGGCTGTCGCAATAGGTGGGGAAGGCGATGGGGTTGATTTCCACGCCGCCAATGCCTGCCTCTTTCAGCAAACGCAACTCGCGTACCAGCTCGTCAGCCTCCACTTTGTCGCCGTTCCACCACCAGCGTACAAAAGGGCGGTATTCCGAGGCAGGTTGCTGAAATCCAGCATATAGTTCCTCGGTGGTGGGACCCTCATGTTTGGGCTCACAACTGCAGGCAAGTAGAAGAATGGCGAAGAGCAACAGAGGCAGCCTCAGCTGTTTCGTGGACAAGAATGTTTTATTCATGCAGCGAAGATAGAGAAAAAACTCGTACCTTTGCACCCCAAATACGTATTTGAGTATGTACGCCCTTTTCAAGAAAGAAATCAGTAACTTCCTCAGCTCGTTGATCGGCATCATGGTCATCGTGGTGTTTCTGCTCATCACGGGCCTGTTTCTTTGGGTGTTCCAAAGCGATTTCAACGTGCTGAACTTTGGTTATGCCAACCTCGACAGCCTTTTCATCCTCGCCCCTTGGGTGTTTCTCTTCCTTGTGCCGGCCGTGACGATGCGTAGCTTCGCCGAGGAGAACCGCACGGGCACCATTGAGATGCTAACTACCAAACCCCTGTCGGATTGGCAGATCATCTGGGCCAAGTTTTTGGCGGGTGTGGTGCTGGTGTTGTTGGCTCTCATCCCCACTTTTATCTATTATTTCTCGGTTTATCGTCTCGGCATGCCCCAAGGCAACCTCGACAGCGGCGGCATCTGGGGTTCCTATATCGGCCTGTTTCTGCTCAGCTCCAGCTTCGTGAGCATCGGTGTGTTTTGTAGCTCACTGACCAACAATCAGATCTTGGCCTTTATCCTCTCGGTGTTTCTTTGTGGCTTCCTGCTCATCGGCTTCGAGTTCATCTACTCGCTGTCGCTGTTTGGCCGCGTCGACCTGTTTATCCAACAGCTAGGCATGAATGCCCACTACGGCTCGCTGAGCCGCGGTGTGGTCGACACGCGCGATGTGTTGTATTTTTTTAGTGTGATAGCCTTGTTTCTGAGTGCGACGAAATTGGTTCTTTCGAGCCGCAAATGGTAATAGGAGGGGAAAGTGATGGAAAACAAACGCAAGAATCTGAAAAAGAACCAAATACTCGCCTTCCTTATCACGGTGGCCGTGGTGGTCATTGTGAATGTGGCAGGTTCCTATTTCTTCACCCGTTTCGACCTGACGAGCGAGAAACGCTATACCCTGTCGCCCACCACGAAGGAGATCCTCAACAACCTTGACGACTACGTGTATTTCAAGGTCTACCTCGACGGTGACTTCCCGGCCGGCTTCAAGAAGCTGCGTCGCGAGACCAAGGAGATGCTCGACGAGTTCCGCGCTTACTCGAAATATATCGACTACGAGTTCATCGACCCGACCGAGAGTGGCGAGGAGGCCGAGATCATGGAAACCTACAAGCAGTTGTATCAGGCGGGGCTGAAGCCCACCGACCTCAATGTGCAGAACAGCGACGGTTCGTCGAAGCAGATGGTCATCTGGCCTGGCGCCTTGGTAAGCTACCGCAATAATACCGAGATTGCCATCGAATTGTTGGAGAATCAGATAGGGATGTCGGATGACGAAGCTCTGAATGCCTCGATGCAGAACCTGGAGTTCCGCCTCGTCGACGCGGTCAAAAAGGTGACGCGGATGATGAAGCCCAACATCGCCTTTGTGGAAGGCCACGGAGAATTGGGCGAGCAGGACGTGTACGACATCACGAAGTCGTTGTCGCAGAACTACAATGTGGTCCGACTTGAAATCGACGGCAAGATTGATGCCCTCATCCACCGCACACAGGACACCACGCGCGACGTGAGTGCCTTCCCGTCATATGACGCTATCGTCATCGCCAAGCCCACACAGGCTTTTGACGAGCGCGACAAGTTCCTCATCGACCAATACATCATGCACGGTGGCAAGGTGCTTTGGCTCGTTGAGCCCGTCTTCGCTACCATGGATAGCTTGCAAAGTCAGGAGTCGACCGTCGGCATAGAGCAGGACCTCAACTTGGACGACATGTTGTTCAAATATGGTGTGCGCCTCAACCGCGACCTGCTCCTTGATTTAACTTGCGCCGCCTTGCCCATCCGCACAGGACAGGTGGGCGGACAAGCCCGATTGGAGTATTTCCGTTGGTATTACTTCCCCTTGCTGCAAGCTGCCTCCGACCATCCCATGGTGCGCAATATGAATGCCATCAAATCCGATTTTGTTAGCTCGATGGATGCCACCACCTCTGCCGACGACATTGAACAAATACCGTTGCTCAAGACTTCCGACTATACCAAAGTGTCGGGCGCGCCTGTTTTCATCACCTTGGCCATGCTGCGACAGCCCCCCGACCAAAAGATGTTTGGATCGAAAGGAAAGAATGTGGCCTACCTGCTGAAAGGCACCTTCTCGTCGCTTTATGCCAACCGTATCCCGCAGGAGATCATCGACGACCAAGCTACCGACTTCATGGAGGTGAGCAAGCCGACTGCTATGATTGTGGTGGCCGACGGCGACATCATCCGTAACCAAATTGACATCAGGACGCGCAAGCCTTTATCGTTAGGCTTTGACCAATACACGCAGATCACTTACGCCAACAAGGAATTCATCGAGAACTGTATCAGCTACCTCGTCGATGGCGAAGGGCTGGTCGACATCCGCTCGCGCGAGCTGAAGGTGCGTCTCCTCGACCCGACCAAGGTGAGCAAGCAGCGCGTAGTCTGGCAGGTGGTCAATACCGTGGTGCCTATCGCTCTCATCGTCATCCTGGGTCTCGTCATGTCGCTTATCCGTAAAGTGAAATACAGTAGAAAAACGAAAGCTTAATCGCAATGAAAAAGAACAACAAAGCTGTCATCATCATAATCATCATCTTGGCCGTCATCGCAGGCGTTGCCGTGGCCAACTACTTGTATCATACGGCAGGTCCTGTCGGCAAGAGCAAGAGCAAAGGCGCCGATTTCACCGTGTGGGACACGGCCTCCGTCACCAAAATGTATTTGGCCGACCGTCGTGAAAACGAGTCGCTGCTCGAACGGCACGACGATGGCTGGACGCTCAACGGCACTTACAAGGCCCACTCCAAGCAGGTGGAGTATCTGTTGACCACACTTTATAAGGTTCGCGTCAAGATGCCCGTGTCGCGCGCTAGCCACGATAACATCGTCAAACAGTTAGCTTCGCAAAGTACCAAGGTGGAGATTTACCAGTGGGTGCCGCGCATCAACCTTTTTGACAAGGTCAAGTTGTTCTACCATGAGAAGCGCACCAAGGTTTTTTACGTGGGCGATGCCACCATGGACAGCAGCGGCACCTTCATGCTGATGGAAGGCGCCAGCAACGCTTATATCGTTTACATCCCCAGCTTCCGCGGCTTCATCACCACGCGCTTCACCGCCAACCCCGACGACTGGCGCGATCACACTATCTTCCACGAGAACTTGGCTGACATCCAAAAAGTCACCGTCGAATTCAACGAAGACCCCGAGGGAAGCTTCTCTGTCGAGAACATGGGCAAGCACCAATACAAGCTCACCCGTCTCGCTGATAACAAAGAGTTGCCTTACGATACGTTGAAAGTCATCAACATGTTGTCGTCGTTCGGCGATTTGCGCTTTGAGGCTTTGTTCAACAATACGCTCCCGCAGGAACGCATCGACTCTATCACGAACTCGCCATACGTCCACTATATCGTCGTCACCGACAAGGACGGCAACAAGCAGGACATGAAGACCTTCAGGAAACTGGTGCTGAACGGTGTGACCGACATGGGTGGAGAGCTCGGCGATGTGGACCGCGACCGCATGTATGCCCTTGCCAACGACGGCAAGGACTTCGTGCTCATACAGAACTACGTCTTCGATAAGGTGCTGCACGATGTGCGGTACTACGAGGCTGGTCATCCCATCCAGTTCGAGATGGGCACCGTTGAGGTTTACGAGTAGAAATTAGCCTCCTATGTCATTTCGAGGCTTTAGCCGAAGAAATCTATAGGAGGCGGTTTATAGATGCCATTATAATGGTACCGGTTTTAGCAAGCATAGATACACTCGCCTTATAGGCTCGGTATGACATGTTTACTAAAACCTACTTCTTCTTCAACAACCCAATCATCTTAAAGCTCACATCTGTGAAGATGAGTGGTGCGTAGCCGTTGCGCTCGATTTGACGTATGGCCTCTTCGAAGAGGCCAGCAATCTGTACCAAGTTGGCAGGATTGACAAAAGGCGCAAAGTTGGCGTTGAACTTTTTCTCGTCTTCGGGCAGCATGACAATTTCGGATAGGTTGTTGTTGAACAGCAGCGCGTTGTTGAAGATGCGCAGGCCGTAGTTCAGCAATTCCTTTTGTTTCTCTCGTCCCAAGTTCTTGATGTTTGCCGAGAAATCGATCAGCTCAGAGTAGGCAGCACGGAAGCAGAGGCGCATCCATTGCTGGAAGGTAGTGAAGAAAAGCTTGTGGTCCTCAAAGTCTTTGAACGACCTGCAGGCCGTCAGCCAGTCGCCTTCCGAGATGATGGCTGAGTCGTGAGCCTGTTGCGGGTCGCAACCATAGCGTTTTTGCAAGGCTTGTTCAATGGAGGCGCTATCCAATACCGGTATCTTGACCAACGCTGTGCGCGACTTGATGGTGGCCAGCAATTCCTCTTGGTCTTCGGCGATAAGCAGGAACACGGTCTTCGCGGGAGGCTCCTCGAGCAGCTTCAGCAGTTTGTTGGCGCACTGGGGATTCATCTTCTCTGCCATCCAGATGATGGCAATTTTATATTCGCCCTCATAGGCCTTCATGCTCAGCTTGCGCAGCAGCGAGGCCGCGTCGCGCACCGACATGTAGCCTTGTTTGTTTTCAATTTCGAGGAAGGTATACCAGTCATTGTCGCTGAAATAACCCTCGTTTTTCAACGTAAACTCACGCCATTCCTCCATGAAGAGGTCTGACTCTGGGTTGCTTTTAACACTTTTCGTGGTGTTGGTCGGGATGACGAAATGCAGGTCGGGGTGTGCCAGCTTCTGCACTTTTTGGCAGGTGGGACACACACCGCAGCTGTCGGTCTCGGTGCGGTTGGGGCAGAGGATATACTGGGCATAGGCCAAGGCCAAGGGTAGCTTGCCGCATCCTGCAGGACCAAAAAAGAGCTGTGCGTGAGAGACATGGTTTTCACGCACACTCTGGATGAGCCTTTGTTTTACGGCAGATTGACCTATTACGTCTTTGAACTGCATGGGTTATGGTCTATAAAACACATCGAAATAGCGTTGAAGTTTTATTGGGTCGGTTTGGTAGAAATTATCTCCATAATAGCAGTCGGCGAGGACTTCGTACAATCGGCAGAACTCGCCCAAGTCGTGCTTGCCACGTTGTGCGTTGATGGTGAGGAAAAGCAACTCCAAAGCGCGGTCCGCGGCGCGATGACATTGCTCCATGTTGCCTTTGCTTTGCCAGCGATTGGCACGCGACACCTCGCTTCCGATATTCAGCATTTGCTCCGCCAGAGTCATCTCAGCCCAGCGTCCGGCAGCCAATTCGGTATGTTGATAGTTGCTCATAATATCAGTTTATTAACGACTTCAACAATACGTTTGCGGACAACAGGGTCTTGTACATCACGGCTGCGGTTGCCTTGATAGGGGCGGATGTTAATGAGCGAATCAAATTCAATAAAGTCTTCGCCCTCCATTTCGGGGTAAAGGTTGATGCCCCAAAGGTCGGCTTGTTCTGAACCTTGCTGTAGTAATTCTTTCTCAATATCAGCGTGCAGTTCAGCATCTATGCCGATAATGTTCTTTTGTATATCAACAACGGCTTTTATCATGTCACCGAAATAACCAGGCAGCATGGTCTCCAATTCGCTTCGATTTATAGGTTGTGATATGATTCTCATAATAAAGTTCTTTTTTTCGATGAGCAAAAATACAATTTTTTGGGCATTTGTCTACAATAATTGTTGCAAGTAAAGGGATTTGTTGATAGTTTTGCGCCATAAAGCACGATAGTAACAATCACAACTTCACCTGCAAAACGATTGCCATGATTCAGCAGGCGTTGGGGGAGAAGATTGTGGAGGTGGTGAAATGATTCAATGTTGCTGATAGTTTGACCATCATTATAAACTCAAAGAAAAAACAAAATAATTATGAAAGTCTCCGATCTAAGTTATTATGAAGTTCTTTCCAGACTTGCATTAATTGAAAGTCATCTTGGCTATGATGCGATGTGTTTCTATGACCCAATTTACACAACATACAATGGAGGCGATGGCCTTTTAAATGCTCAAAAAGAGGCATCCCAAATGATGAAACATGTGGGGTTGACACATCACATACCCGTAATTACTTTTACAAAAACAGAACAATCAGTTGGAGGAAATATTGCGTTAGATAATAGTGAGAATGTTTTCATTGAAATTAATGAGAATTATCGTAATCACCCGGCACAAGTTCGTGCTGTCATGGCTCATGAGATATGTCATAAAGTTTTGTTCATCAATGGTTTATATTATTCCGAAAAAACCAAGGATTTGGAGAATGAATTTTTAACAGATTTGGCTACGGTATATGTCGGTTTTGGAAAACTAAGCTTGAACGGATGCTACAACGAGCGCCAAACAGTAGAATACTCAGATGTAGGGAAAAAAACAACTACACACAAAGAATCCATTGGGTATCTCTCTTTATCTACATTTGCAACCGCTTATTATATTGTCTGTACCAGGTTTAATGTAGCCCCGTCTGATAGGATTCTAGGACTAAATAAATTTGCCAGTAATGAAATAAACAAAATACATCTAATCCAACGTAACAACCTTAAGACAGAAGACTTAATAGAAACGCTAAAAACAGCTCAAAATACAGTATCAACAACATATAAATACATTATTGTTTTAGAGAAAATATTGTCCCAAATCAAAGAGAAAGCAAGAGAAAAGCATATTGGAATTCATAATGATTTGGTTCTGCCATTTAACTATGATGATGAAAAACTATCTCGACAACAACTCCTTGCCTTAAATGCCATATCTTTATACCATAATGCAGATGACGATTTCCCTGTAATTAATGAAATTCTTTCAGAATTTGTGAATCACATTGGGGATAAAAGCTCAATTGATTTTGATGAAATATGCCAAACCCTAAAAGATTTGGAATGTCCAATATGCGGTTTCAAAAAAACAAATGCTTTACAAGAAAACAAAAAAGCTCTTTTTAGATGCAAAAAATGTAATCATCTCTTTGTGTGGGATGGCGAATTACAACTGAAGATGCAGAATGCCGTAGAAAATGATAACAACTTTATATCGGAAGATGAATTACAACCAAAAAAGAAGAAAGGATTCTTTTTTAAATTATTTAAAAGATGCAAATAAGACCTCCCTCTGTAACATTTTCTGCATCTTTGTCCCAAAAAGTAGTAATTTTGCACCCCAAATAAACGCATCACATCATGTTAAGCGAACAGGAACAAATCAGAAGAAATTCGTTGGCCGAACTCTACAAACTCGGCATCAACCCGTATCCGCAGGCCGCGTTCCCTGTGAACGTGTTCACCACGGACATCCTCAACCAATTTGACGACAACAACCCCGACCAATTCCAAGAGGTCACCCTCGCGGGCCGTATCATGAGCCGCCGCATCATGGGCGCCGCCTCGTTCTGCGAACTGCAGGACTCGAAAGGCCGCATCCAGCTCTATGTGAAGCGCGACGAAATCTGCCCGGGCGAGGACAAGACCTTATATAACACAGTGTTCAAACGCCTGCTCGACATCGGCGACTTCATCGGCGTGAAAGGCTTTGCCTTCCGCACGCAGATGGGCGAAATCTCGGTGCACGTCAAGGAACTGACGGTGCTGAGCAAGTCGCTGAGGCCGCTGCCCATCGTCAAGGAGAAGGACGGCGTGAAGTACGACGAATTCAACGACCCCGAGCTGCGCTACCGTATGCGTTATGTCGACCTCGTGGTGAACGACCGCGTGAAGGACATCTTCATCACCCGCACCCGCATCATCGACAGCATCCGCCGTTTCTTCAACGAGAGCGGCTATCTCGAGGTGGAGACGCCTGTGCTGCAAGCCATACCCGGCGGCGCCACGGCGCGTCCCTTCGAGACGCACCACAACGCCTTGGACATCCCCATGTACCTCCGCATCGCCGACGAGCTCTACCTGAAGCGCCTCATCGTGGGCGGCTTCGAGGGCGTGTACGAGTTCTCGCGCAACTTCCGCAACGAGGGCATGG
>CAMYYV010000019.1 GCA_947303625.1 uncultured Bacteroidales bacterium | reverse complement strand
ATCAGCTGAAGGACTTTTTCTCGTTATTCTATCTGCACTTCATCTATGGCAAGGGTACTAATGCAGGCAACTGGAGGACAATCCAGCGTACTCCCTCGTTTTATGCGTGGGCGGGAAATACGTTCGAAATGTTATGTATTGAACACATGGAGCAAATGAAAGAGGCGCTGCGCATCACAACCATCAGCAGAAACTACTGTTGGAAAGGCATGGCTCCAAATGGAGATGCGGCACAAATCGACTTAGTACTGGAATGGAAGGGCGAGCGGACGGATTATCTCTGCGAAATGAAATTCAGCGAACATGAGTTTGTGATCGACAAGCAGTATGAGCGTGAGTTGGCGACCAAGATTGATGCGTTTTTGGCCAGCAAGCAACATAGGAAGACTCACTCGGTGCAGTTAGTGATGGTGACGACCGAAGGAGTGCAGAGAGGCGCACATTCTAAAGATGTGAACCAGCAGGTGACACTGGATGATTTGTTCAGATAACAATCTGTATGTATTTGGCCAAGCATTGATGGGAACTTTACTAAGTGGATCCCTCACCGATTGTGCCGAGGTTGGAATGGACGTTTGAGGTAATATTTGGGTTATGATTTCAAACCTTTAATTGCTTTTGGAACAAGTTTTTGGCTTTTTTGTGTCCGCAAGGATTCTTTCTGCTATCTTTTCCCTATTTTTGCCGCCCGCAACCCCTATTCGCTATGCACAAAAAATCATCTAGCATCATCATAATCGCCATAGTTTATCTCATCGCCGTAGCGGTAGGAGGTCTTACCTTCAACCAACTGGACGGCATCCTTCATGAATACTGGGCTTTGTTTTGGGCAGATGTTGTGGCTACCGTTATCGTTTGGGGCTTCGGCCTGTTCTATAAAAACGTGTCGGTCTACGACCCTTATTGGAGCGTCTTCCCTCCTATTGCATTCACCGCATGGGCATTCCATAAAATGGTTTTCTCATTACCTGTCGCACTGCTTTTGGTTGCCGTCTGGTATTGGGGCATTCGCCTGACCGGCAACTGGGCTTACACTTTCAAAGGACTCGACCACGAAGACTGGCGCTATACCCACTACCGCGAGACACAGTCGCCCCTCTTTTTCCATATCACCAACTTCTTTGGCTTGAACATGATGCCCACCGTAGTGGTATTTGTGGCCATGCTACCAGGATTCGGGTTGTTTGAAAGCCACGTATCCGCCCGTCTTTTGACATGGGTCGGTTTTGCGATGTGCCTACTATCTGCCACCATCCAATTGGTGGCCGACACGCAAATCCACCGCTTTCGCGACAGCCACCCTGGCCAATACTGCAATGTAGGGCTATGGCGCCATGGGCGACACCCTAACTATTTTGGCGAGATCATGATGTGGTGGGGCGTCTGGGTGATGTATGCCTCCCTTTTCGGTTTCGACTGGCTCATCCTCGGTCCCCTCGCCATAACCACACTCTTCCTATGCGTCAGTATCCCGATGATGGAACAGCGCCAATTGCAAAACAAGCCCGGCTACGCGGACTATAAAAAACGAACACGTCGGCTTATCTAGCAGCCAAGCCCGACAAACACGTTATTTTTTCCCAATAAATAGGGCATCAACGGTTTTTTTCCGTATTTTTGCAGATTAATTAAATCACAAAAGACATGACACTCGATCCTGAAAAATTTGTTGGTGAAGGCCTGACCTACGACGACGTCCTCTTGGTGCCTTCTTATAGTAATGTGCTCCCTCGTGAAACGAGCCTGAAAACCAAGTTCTCACGCCATATCGACCTCAACATCCCCGTCGTCTCCGCCGGCATGGACACCGTCACGGAGAGCCGCATGGCCATCGCCATCGCCCAGGAAGGCGGCATCGGTGTGCTGCACAAGAACATGACCATCGGCAAGCAGGCCGCCGAGGTGCGCAAGGTGAAACGCGCTGAGAACGGCATGATCAGCGACCCGGTGACCATCCATGTGGACGCCACCGTGAAAGATGCCCTCGACCTCATGAGCGAATACCACATCGGCGGCATCCCCGTCGTCGACAGCGGCAACATCCTCGTCGGCATCGTCACCAACCGCGACCTGCGCTTCGAGCGTGGCCTCGACCGTCCCATCGCCGAGGTGATGACGAGCAAGGACCTCATCACCACCACCGAGGTGTCGTTTGAGAAGGCCGCCGACATCCTGCAAGAGCACAAAATCGAGAAACTGCCTGTGGTCGACAAGGACAACCGTCTCATCGGCCTCATCACTTATAAAGATATCATCAAGGTGAAGGCGCGTCCCAACGCCTGCAAGGACTCGCGCGGTCGTCTGCGCGTGGCCGCTGCTGTGGGCATCGCCGCCAACACCCTCGAACGCGCCGCCGCCTTGGTCGACGCGGGTGTCGACGCCCTCGTGGTCGACACAGCCCATGGCCATTCGCAAGGTGTCATCGACATGGTGCGTAACCTGAAGGCCAACTACCCCGACATCGACATCGTGGCGGGCAACATCGCCACCGCCGAAGCTGCCAAGGCATTGGCTGAGGCTGGCGCCGACGCCATCAAGGTGGGCATCGGCCCTGGCTCCATCTGCACCACGCGTGTGGTGGCTGGCATCGGTGTGCCGCAACTCACCGCCGTCATGGATGTGTGCAAAGCATTAGAGGGCACAGGCATCCCCGTCATCGCCGACGGTGGCATCCGCTACACAGGCGACATCGTGAAGGCCCTCGCCGCAGGTGCCTCGTCCATCATGGCAGGCTCGCTCTTCGCTGGCGTCGATGAGTCGCCGGGCGACACCATCATCTACGAAGGCCGTAAGTTCAAGACCTACCGCGGCATGGGCTCGCTCGAAGCCATGCAGCAAGGCTCGAAGGACCGCTACTTCCAGGACAACGTAGAAGACGTGAAGAAGCTCGTCCCCGAAGGCATCGCAGGACGCGTCCCTTACAAAGGCACGCTCTCGGAGGTGGTTTACCAGATGGTCGGTGGATTGCGTTCAGGCATGGGCTACACCGGCTCGCACACCATCGAGGAGCTGAAGAAAGCCAAGTTCATCCGCATCACCAATTCGGGCATCCTTGAGAGCCACCCGCACGACGTGACGATCACACAAGAAGCCCCAAACTATAGTAAAAGAAGCTAATGAAAGCCTCCATATCTTTTCCTGAGATACAGAACCTGTTGGCCGAGAAGGCCCAACAGAATGTCGCATTCGCTTTTGTCGACCCGAAGACCATCAAGGTGACCTATCCCCTCAATCTGGGCTTCATCAAGAAGGATATCTCCGCCAACCTCATCATCAAGGAGCTGGTGGGCAGCGACCTCTTGCTTCAACTCGACGCCGGGATGGGTTCCGACACCATGCTCACCACAGTGCTTAGCCTCCTGAAAGGCAAAGTACCCGAGGGCCTCATGGAAAAACGGCAAGACAGCTGCCTCTTGCTCCATCTCGACCAAATCGAAGAAGTGAAGACCGTGTTTGAGAAGGTCGACGTCACCGACTTGCACGTCCTCACCGAGGGTATCGAAGTGGAAGGCGCATTGAAATAATATCCCACGGACAGCGTTAATGAAATAACAAGCAAACAACGAATATCAGAAATGAAAAAGCGTATTTTTTTGAAAGCGTTTGTGTTGGCATCATTGATCATGCCAGCCTTTTTTGCCACTGCGCAGTCGAAACTCGACAAACAAGTCTTGATGACCATCGGTGACCAAGACGTCACCGTGAAAGAGTTCTGCGACGTGTATTACAAGAACAACCTAAAGAGTGACGTCATCGAGAAGAAATCCGTCGACGAATACCTCGACTTGTTCACCATCTTCCGCATGAAGGTGATGGAGGCCGAACGCATGCAGTTGGACACCAGTGCCAAGTTCCAGAAAGAGCTGGCCGGCTATCGCAAGCAGCTCGCCAAGCCCTTCATGAGCAGTGACGACATCACCGAGGACCTCCTTGAAGAGGCCTACCAGCGCAAGCAGAAGGACATCCGAGCCTCGCACATCCTCATCCGCTGCGACAAGAACGCCCTGCCCTCCGACACGCTGAAGGCATACAACAAGGCCATGGAGATCCGCAAGAAAGCCGTTAAAGGCGAGGACTTCGCTAAATTGGCCGACCAATATTCTGACGATCCCTCGGCCCGCGACACCAAAGCCACTTCCGACGCCCCTGCCCGTCCGGGCAACCACGGCGACCTCGGCTACTTCACCGTCTTCGACATGGTCTATCCTTTTGAGACCGGTGCCTACAACACCAAAGCCGGCGACATCTCGATGCCTGTGCGCAGCGATTTCGGCTACCACATCATCAAGGTGAAAAGCGTGACCGATGCCATGGGCACCGTGCAGGCCGCCCACATCTTCCTCCAGTTGCCCTACGACGCGCCTCAGGAAGACGTCGAAGCCATGCAGCAGAAGGCCAACAACATCTACGATCAGCTGATGGCCCAAGACGGCAAGAACTGGAACGAGATGGTGAGACAATACAGCGACGACAAAGGCACAGCAAACAACAACGGCACACTGAGCCAGTTCACCGTCAGCCGCATCGTCCCCGAATTTATCGAGGCATGCAAATCGATAAAAGTCAACGAGATAGCAAAACCTGTACGCACCAGTTATGGTTTCCATATCATCAAACTGCTTAACACCTCAGGCGTAGGGTCCTTCGAAAAGGAAAGACAAGGCCTCACGGAGCGCGTTGAGAAAGACATGCGCTCAAAGAAGTCGGAAGAGCTTGTGCTCAAGCAAGCTCGCAAGGAGTACAAATTCAAACAGAACGACAAGAACCTGGAGACTTTCCTGTCCACAGTCGACAGCACTATCTTGGACAAGGCCTACAAGCCCGCCGATAACGTGAAGATGAATGACGTGCTGTTCAGCCTGCAAGGTGAGCCTACCAAGGTGAGTGACTTCGTCGACTACATCAACAAGAACATGACCAAGCAGCGCTACGTCACACCTGCCACCTATGCCTACCAACTCTATGAGAGCTTCTGCAACGAGACCGTGCTGAACTACGCTGATTCCCACCTTGAGGAGAAATATCCCGAGTTCAAGGCCTTAGTGCAGGAATATAAGGACGGCATCATGCTCTTCGACCTCATGAACCTAGAGGTATGGGACAAAGCCGTCAAAGACACTTTGGGACTGAAGGAATACCACGAACGTAATGCTTCCAAATACATGTGGGGCGACCGCGCCTTGGCCACCATCGTCACTGTGACACGTCCCGAGTCGCTGCCCACCGTGCATGCCCTGCTCGACCAAGGCATCGAACTCGACAGCCTAAAGAATGTCATCCTCCACGACTCCATCAAATACGTCTTCGTGCGCAAGGGGTTCTACCAGAGAGGCGACAACCAGTTTGTCGACCAAACCGAATGGAAGCCTGGCGTTCGCAACGAGATTCCGTCGACCGTCGACCAGTCGACCACCATCGTGTGCATCAGGGAAGTGCGCGGTCCAGAAGAAAAGACCCTTAAGGAAGCCCGAGGCCTCGTCACCTCCGACTACCAGGTGGAGCTGGAGCAGAAATGGGTGCAGAGCCTCAAGGAACGTTATCCTGTAAAGATCAACGAAACGGTATTGGATAAAGTCAGGGCAAAATACCAATGAGAAAAACGGGCATCGTCATCGGTCTCCTGTTGCTGTCACTATTGACGGCCTGCGACTACTTCCAGAAGAGTTCGAAGGAGGTGGTGGTGGCCGAATGCTATGGCAAGTACCTCTACGAGTCGGACCTCAACGGCATCGTCCCTGAGGGGGTCAGCGTCATGGATAGCATCCAGCGTGTCAGCGCTTTCATCGACTCGTGGGTCAGGCGACAAGTCCTCCTCCACCAGGCCGAGAATAACCTTGACAAAAAGGACCTCGACCTCGATAAGCAGATGGAGGAATACCGCAACTCGTTGGTCGTTTACGCCTACGAGAGCCAACTCATCAACCAGAGACTGGACACCATTGTCAGCGACGACGAAATCGCCGACTACTACGAACAAAACAAGGAAGACTTCCAGCTGCGCAATACCATGGTGCGCGTGGCCTACGTCATCATGCAAGGCGACAGCAAACAGGTGGCCAACCTCAAGAAGCTGATGAGCGACCCCGACACGCTGATGCTGCAAAACATCGACATCCAAGCCACTTATTATGCCGCCAAGAGCTACCTTGACGTCGACCAATGGATGCGCCTCGACGAGTTGACCAACATCATCCCCATCCAGATCCTCAACGCCGAGAGCTTCCTCAAGAAGAACAAGTTCGTCTGCTTCGATGCCAACGACTATACCTACATGGTGCGCTTCGTCGACTACCTCTTGGAAGAAAGCACCTCTCCCCTGGAGATGGTCAGCGACGACATCAAGAGCGTCATCCTCGCCCAACGCAAAAAAGCCATGATCAACAAAATGCAGGACGCAATTTACGAGAAAGCGAAGAAAGAACATGCCTTTGAAGTGTATGTGGGATCTCCTACTTTATATGAATCAAACTAAACCAGTCGGCGTTTCGACAGGCTCAACGACCTCGGTCCCTGAGCTTGTCGAAGGGCCGAAATAATAAAACTTGAATCTTTGATACTGAAATGAAACGAAACTGGATTATCATAGCACTACTCCTGCTGTTGGCGCTGCCCACGATGGCGCAAAACCGTGAGCCCCAAGTGGTCGACAAGGTGGTGGCCGTGGTCGGAAAGAACATCATCTTGCAGTCCGACATCGAGAACCAATACATCCAATACCGTCTTCAAGGCTTGGCCGAAGGCACAGGAAAGGAAGTGCGTGCCCGCATCTTGGAGGACTTGCTGCTACAAAAGCTCATGCTCAACCAAGCCGAGATGGACAGCATCACCGTCACCGACGACCAGGTGGAGGCCCAGATGGACCAACGCATCCGTTATCTCGTCAGCAGACTGGGCTCACAAGAGAAGATGGAGGAACAGTTTGGCAAGACCATGTCGGAGATCAAAGACGAGGTGCGCAAGGCTGTGAAAGACCAGATGTTGCAAGAGCAGGTACAAATGAAGATCATGGACAACGTGGTGGTCACACCCAAAGAGGTACGGAGCTTCTACAACAGCATCCCGAAGGACAGCCTGCCTACCATCCAACCCGACTATGAGATCGTGCAGATCGTGAAGCGCCCGCCTGTCAGCATCGACGAGAAACTGCAGGTGAAAGACCGTCTCTACCAGATCCGCAAGCGCATCCTCGACGGTGAGAGCACCTTCGCCACCATGGCCGTGCTCTACAGCGAAGACCCTGGCTCGGCCCGTCAAGGCGGCGAGCTTGGCTTCGCAGGCAAGGGCGTGTATGCCACCGAGTTTGAGAACGTGGCCTTCAACCTCCGCGACGGCGAGATCTCTGACGTGGTGGAGACCCAGTTCGGATTCCATATCATCCAGCTCATCGAGCGGCGCGGCGAGGCTATCAACTGCCGCCATATCTTACTCACCGCCAAGGTGCCTGTCGAGGCCTTGGAGAAAGCCCAAATGGAGCTCGATTCGGTGGCCCAGCTCATCCGCAACGGCGACATGACCTTCGAGGAAGCCTGCAAGAAATTCAGCGACGACGACTCGAAGAACAACGGCGGCTATCTCACCAACGTAGGCACGGGTGGCAACTGGCTCAGCCTGCAAGACCTGCAGGAGCTGGAGAGCAGCTATCCTGAATACAAGAACCTTTCCTTTGTCATCACCCGCCTCGATGTGGGAGAGCTCAGCGACCCCCTGCCGATGACCACCAACGAAAACAACGACGCCTTCCGCCTCATCATGGTGAAACGCAAGACCGAGGCCCATCAAGCTAACCTTAAAGACGACTACAGCCTCATCCAAAACTGGGCCCTAGGCAAAAAACGTCAGGAAGCCATCGGGAAATGGGTGAAGGCCAAAGCCGCCAAAGCCTATATCCGCTTAGATGAAACCTACAAGAACAACGACTTTTATTACGATTGGAACTTTCAATGACAAACTACGCTTCAGACGTCGACGGTGCCAAGGCATTGGTCGAGAAATATGAGACCCTCCGCAAGGAAATCGGAAAAGTCATCGTCGGACAGCACGACATCATACACGACACCATCCTGTCCATCTTCTGCCAAGGCCATGTGCTGCTGGTGGGTGTGCCAGGATTAGCCAAGACCCTCTTGGTCAACACCATCGGCAAGGCCTTGGGCCTGAGCTTCAGCCGCATCCAGTTCACCCCCGACCTGATGCCGTCCGACATCGTCGGCACCGAGATCCTCGACGAGTCGCGGCAGTTCAAGTTCATCAAAGGCCCCGTCTTCGCCAACATCGTCTTGGCCGACGAAATCAACCGCACGCCGCCCAAGACGCAGGCTGCCTTGCTCGAAGCCATGCAGGAGAAGAGCATCACCGTGTCGGGCAAGACCTACAAGCTGCAGAAGCCTTTCTTTGTGCTGGCCACGCAGAACCCCATCGAGCAGGAAGGCACCTATCCCCTGCCCGAGGCCCAATTGGACCGTTTCATGTTCAACCTCATGCTCGACTATCCCTCCTACGACGAGGAGATCGACATCGTGAAGAGCACCACGGTGGGCAACGTCACCGAAGTCAACGCGGTGCTGTCGCCCGACGAGATCTTGTATTTCCAACAATTGGTACGTCGCGTGCCCGTGCCCGACAACGTGTATGAATATGCAGTGAATCTCGTCGCCAAGACCCGTCCCCACACCGAGAAAGCCCACGAATGGGCCAACCATTATCTCAGCTGGGGTGCCGGTCCGCGTGCCTCGCAGTACCTCATCATCGGCGCCAAGGCCAATGCCCTGCTGACGGGCAAATACTCGCCCGACATCGAGGACGTGCAGCGTGTGGCCATCCCCATCTTACGCCACCGCATCATCCGCAACTACACGGCCGAGGCCGAGGGCGTCTCGATTGAACAGATTATCGATACCTTGAAATAAACACTTGTAGGGCTGTCACATCGTAGCAGCCGCTGTTGGGGATTCACCACAGCGGCTGCCGTAATACGACAGCCCTACAAGTCTATTCTCCACCAATGAATTTAAACCGCCAGTGGCGCATCGCCACCAGGTCGGGCACCGTCTCGCCTGCCAGCCTCACCTTACGGCTCATCGTCATGCGCGACGAGAACACACCATAACCGCCGTCGATGAGCGAGAACTCGTTGTCGCCTTGCATGAACCCGTTTTCGGTATTGTTGTTGTAGACATACTGGCGCAGCCTCTCGCCGCCTCCAACGATGGTGACTTCGACGGGATAGTCGGTGATGTAGCGTCGCACGTCGACCAAAGTGGTGTCGTCGCCGACGAAGTCCCTCAGCATGGCGTAAAACGTCTCAGGACGATACAGGAACACGTAGGCGTCGCCATCTGTATGCGTGGAGAAAAACACTTCATCGTAAGTCCCGATATCCCAGACCATGGTGCGCGGCACCGAGTCACCGTCAGGCAACCGTTGTTCCAGGAAGGTGAACGACATGGTAATCTGATAGACGGTGGCTTTGACGGCGGGACTGAATAGGAAACGGCGCGGCACGGCACCGAAGTATTCCTTCGAGAAGTTGACGCCTAAGCTTTGCACGTCGAAATCGTCGTTGCCCACAAGGTCAGCCTTCGTGGTCAGCACCCTGTCGGGGAGTACCGCCTTGAGGCGGTAGCTGTATTGTTCAGCTTTGGTATTCACGCCGAGGCGCTCGGTGGTGTAATACAGTTTCTGGCAAGGGGCATAAAACGTGCCGGGTTGCTTGTTGTGGATGGTGATGGTGTCGAGCATGATCTCGCGGATGCTGTCGTTGTTGCAGTATTCCACGAGGCGGACGTCGAGTTTGCCAGGGTAGTTGCTCGAATCGGGGTTTTGCGCCACCTGATAGGCATCGCCTTGGGCAGAGAAGACACGGGTAATCTTGACGAAGTTGGTGTCGGCCTTGGCGTCGAGGAGGCCATAAACGACAGGCACCTGCTTGTAGTCGGCATAGAGGTCGATGTCGGTGGAGCAGGCACCGAGCAGCACCGTCAATGACAAGAAAAGGACTATGAACACCCTATTCATGGCGTGATTTCTGGTTCTTTTGTGCTGCAATAATACAGAAAAACTTTGTTTCAACCAAACATTTTCCGTTTTATTTTCATTTCTCACTCTTTCACCACCTTGTCCGTAAACACCTGTCCGTCTTCCATGGTGATGCGCATCGTGTAGGTGCCGGCGGGCAGCGTACCGAGGTTGAAGGTCTCGAAGGCCTTGCCTTGCGTTCGCACGAGGCGGCCTTGCAGGTCGTAGAGCTCGATTTGGGCGGGCTGCACGTCGGGCGAGTACTGCAGGTGGAGTTGGTCTTGGGCAGGGTTGGGATAGAACATGTAAGGGTGAAAAACCATATTGCTTTCTGGCACTGCGTTGATGCCGTCGTGGGTAAGGAAGCCATAAAAAACTCCGCCCTCGTATGTAACATCGTCAAAGCTGCCTCCTGCAATGGCTATGCCTGTTTCGTTACCTTCGACATCTTCCAGCATAATGGAAATATCCGTGCTATAAGGGCAAATGGTTGTCATCCCTTCTGGCGTATCGCAATAGCGTTTCCAAATCACGTTGAGGTCGTAATCCATCTTGACCACGGTCATCCAGTACTTGACAGGCATACCGACCTCCCTATAAAGAAGATATACCGTGCCGTCTGGCATCTTTTTGAAACCATAGCACTGCGCATCGGCATCTATCCCCGGATAGTCGTTGAACTGCACCAGGGCCTTGCGTTGCATGGTACGCAACTCATAGCGTGCCGCAGCGATGCCGTATTCTGTCCAAACGCCATGTTCTTGCCTTGTATAATATGCGGCCACCAGCACATCCTCGCCATCAGGCACGACAAAAGTGGAATTGGAATTGGAGGACGAAAACTCGAAATACTCTTGTATGACATTGGGGACATCCTCAAGCAGCATCTTGTTGATGACATAGGTGTTCTTCAGTTGGAAAGTGGAGTCTATCACATAAAAGTTCAGATTCCCGCCACTGCCCTCTCTCCATTGGCAGTATTCCAATGGCGCTTCCTTGAACACATCCATGGTGTTGATGAAGTTCTGGCTTTCGGGGATGATGGCATCGCATACCATCGTGCCGTCCAATGTGAACCGCGCAATATGTCCTTCATATACCTCTGGTGAGATCTCTTTGTAATATTTCAGTATCAGATTGCCTTGGCTGTCAACAAAGCTGCTATAAATGTAATCAATGGCATCGCCTTCACACAACCGCACGACCACATCCTCAGAAGGGTCTGTCTGCAGGCCCTCGTCCGTAAAGCGGGAGATACGCAACTGGGTGTTGCCTTCGTTATCGGACTCAATATTGGTGCGTATATTCCCTTCGCCGCGTGGGTCTTTGGCAAACAGAAATATAGGAGGCAGCGAATCCGCCATGAACAGTGAGTCAGTGAACTGAAGGGTGGTTGGCGACAGTTTGTAGATGAGATGGCCCACAGGCACAGGAGGGTCGTGATGAGGGTTGGCACCGAGTCGGGCAAGGCGCAAATCCGTGATGACGTCGCCATTCTTTTGTTGCATCAACCCATAAATGTCACAAATGTCATATTCTATAGGCTTGAATGGAATCACCTCCAGATGCGAGTTTTGGGCATAAGCTATCGTGGAGGCGAACAGCAAGACTATCCCAGCGCAAACGAGTTTAACTTTCATGATTCTTGTTGTTTTATTGGTAGGGATCATTGGGGTTGGCTGCTAATCGGAATTCCATCTTCTAAAGAACCCATTGTGTTGTTTGCCGGGCAGTATGACGCTATAAAAAGTAAGCAGCCCATCAATACGAATTGCATGATTTTTCTCATAGTAGTATGGTTTTGATTTGTTTCAACAAAAATAACGAGGATTCCAGTTCTGTCAAGACTTATTACCTTGGGGATTATGGCAAAATATGGCAATAATTCATTTATCTATTTGACAATCAACAAATCGATTACCAAAAATATCTATGGAAAACTATCTTTCTTAATAGAAACAACTATTCCTCTATTACGATGTCAATATCAAACAAAACATGCCTTAAGCGATGTTCTGGTTCTGCCGTTTGCAATACATCTTTAATATGTCTGGTTCGTTTCCATATTGTGGAATAGTCTTTTTGAAGAAGCACTGCAACCTGCAGTTCCGAAAGTCCTATGAGTAAGAAACGGCACAACTCAAAATCATTTCGTGTAAAATCTGGAAATTGGGCTTTCAACAATGGTCCGAAGTCGGGACAGTGCTTTTCTACTACAGCAGCCAGATTCCGCTTGTCTCTCGCGCTAATAGCGTATTTTTCATAATATGACGGCTTGTTAGTAGATATGATTTCCGTGTTTCCGAAGCGATGCAGCAAGTCGAAACAAATGGACTCTCTCATCAGTGCTTCATAGGCCGATGCAGAAGCTTTTCTGGGTTCAAAATCCCGTGCTTTTGTTTCCTGTTCCATCAGGTGTTTGTTTTCAGCCAGTAGTCGTGCATTGGCATCTTGTAACAGTCTCTCTACAGATTCTTTTTCCAAAAGGCGTTTTCTGTTTCTTTTCCTGATCACAACAATTACAAGTAGCATCGTCAAGAACGATAGGGTAGCTACCGTCCCAATTGTTCTCAACCTAGTAACTTTTCGTATCTGTTTTTTTTCTTCGGCGTTATGTCTTTCAAGTTTCTTGTCCTTATATCCCTTATACTTTGCACTCAACAGAGAAGCCTCTGCCTTGTTTTGACCACTTGTTTTTTCAACGGCGGCAGAAAAACGAGCATATTCATTCGTTTTTTTGTCCATTCCTAGGCTATCACTAATGATGCAAAGATAATTGGCTGCCTGTATTTTAGACAGGACATCACTGGTGTTCTGAAAAACGCGATCTAAATACCACAATGCAGAATCATACTTTTTTTCTTCATAATAAAGACCACCAATAGTGAGGCAACGTGTCAGCAGTTCTTCATTATCATCTGCAAGTTGCAACATCTCTAAAAGCCTTTTCAAAGAGGGTTCTGCACACCGTGCCATTTGGTAGGAAAGAAGTGCTCGTGACGACTGAATATTCCTATAAGTAAGATTATTAGAATCAGGTATGGATGACAAAGCGCATTCATAATAGTAATATGCGCTATCTGTTTTATTCAATTTATTGTATTGTAGTCCGATACGATAAAGTGCATTGGATAAGCTATAAGACGAGATGGGCGCAATTAAAGAAAAACCATACGCGTTATTGTAACACTCTATAGCTGGCTCCATCATAAACTGTTCCGAAAACATATCTCCAAGACGATTATAACAATATGTCATGAACTTCGCCTTCTTACTCACCAGTTCTTTTTCATCAAACCTTTCCATCACCTCCAAGGCCTTCAAATATTCCTGGCAGGCCTCCACGACGCTGTCGTGCTCGTAGTAGCCCACGCCATTGATGTAGTGGGCACGAGCGTCAAGAAAGATTAGGGTCGGGTCTGTAGAGACGTGGCGCGCTGCGTTTCTACAACAACATAATGAATCATAATAATTCACCGCTTGCAACAGGTCGGTGCGGTTGAGTTGGGGATTGTCGTTTTTATATAGCAATTCGGCCAGCAACAGGTTGGCGTAGTGCCAATCGTTGGCGGTAGAGACGGTGTGCACACCGTCTCTACAAGCGGTGTCGAAATAGGGCAATAGGCACATCAACGCGCTGTCGGGGCGCTGCCACATCAGGCTGTCGATGGATGACAATGCGGGGGATGACGTGACAACCAAACCAGACGGCCCTTCGGCCCTTCGATCGGCCTCTGGGACCGCAGGCCCAACGACCTGTTCTTGTAGAGATGTGCCATGGTGCACATCAGGGGTAGCGCCATGACGCTGGCATGCTGCCAAAACAGCGAAAACCATTATTAATATAAGGTGTTTTCGCGCCATCTTCACCGTATTATTCCTCGTCCACCAAAAACACCGCCACTTGGCGGATGCCGCTGGCGCCGATGACGAGGGTCTGCTCGATGTCGGTGCTGCGGCTCGGCCCCGTGATGATGGTGATCTGCGAGGGCTTGTTCTTGGCGTATTTCCGCTTCACAGTTTGGAAAGCGGTGCGCATGCCGGGGACGATTTGGTCGGTGGTGGCATACACCAGCAGGAGGTCGGGCAAGGCATAGGCTTCGCGGGTGCAGGTCAGCGCGTCGGAGAGGACGATGCTGCCCGTTTGGGCCACAAGGCACTCGCAGCCTGTCAGGCTGACGAGTTTTTGCTTTGGTTCGCGCTCCTTGCTCTCGGTGAAGGGAACGCCGTATTTGCTCAGCATCTGCTTCATCCTGGGACTGGTGCACCACAGCGGATCCCAGCCGTTTTCGGGGACCAGCTGCTTGATGCACTCGGCGAACTCGGCCTCGCTCTCAAGGTAGATGAAGATACCGCCGTGTTCCTTGAAGTTCTGCACGAAGGTGATGGCGGTGCCGTCTTCCTCCTTGATGGGCACCCACGTCTCGGTGCGCTGGTCGATGTCCTTAAAGAGGGCCTCCTGCCGCTCGATGAGGGCGTTGCGCACCCTGGCGAGCATCTGCTCCTTGAAGGTGGCGTCTTTGTTCTCTCCTTTGTTGTCCCAAGCCATGGCGGTTATGCGTTTTCAGGTTCGTTTTCGGTTGCTTCGGCAGGCTCGCTCTCTTCCGTTTTCTGGGCGGCGTTCTTCAGCTTCTCGTCTTCAGAGCTGCCCCATGGGCGCTTGCCGAAGATGTGTTCGAGGTCCTCGCCGAAGATGACTTCCTCTTCGATGAGTTTGTTGGCGAGCTGGGTCAGGCCCTCGCGGTGGTCGGTGAGAATGGCGATGGCTTCCTGATAGGCCTTCTCGATGAGTTTGCTCACCTGCTTGTCGATGGTCTCGGCGGTCTTCTCGCTGTAGGGCTTCGTCAGGCTGTAGTCCTGCTGTCCCGTCGAGTCATAGTAGCTCAGGTTGCCGATCTCGTCGTCCAAGCCGTAGTAGGTCACCATGGCGAAGGCCTGCTTGGTCACCTTCTCGAGGTCGGACAGGGCGCCTGTCGAGATCTGGCCGAAGATGACCTGCTCGGCGGCGCGGCCTCCGAGGGTGGCGATCATCTCGTGGTACATCTGCTCCTTGGTGGTGATTTGACGCTCCTCGGGCAGGTACCACGCGGCGCCGAGCGAGTTGCCACGCGGCACGATGGTCACCTTGACCAAAGGATGGGCATATTGCAGCAGCCAGCTCGTGGTGGCGTGGCCCGCCTCGTGGAAGGCGATGACTTTCTTCTCCTCGGGCGTGATGATCTTGTTCTTCTTCTCCAAGCCACCGATGATGCGGTCGACGGCATCGAGGAAGTCCTGCTTGTCGATTTCGTCCTTGCCTTTACGGGCGGCCATTAGAGCTGCCTCGTTGCACACGTTGGCGATGTCGGCACCCGAGAATCCCGGAGTCTGCTTGGCGAGGAAGTCCTTGTCGACGTCGTCGCCAAGTTTCAAGCCGCGCATGTGCACCTCGAAGATCTCTCTGCGACCCACGATGTCGGGCAGTTCCACATAGATCTGGCGGTCGAAACGTCCTGCGCGGAGCAGGGCCTTGTCGAGGATGTCGGCGCGGTTGGTGGCGGCCAACACGATGACGCCCGAGTTGGTGCCGAAGCCGTCCATCTCGGTGAGCAATTGGTTGAGCGTGCTCTCGCGCTCGTCGTTGCCGCCGGTGATGGAGCTCTTGCCACGGGCACGGCCGATGGCATCAATCTCGTCGATGAAGATGATGCATGGTGCTTTTTGTTTGGCATTGCTGAACAGGTCGCGGACACGCGAGGCGCCTACGCCGACAAACATCTCCACGAAATCAGAACCCGACAGGCTGAAGAACGGCACGTTGGCCTCGCCTGCCACGCTCTTGGCCAGCAAAGTCTTACCCGTACCGGGAGGGCCTACCAGCAGCACGCCCTTAGGAATCTTACCGCCCAATTTGGTGTATTTCTCAGGATTCTTCAAGAAGTCGACGACCTCCATAATCTCCACCTTGGCTTCTTCTAACCCCGCCACGTCCTTGAAAGTGACATTGACGCTGCTGCTGTTCTTGTCGTAGAGCTGTGCGCGCGACTTGCCGATATTGAAGATCGAGCCAGCGCCACCGCCTCCACCCATACCACGTCCCATGACGCGCATGATGACGATCCAGAAGACGACCAACAAAAGAAGAGGGATGATCCATCCCAAGATGTCAGTCAGCCAACTCCTACGGGTGATGATCTTGATGGGCACACCCTCATAGTCTTCCTGCTGCACTTCTTCAACCGTAACAAGTTCCCCAGTCACATCATCCAACGTCTCCGTTTTGACGACTTTCTTATGGGCTTCATCCTGGATCTCCTTCACCATGGCGTAGAAGATGTCGACATTAGGAATGGTATAGACATAGCTGGGTGATGATGTTGTCCCTTCATCATCGGCTTTCACGTCAGGGAATGATTTCGTCAGACCCTTTTGATTCAGATAGATCTCAGCGTCTTCCCTGTTGATCAGGTCAATCTTTTGGATTTCATCGTTACGCAACAGCTCTTTCAACTTGTTCTCGTCAATCTCCGTCTTCGTGATCGACGAGTCCTTGCCCCAGAAATAAGAGGCTATCAAGACCACTGCCAAAATAGCATAGATCCAATATAAAACCCTGCCACGGTTTTTACCGTTACGGTTGGGTTGAGCCGGCTGGTTGGGCTTACCGCCTCCGCCGTTGGTCTCTTTATTCTCCATTTGTAAAATATTGGTTGTAAAACGATTAATCTTCGTTCGCCTTCACGATTCTCTCGGCATCGGCCCAAAGCTCTTCAAGTTTATAATAGCCTCGTGCCGATTCCAGGAACACATGGACGACGACATCCACGAAGTCAATCAAAATCCATTCCGTATTGTCGCGGCCCTCCACATGATAGGGCTTGTTGTGCGTCTTTTCGAAGACCAGTTCCTCCACCTTGTCGGCGATGGCATCGACCTGCGTCTTGGAGGGCGCATGGCAGATGACGAAATAGTCGGTCACTGCGGTGGTGATCTCTCTCAGGTCGAGGGTGACGATTTCTTTGCCTTTCACGGCTTCCATGGCCTCGACGGTGGCGGCCACGATTGCTTCAACGTTATCTGTTTGGTGTCTAACTCTCATAATTTTTTTGACTGCGGGACTGCGGGACACGAGACGCGGGACATTCATAGTCCCCAGTTTCGATGCCTCCAGTCTGTTTTAAAGATGCAAAATTAAGCATTTTTACATTATCAAGTGGCATTTGCCAAAAAAACCCTATTTTTGGGGCACAAAACGCACCTCCCATGAACGAACACGACACTTTGTTTTCCAGCATCACCACCTTCATCTTCGACTTCGACGGTGTGATGACCGACGGCACGGTCTACTGCGACTTTGAGGGACATCCCTTAAGGGCCACCAATGTGAAAGACGGCTATGCTTTGCAATTGGCCACGAAATTAGGCTATAACATAGCGGTCATCTCGGGGGCAGTCTGTCCCTCGATGATCACGCGCATGAACAGCCTCGGTGTCACCGACGTGTTCACTGGAATCCCAGACAAAGTGCTGAAGCTCAACGAGTACATGGGGTCGAAAGGCTTGAATCCCGAGAAAATCATCTTCATGGGCGACGACATTCCCGACCTGCGTGTGATGCAGTGCGTGGGTCTGCCTGCCTGCCCTGCCGATGCCGCGCCCGAGGTGAAGGCCATCAGCAAGTTCGTCAGCGCGTTGCCCGGCGGCAAAGGCGCCGTCCGCGACCTCATCGAACGCGTCCTTAAAGTGCAGGGGAAATGGATGACGGCGGAGGCGTATGCCTGGTAAAAACAGGTTCCTGAGGGCCGGTTCATTGCACCACAATCTTCCTATTCAGTTCCACCCCGTCTTCGTCGACGCAACGGAGGCGATAGGTGCCTTTCTCCACGTCGATGGGCATCTGGTGGTTGAGACGGGTCTGGCCTAAGAATTGCTCGTTCAAAGTCCAATAGATGGTCTTCTGCGGGTTGCGGTGTGCGATCTCGAAGATGACCTGCTGGCGGTCGCCACGGATGCCGATGGGGATGGTCACCTTGGCGTCGCTCTTGGGGTAGACGAAGGCCATCACCTCGTCGGGATGCGCCGTGCCACAGCCAGGATAGAAGGCCGGCAAGGGGCGGAACATGGGCGAGTGCTTCTTGTAGAACCACTCCATCACGGGCGGCAAAACATAATACACGTCATAGCATTTCTGATCGACAGGATAGCAGTCGGGAAGCACCTGGAACTGGCGCGTCTCGTCCAGAAACACCTTCTTGTGATAGGGGCACACACCCGTCTGGTTCTCCACGTTAGGCACACGGATTTTCTTGGTATGCGGGCAATACTCCGACTTGGGGTAGCCCGACTCGGCACACACCTCAATCTCTATGCTCTCCGGAGTGTTGGCGGGATAACGGTAGCTGTCGTTCAACTTACCGACCACGTCGAAGAGTATAGGCGCTGCCACGCCCACACCTGTCAGGCCGGGACGGCCCTCGCCATCGCTGTTGCCTACCCACACGCCCACCACGTAACGGTCGGTGAGACCCACTGCCCAAGCGTCCTTGAATCCGAAGCTGGTGCCCGTCTTCCAGGCCACCTGTGCCGACGAGGAGAATCCGCCCCACCCTATCTGGCTCGTAGGTCTTGTCAAGCCCTGCATCACGTGGAAGGTCTCGGCGATGGCCTCAGCGGAAAACGGTGACTCCTTCTCATCCACCTTGGCATCATAACTATCGTTGACATGGGCGGCCAGTTTGCGACCCATCTTGGCATAGGCATTGGAGATGTCGTAGAGCGAAGCCTCGCCACCGCCCACGATGAGCGACAATCCATAGTGCTCGGCATCGAAGACGATGCCTTTCAGGGGCAACTGCTTCAACATGCTATGGAAGCGCTGCTGGCCGTATTCGCGCAGCAGATAGACAAAGGGAGCGTTGAGCGAGTTCTGTAGAGCTTTGTCGGCAGGCACGGCACCCCAGTACTCGCCGCTATAGTTCTTCGGCGTGAAGCCTGAGAGACTCATCGGAACGTCGGGCACCACCATCTCGGGCAGCAAAGTGCCATCGTCGAGCATGGCGGCGAAGAGGAAAGGCTTGAGGATGCTTCCCGTCGACCGTTGTGCCTTCACCATGTCGACCATAGCAGCATCGGCGGCTTCGCCGTTGTTGCCCACATAGACCACCACCTCGTCATTCAGGTAATCCACCACATACACGGCGGCATTATCGATGTTGTTCATCATGTTGGTCTCGTGATGGCGGTGCATGACCTCCATCACCGAGCGTTGCATATTGTAGTCGATGGTCGAGGTGATATGTTCTCCGTGGTGCAGCTTGTCCTGGTCGCTGAGGTAGTGATAAGCGAGCATGGGCATTTCGAAAGGCCGTTCGGGGATGTCCTCCATCATGGCCAGATCAGCGTCTTCCTTCGATAGCCTTGGGGCATTGTACCGCTTTGGGATGTAGTTATTGGCATCGGGCATGCGTTGCAGCAACTCGTTGCGTTTTTCCTCCAAACGGTCGCGCGAGCGTCCTGGGTGGATCAACGCGGGCGAGTTAGGCAGCACCGCGAGTGTGGCGGCCTCGCCCCACGAGAGGTCGTCGGGTGTGGTATGGAAATAACGCCATGCCGCCGCGTCGATGCCCACCACGTTGCCCCCGAAAGGCGCGTTGGCGGCATACATATCGAGGATCGACTTCTTGGAATAATGCAGCTCGAGCCGCATAGCCAGCACCACCTCCCAAAGCTTCTCGGCATAGGTACGAGGTGGGTTGTCGCGCGACATGCGTACCACCTGCATCGAGATAGTACTGCCGCCGCGCACCACCTCCCCTGCCTTGATGTTGTCGATGAACGACTTGACGAACGACACAGGGTTGAAGCCCGGGTGGAAGAAGAACCAGGAATCTTCGTATTCCAAGAGGCAGGCGACGTATTTCGGTGAATAGTTGTTGGAAGCGGGGAATCGCCATTGTCCGTCGTCAGCGATCTTCGCACCGAGTAGCTCGCCATTTTTCGCCGTCAGGACGGTGGAATACGGCTTGTCGAACCTCGGCACGGGGATGCACAAAAAGGCAATGAGAAGACCTGCAAGGACCAATAAAACGATTTTTATTGCCTTATATCTTACGGGCGTTTTCATTGTTTCAATAAGGGCGGGCCCATGGGCCCGCCCTTACAAGAATCATTTCATTTACTTTACCACGCACCCACGGGCCGGAATCTGGTAATAAATCTCGGCGTTATACATGTCCTCGCAACGTACGGCAGGGATCATATAGTTGCCTTCGTAGGTGGCGTTGGCCTTCAGTGTGAAGGTCTTCTTCGCACCCGGCATCAGGTCGAAGTAGAAGTAGGCGCGGTCGTCACGCAGATCGAGGTGCTTGGCACCACTGTTGCCAGTCATATCGCCCGTCAGGCGGTCGTTGACCAACTCCCAACCCGAAGGCAGGTAATACGAGAGGGCCAGCTCCGTGATTTGGTAGATGCTCGGGTTCTGCACCGTGATCTGAACGCGGAGGTCGGTGCCAGCGGTCAGGTTGTTCAGGTTGACGGGAGCACCGCTCTTGTCGGTGTAGCTCACCGTCATCTTGATGAGGTTGCCGGCCTCGTTCACATCGTATTCGGCCACCGACGTCTTGGTGAAGATGTTGGCCACCACTTTCTGTTCACCGTTGTTCTTGATCTCGATGGTGTTGTTGCCCACCTTAGGCGTGAAGCCGTAGCCCACCGAGGCCATATTGGTGTTGAGAGTGCGTTCCTCGCCATTGGCTTTCACCGTGGCGGAAATGGGCGTATTGGTGACGTTCATCTTCTCGGCATACTTGCCCAAGACAAAGAGTGTGAAGGCCGTCGACTGGGTGTCCATCCAGCGGTCGGAGCTCATCATGCGGCACACGGTGTTGATGTTGTTCTGCACCGTCTGCTTGTCCACATCGCAGAGCATCTGCGTGTAGGTCATGAAGGCGAGGTCGCGGATGGGCGAACCGAACGAGGTGTAGTAATCCGACATCGCCTTACCCTCCTCATAAGTGGGCAGCAGGCTCTGAGCGATGCTGGTCTTACCCGTCTGGGCAAAGGCGGCAGCAGCCAAGGCCTTGGTGAGGTCATATTGCATGTCAATCTCCTTGAAGCGGTTCATGGCGCCCATCTCAGCCTTGCCAGCGAGGGCCAGCACGAAGAGACGGTAGGCCTGGATGGTCTCACCCTGCTTGTAGTCGGGATTGTTCTTCCACTGTTTGGCACGGTTGCTCTGATAGCTCAACAGGCCGTCGAGGAAGTACTGCGGCACGTTGTAGCCTTGCTTGCTGGCCTCGACAAGGAAGTGCAGGGCATAGATCTCAGTCCACGGGTCGGTATAGGTACCACCCACCCAGTTGGTCATCGAGTTGTCGGACTTCTGGTAGGCCTTCAAATTGGTGATGGCGGCCTCAACATTCTTCTTCATCTCTGCCTTGTCGTTATCGTCGAGTTGGGCAAAGTAGTTGAGGTAGAGCTGCGGGAATGCCTTCGAGGTGGTCTGTTCGAGGCAGCCGTGCGGGTATTTCACAAGGTAGTCGATGCGGCCAAAGAGGTCGACAGGAAGCAGACTCGACACGGTAATATTGCCTTGTTGCGTGCCGTCCATGCCTTCAAGGGCGAAGGGCACGTTGACAGTCTGTCCGGCTGCAATCTCCTTGGTGATGGTGTTGCGGCGTTCGGCATACGGCATGCGGATGGGCATCTCCGTCGACGACTCGGCTGTATAGCCATCGCCTGTCACCTTGACATTGAGCACGGCATTGCCCAAAGTCTTCGGGATGGACGTCCTGACGGCCACGATGCCTTCACCGTTGCCATCGATCTTCACCGAGGTCGGCAATGCACCAACGGGGTTGAGGTTCTTGTTATCGAACTTCACCTCCAAGGTCTTGTTCTTCATCGTGGGAGCTTGCACCTGCACCTTGAGGTTGAGCTCATCGCCAGGTGCCACCACACGCGGTGCTGCGGCATAGAGGTTGATCGGGTCGACTACGGTCATCTTCTTCTCGGCCGAGCCGAACGCCTTGCCTTTGCCTTTGCCTTTGGCCACCACCATGAAGCGGAGGGCGCCAGAGCACTGAGGCACTTCGAAGCTATGGGTGTTGGTCTCGCCCGGCTTCAACTCGAAGGGTCCCAACGTGACCGCGTAGGCCTTGAAGCGTTTGTCTAAGGTGATCTCCTGGTTGAGGACACCGTCACCACCGATGGCATAGACCGAGCCTAACTCGCCACTGAAAGCGTCGATGATGTTGGCGTAGTTATCCCACGTACGAACGCTCAGTGCCTGTTTGCTGTTGAAGTAGCCGTAAGGATTCGGGGTCTTGAAGTTGGTGAGGCCCAAGATGCCTTCGTCAACGACGGCCAAGGTGTAAGTCATGCCCTGCTTGTTGGCTTCGCTCACCTTCACCTCGATGTTTTTCTTCGTATTGGCCGTCTCGGGGACCAGAACATTAGGTTCCAGTTGCAGTTTCTTGTTCTCCACCTTGACGGGGATAACGCCATAGAGGCGGACGGGCAGGTCGTTGACGGCATCATGCGGCTGGATGAGAGCCACGTAGACATACACATTCGGAATCATCTCGTCGGTGGCGGTGATTTCCACCTTGCCTTCCTCACCGAGACGCTCCACCAGCTGGGTTTGCAACACGCGGTCATTGGCTTCCACCGTGACGAGAGCCTTGGCCTTGTCGTTGGCGGGGAAGGTAACGACGATCTTATCGCCCACCTGATAACTGTCGGCGGTAGCCTTCAGAGCCAGCTGGGCAGGGGCACCCGATGCACTCGACGAGTGACCATAACCCCAGTCGAAGTTCATCACCTTGGCGAAGCTGTGACCACCCTGTTTGTCGTTGATGACGAGGAGATAGCTACCCCAGTCGTCGTCAGCGATATTGAACGAGACCGAGGTCGTGCCGTTGCAGGTCAAATTACCGTTCTGCACAGGGGCTTTATAGGTACCCGAGGCATAGCGTTGCAGGCTGTAGGAGTCTTCGCTCGACCACCACCAGTAGTGATCCAGCTTATACAAGGCATAGTCCAGTGCGACGGACGACTTGCAGGCGGTGCCGTTCTCGTTGACCACAGCAATGTTGAACTTCCAGTCTTTGCCCGTGTCGTAGTAGCTGCCATATTTCGAAGTGGTCTCAGGCAGGTCAACGCCCACGTAACGACTATAAGGCGAGATCTTGGAAGTGAAAGAGGCAATACTGAAGTCGCCGCCTTGTTCGAAGACCTTCACCGTGAAGGTGCCATTCATCATCTGCGTGGCATAGATATCGTGCATCGGGTCGAAACCCACCGTAGTAGCGCCTTCGGCATTGAGCTGGCCGCTGTAGAGGCCATACTCTGCCGATTCAAAGCTACGTGTTTGGTTCTCGAATGAATAGTTGGCGAAATTCTTGAACGAGGTCTCGCCACCACGCAGTCTAACGTCCACCTCGGTCTTCAAGCTATTGGCCTTCATGCCGTTGAGCCATTTCGCCGTCAAGGCGACACGCTCGTTGCGCGTGAGGCTAACCACCTCGGGCAAGTCGAAGTTGATCTCCAAACGGTTGGGCTTCACGGTCTCCACGCGAAGGTCCTTGGTGATGGTCTTGGTACCCACCTTGAAGCGGGCCGTCCATTGACCTGTCTCGTCTGACACGTTGGTCTTTACGCTAAAGCAATAGATGTCGTTCACAGGCTTAGTATTCACCTGCTTGGCATAGAGACGTCCGGTGGCATCGACCACTTCGAGGACCACAGGGTAGTCATCGGGCAGGCTCGACTCCATATCGTTGAGCATGAGGTTGAGTTGCAGGTCATCGCCCGGACGCCACACACCACGGTTGGAGTAGGCATAGGCGGAGACACCCTTCTCGATGGACTCGCCTGAGATATCGAAGCGGCTATACGACAGGGCGTTGCCATCGGTCAACTTGATGACAGACTTGCTGCCTTTCTTGTCAGCGGCCACCACAAAGGCGGGACGGTTGGGGCATTGCAGCTGCACATGGCCCTTGCTGTCGACGCTGCCCTTGGTGAGTTCCTGCTTCTGGTAGTTGTAGGCCGTCACCGTGGCACCCGAGGCGGGCTTGGCATCGGAGATCTGATAGACATAGACGTCGACGAGGTCGTTGCGTCCCATCTTGGCAGTCACGGCGAGGTCGCTGACGACGATGTTTTTCTTCACTTCCACACTATTGTAATAGTAGAATCCATTGGGGTCGCCCCACTCGCCGTCGTAGTTATATTCTTTGTAGTCCCAGGCTTCGCCATCCCAATAGTCGGCCTCCTGCTCAGGATTGTCCTTCACAGCCTGCTTCATCTCGTCGGAGGCGAAGGTGTAGTCGGCAGGGCCGAAGTCGAGGGCCAGCTGATACATCGCGCCAGGTTCCACCTTAATATAATCGGAGAGCACGAGGGGGAAGGTCTTCCACTGGTTGGGGTACGGGTTGTCGATAGCCAAACGCACTTTCTTCTCCAAGCGGCCTGCTTTACGCACGCCATAGGTCTCGTTCAGCTCGTTGTCTTGCAAGAACGACAGGATGTTGTCGTCGTAGATGCGTATCACACGCAGCGTGACTGAATTAAGGCAGATGGCATCGAAATAGACCGTGGTCTCATCGACGTTGGGGATAATGACGCCGTCGTTGGTCCAGCGCACTTTAGGCTGCACCTCGGTGAGGTCAAGGTTGTAGACATAGTCGCCTTGCAGCACCATGCCGTTGTCGGAGCGAATGCCGCTGCCCACACCGATGGTGAGGTCGTCGAGCTGATAGCGGTAGACATTGCTCTTGTCGAAATAGAAGTCAATCTTGTTGCCCTTGATGTCAGCCTTGTAAGCCAAATTGCTGGGCGTGGCGATGAATCCCGTGAGGTTTTGGTTCTCCTTCAGCGGCTGGCTGAAGAACAGGGTTCCGTGGTCGCTGCTGCGGTCGATGTCGAAAGTCAACGGAATGAAGCTATCCTTGGCATAGATCGTCAAGTCGCGCTCCATCTTGGCTTTGGCGTCGACAGCCTTGCCATCGAGAACGACACGGACGTTGTAGTCCTGGTTCTTACGTTCAAAGTTCTGGATCTCGAAATCATAGACACCATTCCCCACAAAGGTGGCCTGAACCGGATGACTCTTACGAAAAGACTCGTCGAACATTTTGACGGCCTCTTCCTGATCGACTGGCACGGCGAAGGCGATGCGCATGTTGTAGTTCATCGTCTCGTTGGTGAGGCACAAGGGCTGTTGAGCCACCAAACTGAAGTTCTGACGGCGCACGCCGAAGCCGAACTCGAGGGTTTGGTTGGAACCGCAATCCACGAAGTCGGATATCTTGAACTTACACACATAGTTCTTCTCCTTGTCAATGTTGTCGTACTGGAATCCGACGGTATTCTCGTCGATCCATACGGCCTTACCCTTCAGGGCAGGCGTGAATTCAAAAGCTTTGGAGGGAATCGTCTCTCCATACTTCACCTTCATCGTTTCGGGGTTCTTGAAACGCACCACGATGGGCTCGCCGACAGCGACCACGCCCGAGGTATAGCTGTCAAGCAATGGCAGCAAGGCCTCATTGATAGGCTGGATGCGTTCAACAAAAGACTTTTGTCCTCCCGTTCCTTGCTTCCCGCAAGACGGCAGGAAGCCAAGCAGCAACGCAACGATGACCAAGCTGATGCTGCCGATTTTTTTCATTCTTTGTTTTGTACTCATATTGTTTAAAATTAAAGGGTTTTTGAGAGTACAAAAATACTAAACCTTCTTGAAACAGAAAAGCCATTTTCCGAAGAAAAATGGCTTTTTGATGAAATTTGAGTAATTTTACGGATGGTTGGCTCAATATTTCGCCTTAAGCGTCAAACCGATAAAGAAACGGTCCACGGGCTCCGTCACCCAGAGGTCGTTGTCCATACGGGCAAAGGCGGAAAGGGAATATCTCTTTGATAGGCGGTAGTCCACCGAAAGCACCGTGCGTAAGTTGTCGAGGCCGCCTTTCTTAGGATCGTTGGTAAGCCAGAAAAGCTCCGTTGAGAGAGCGTACTTGAAGCGGCTGTTCATGGGCTGGTATGTCACCTTGAAGCGGTTACGCCAATACAGCCGCGGGTTGACACGATGCTCACCCGTGCGCTCGTCGAAGAAGGTGCCCATGGCCTTGCTGCGCACCTGAAACTTGTAGCGACGCCAGGTCTCGGTGTAAGTCACCTGCAGGCCCAAACGGCCACGATTCTCGTAATAGCCGCGGTCGTTGTGGCGACGGACATAGTCGGCGGTGAGGCCGATGTTCATGCGGTTGTGCAGACAGCTATAGTCCACCCCTACCGAGTTGAGCCAACGGTCGAACTGGGTGAAGTCGTGGTCAAAACGCAGCTCCTCCTCTGCCGACAAGCCCCACGGTCCGCCCAAGCCCGCCTCAGCCTCAGCCGAGACAATGCCACCAAAGTCGGTCGTTCTTTCGCTCTGCGCGTAAAGACTGACCGTCAGTAACAGCAGTGATACTATGGTTAGCAGCTTTCTCATAACTCTTAACTATGGCCTATGACTATGGCTGATGGCCCTGGGCAGTCCAAGAGAAGCATGAGACTCTCATCCTCGCATGGGGCTGCCATAGGCCATCTGCCATGGGCCATAGTCTACACATCAAAATCCTTCAGTTTCGTAACCGTGTCAATCGTGTTCACTTCACCGTCGATGGGTTTGTAGTACACCTTCACATACGCCACGTCGCGCAGGTAGTCGATATGCCCCACCTCCACCTTCGAGATGTCGAGACCCGTGCGCTCGATGAGATCGGCCTTTAATTCTGCCTCCCTACCATGCTTGGTATTCTCGATGCGGTCGTAAAGGATGACCTTTGTGGCAGTGTGCCTCAGTATCCTTGTGCCGTCCAATATCCAGATCACCAACACCGTCAACAAGTTAACCATCACCAGCTCGGCATAACTCGTCGAGAGTGCCATACCATTGACGATGCTCAGGCCCATCACCACAAAGAGGTAAGTCATCTCACGGATCTTGATGGTCTCCGTACGGTAGCGGATCATGCCGAAGATGGCAAACAGGCCGAGAGCGTAAGCGATGTTCATCTTCATATTCTCCATCAACGAGATGATGAGGAAAATGACCACTGCGAACATGAGGAAGGTGAAGTAATAGTCTTTACGGTTGGCCTTCTTGTAATAGAAGCAATGGATGATGACCCAGCAGACGATGAGGTTGAACACAAAGCGGATCAGCATCGTCCACAGGCTCTGGGCATCAAAGAGTGGTACGCCAAGGAAGTCCAAACCAGAAGCGTCGCCGCCAAACTCGCGCGCGATGTCAGGATCGTAGTCTTGGTAGTTAAATAGTTGTAGTAATTTCATATTGATAATTATTTAATGTCGTTTGTAGAGACGCGATTAATCGCGTCTCTACCAGATTTCAATTTTTCAATTCTCCTAAGCTTCTTCTTAAACCGGTTTTGTTTCACGTCAGGACGTGTCATGCAGGTACCGATGCAATATTTGCTGACCTTAAACGGTCTGATTCTCATGTCGAAAAGCACGTCTTTCAGCAGCGAGTGGGCACGACCGTCTTGTTTCAGTTCCATCACAGCGAGAGGGCCCATCGAGGCGTTGTTGCCACTGCGCAGGTTTTCGAAACGCAGATTGCAGTCAATGGTGAGGCGCTCGGTCTTGTCGTAGTTCACCAAGGTGAAACGGTCGAAGATGGTGATCAGATGGGGGCTCAACGAGCTGACTGGATAAGGTTGTTTCTCGGCCAAAAACGCCACGGCTTCGGGGTTTTCGGTGATGTCGGCGATAGGCTCCACCTCGATGCGTTTCTTCTTCGTTCGGCCCTTGTTGTTCTTGTGTTTCACCTCGCAGAAGGTCAGGTGCGAGTCGACGTAGGTACGCACCCTCACTTTGTCACGCACCAGATGACGGTCGTGGTGGATAATGTACATGGTCAGGTCGGGTGTGTCATAGTACACAGTGCTGTAGGGCGAGAGGCGGTTGCCCTCCACCTCCTGGGCATAGTAGCTGTCGCGGATTCCCAACAAGATGCCACGGAGTTGTGTTTCCGTCACCACATACTTCGTGTCGATGCGGTTCATCAGCTTCACGGCGCTCATCTCATCGAGCGTAATAGGCTTCATGCCTTGCACTATGTCGAGGATCTCCTCCACGGGCTTATTATTGACACGGGACACGGGACTTAGGGACGCGGGGCGAAACCAATGTCTCGCGTCTCGTGTCCCGCAGTCTCGCGTCGATTAAGGATACTAAGACCTTCATTTCACTTTGGGACATATTCGAAGGTCTTCACCGACTCCAGCTTGCCGTTTGGATAATAGTTGAGTTGGCGCACCTTAGAACCATCCTCGTCATATTCGTACTTGCGGATACGTACTACCTTGTCGCGGTCGTTGTACTCGATTTCGCGCACCACCTTGGCGGTGATGTCGCTGTTGGCAGGGTATTCGCTCACCACACGCCACTTCTGGCCGTAGCTGGCATACTCGATCTCCTCGATCTTACGGCCCATCTCGTCATAGGTCGTCTTGCGGTCGAGGAAGGCACGCTTGTCGCCAGCGGGTGTGTTCCACTCCTTCAGCACCATGCCCTTGCGATTCTCGCGCTTGGCGATGGTGGCGTCGGAGACCGACTGCGCGAAGCAACCGACGCTGAGGGTCATCAAAGCCAATGCTATCAATAGTCTCTTCATATTTAGATAGGTTATGTCTGATTTCAAAATTTATTGTTTTGCTTCTGGTCTCTGGCATCTAGCTGTTAGCTCATTTGGCTTTTAGCTTTTAGCCGTTAGCCATTAGCTCGACAGCTCATATGCTAACAGCTAATGGCTAATAGCTAATGGCCTATTGTCAGAGACCCGAAGCCTATTCTGTTTTATACATTAATAATAATTTCAAACTGTTCCGCAATCTCATAGATTTGCCCTGCCTCCTCCACCGTGATGGCCTGGAAGACAAATTCAGGCACCTCGTTGAAGTCCTGGGTTACCGTATAGACCTCATATTCGCCAGGTTGCAGTTTCTGAAATGCGAAATAACCGTCGGGACCCACGCGGGTGTCGTCGAAGGAGATGTCATCGCCCACACGACGAATGTAAACGCGATGCTCGCAGGCCCATCCTTCGCCACGGTAGCTGCCGTTATGATAGTAGGCGGCATGCACGCGGCCTTTCACGATGGAGGTGCCATATGCCTTGCCGTCGTGAATGTAGAGCGTCGGCACTTGAACCACAGCGCCACGGCTGAGATTGACAGCCTCGCTCACCGCCACCTTCTCGCCCGAAGGCAAAGTGGAATAGGCAAACACGGTATAGTCGCCAGGACGGAGATACTCAAACTGGTACATGCCGTTGGCGTTGGTCTCGGCGTCGTCGCCATAGTAGGCCTCATCGCCATAGATGATGAAGACATCAGTCTTGGCGGCGACCATCGTATCAGGTGTCAAGGTATAGTCGTCATCGGGATGGTGGACGAGTTTCACGAAGCCCTGCACCGTACCCGTGCCGCCCTCGCCAGGACCTTTGTTGCAGGCAGGCAACAGCAGCGCCACTACAAGCAAGGCCAATAAAAACTTAATGGTTTTGTTCATATTCATCGATGATTAGAATTTGCAAAGATAGTGATTCAACGGATTAAACGGGATAATAGTATCCAATTTTTATGCCAAATCGAAGTCGCTGATGTTGGCACACACCTTTTTCAGCACGCTGACAAAAGTCTGGATATCCTCTTCCGGGATGCCCTCCAAGGCCTGGTTCATTGTGTCGATGGCCAACTGCTTGGTGGAGTCCTTGAGTGCCATGCCTTGGGGCGTGACCACGATGTTGTTGACACGACGGTCTTCCTTGGCCACCGAGCGAGTGACAAGGCCTTTCTTCTCCAAGTTGTCGATAAACTGGGTCACCGAGTTCTTATCTTTCTGAATGATAAAGGCGATGGCCTGCTGGGTAAGCGTGCCTTCGTTCCATAAGGTGTCCATGACGAGGTATTGTTCCGCCGTCAAGTTGACGCCGTTCTTCTTGAACACCTCGGCGAGGTGTTTCTTGAGCCGGCAATTCAAGATATTGACGTAGACACCGGCTTGTTTCACGAGTATCATATTATCCTATTTTTGTGATTATCTTATTATATGAAAGTGCAAAGATAGGGATAATATTGGAATAAGCAAAAAAAGAGCGGCATTTCTGCCGCTCTGTCCACGCTTCAAGGTGATCATTCAATCCTCATATTCGGGACTTCAGTGCCATCATAAAAGCCTTTATCGAGCTTCTCTTTGACTTCTTTGAAGGCATTCAAAGTATAGTTGACGTCGTCCATGGTATGGGCCGCCGTCGGGATGATGCGGAAGATAATCATGCCCTTGGGAATGACGGGATAGGTGATGACCGAGCAGAAGATCCTGTAGTTCTCGCGCAGGTCCATGGCAATATTGGTGGCCTGCACCACGTCGCCCAACACGTGCACCGGCGTCACGCAAGCCTCGGCGGGACCGATGTCGAAGCCCAGGTCGCGGAAGCCCTTCTGCAAGGCACGGGTCACCGTCCACAACTGCTTGCGCAGGGCGTCGCCCTCGGCGCTGCGGATGATCTCCAGACGCTTTTCACAGCCTTCCACGATGGCCAGCGGCAGGCTCTTGGCATACATCTGCGAACGCATGTTATAACGCAGGTACTCAATCACATACTTCGGACCCGCTACAAAGCCACCGATGATGGCCATGGCCTTGGCGTAGGCACCAATGTAGATATCGATGTCGTCCATCACACCGAAGTGCTCGGAGGTACCACGACCCGTCGGGCCCATCACGCCGAAGCCGTGGGCGTCGTCGATGAGGATACGGAAGCTGTATTTCTTCTTCAGGGCCACGATGCCGGCGAGGTCTCCCAAAGCGCCCGTCATGCCATACACACCCTCGGTGATGACGAGGATACCGCCACCCGTCTTGGCCACCACCTCCGTGGCGACCTTCAGCTTTTTCTCGAGATCTTCCATGTTGTTATGGCGGTACTTGTACTTGTTGCCGATGTGCAAGCGGATGCCGTCAAGCAGACAAGCATGAGCCTCGTTGTCGTAGACAATGACATCATGGGGGCTGGTCAGGGTGTCGATGGTCGACACGATGCCCTGATAGCCGAAGTTGAACAGATAAGCAGCTTCCTTCTTCTCGAAGTCAGCCAGCTCATGCTCGAAATGCTCGTGCATGCGGGTGTGACCCGTCATCATACGGGCGCCCATAGGAGCGGCGAGGCCGTATTTGGCGGCGGCTTCGGCATCCACGCGACGAATCTCGGGGTGGTTGGCCAAGCCCAGATAGTTGTTCAAACTCCAGCAGAGCACCTCCCTGCCGTTGAAGGTCATGCGCGGTCCCAGCTCGCCTTCCAGACGCGGGAAAGCGAAATAACCGTCAGCGCGTTCACGGTATTGCCCGATCGGGCCACCGGAATCCTTTGATATTCTTTCGAAAATGTCCA
>CAMYYV010000018.1 GCA_947303625.1 uncultured Bacteroidales bacterium | reverse complement strand
TACAAAGGCACCATGCACACCGAAGACCCCTTCGACAACCGCAAGGTGGAACTGGTCGGCGAGATTCCACAGGTGGCCCATACCTACGCTTATCTAAACACTGCCTATCCCTGCCTCAACGAGAAACAGTTAGCCATAGGCGAGACCACCTTCTCGGGCCCCGACACCTTGGTCAACCATAAAGGCATGTTCATGATCGAGGAGCTGGAGCGCCTGGCCTTGATGCGCTGCGACAACGCCCGCGATGCCATCCAACTCATCGGCAAGCTAGTGAAAGAATATGGATATGGCGACGGCGGCGAGTGCATCACCATCGCTGACAAAAACGAGGTGTGGCAGATGGAAATCCTCGGCGAAGGCCCCGACAAAATCGGTGGTGTGTGGGCAGCCAAACGTATCCCTGACGACGAGGTGGGCGTTTCGGCCAATATCGCTCGCATAGGCAAGCTGGAGCGCAAAAGCAAGGACTTCTATTGCTCCGACAACTGCGAGGCCGTGGCGAAGAAATATGGACTGTGGGATGGCCAAGGCGACTTCATCTTCTGGAAGGCTTTCCGTGCCTCCTACGGCGGCGGCAAGAACTACAGCGACCGCGAGTTCTTCATCCTCAGTCAGCTGGCGCCTTCACAAAACTTCAACCGCGACATGCCCGAACTACCCTTCTCGGTGAAACCCGACGAGAACGTCGACGTGCGCAAGGTGATGGAACTCTTCCGAAGCACCTACGAAGGTACCGACATGGACATGACGCGCAACGTGAAGATGGTGACCAAGAAACGCCTCGACGACGGCACTGTAGTCGACGACACCATCGTCAGCCCCGTGGCCAATCCTTGGGTTGGCAGTGCTATGATGAACACGATTAATTACCTCGCCCCCGGCACCATCAATTTCCAGCGCACCGTAGCGGTGGCCTGGAGCAGCTACCATCATATCATCCAATGCCGTAGCTGGATGCCCGACGAGATCGGAGCCATCTGCTGGATGGCCTGCGACAACCCGGGGCAGAGCCCACGCATCCCCATCTTCTCAGGCTCCACCACACTGCCCGAAGGCTTTGACAAATGTGGACAGTTGCGCTACCGAGAGGAGGCCTGGATATGGCACTACCGTAAGGCCAACAAGCTGGCCACCGTGCAATGGGGCCGCACCAAGGAGACGCTCTTAGGCACCGCCAACCGCTTTGAGCAGAAAGCCTTCGACGAGATCCCCGCCGTCGAAAGCCGCGCCAAGGCCCTTATCGCCGAAGGCAAAAAGAAAGAAGCCACCGCGACACTCAACCAATATACCTCCGACTTCGCCGCATCCACGCGCCAAGCATGGAAAGAGATGGAAAACAAGTTCTGGTACTGGTTCGGCACGGGATTCTAAAAGCTAGATCACAAATAACCAAATAAAAAGGAGAGCAGAAGCTCTCCTTTTTTCGTTTAGTGTTGATTGACGGTGATGATTGCCTGCGATCCGTACGACCCTCCGAACTTAATTCGGCCTGTTCGAGGCAGCAAGCCGTTCAACGGGTTCACTGTGATGACAATATCTTTATTGCCATAGCCACTCGTCATGTCGCAACGAATCCAATCAACATCGATGGTCACTGCCCACGATTGGTTTGCGGTCACATGCACCGTAAACTCACCGCCTTCGGGACGAACATCCAGCTCGGAAACACTGACTTCCAAGATATTCTCCCTCCCCTCCTGAACGACGACAAGGACATCGAGCAATTGGCTACCATGTTTTACATTCACAAAGCCTATGCGCTCTTCAGGATTTGTATTGCTGTCGACAACAATATCAAACGCAGCATCGCCCTCACCCGAGGAGGTAATCAAGGTAATCCAGTCGCTCGCCTCAAGCGTCCAAGCAGTGTTTGACGTCAACTCCACATGCAGTAAGCCTCCCACATAGGAAATCGACAGTGTATCGGCCATGAAATCGGCTACAACAGGTTCGTCGCCAGCCTCCTGAACCACAGTGAACTCATAATACAAATCACCTGACTTGACATGAAACTCATACGTTCTCGGTTCCATCAGCATATTGGGTTCAGCGGTCAAAGTAACGATTGCGTTGCCTGTTCCTGCCAGCTGCGACACCGACAGCCAGTCGCAATCCAAGTCAAACAACCAGTCGGTATCGCAACCGATGGTAATGCTAGCTTCACCACCTTCCTTCCCAAATTGGAACGACAGCGGAGAAGCCTCCAAGAAATGTGGGTCAGGCGAAGCTTCCTGTCTCACAAAGAGTGTATTCTGAATTCCCCCGGCCGTGATGAAAGTGACAATTGCTTCACGGTCGATATACTCAGGATTCTCATTTGCAGTCACTCCGACCTCGGCATTGCCTTGGCCTTCACTTTGGCTCAAGGTAAGCCATTCAGCCGATGTCAATGCTGTCCAACTATCTTCGGTAGTAACAACAACGGTTTTCGTCTCGCCCGTGCAAACCATCCTAAGGCTCACAGGTGATATTTCGATGCCCAAAACAGGTTCGGTCGTCTGCACAACATGCACCTTGTCGGAAGCGAGAAGATTACCAATAAAAACCTCTGCTTCGCGCGACTCACCAACATCACCAATGATGGGATTCACCGTCAAAGTCAATGTGGCATCGTTGGAACCTTGCATGACAGAACTAGTGATCCACTGCGGTGCGGCCACAAACCAGTCGACATTCGATGATACCTGGATAACGAACTCGCCCCCTTCTTCAGGACATGTAACCTCTCTTGGGGTAAGGTTGACATAGTATTGAACGGCCTGTTGAGTCACAGTCAACAAAGCAGTATTATCCTCGGTGGAAGCTGTGATTTCGGCTGACCTGGATTCATTCGTGGTATTGGCCTCGGCAGTAAGAGTCAACATTGCATCTCCGTTTCCCGACATGGGAGTCACGGTGAGCCACTCGGCTGACGATACCAACGTCCATTCGCCATTCGACTTCAGAGCGACCTCGACAGCACCGCCTTGCGCCTCTATTTCATGTTCTGTGCCGTCGAACGATACCTCAACGGCCTTCTGGCAACCGACGAGCGACAAAGCCACGGCTGCAACAAACAATAAGCATTTCAGTTTTTTCATATCTGATATATGATTTGGTTATACTTCTTATGTGTTTAAAACAACGGAGAAAAGTCACCGTTAGTATGAAATCCCACAAAAAAGGGTGGCCACTTTTGGTGACACACCCTTTTTCTACCATGAAAACAATTATACTTTGTTACTATTAATAAACTTCAGTTCTATTGTCCTTGATCTTGGCGTTGTTTCTCAAGGCGTTGTAGACACCACCACCTATCACCTTGTTAGAGAACTGGCTGGTCTTTTCTCTGATGATATCGCTATAGTCGGTAGTAGCAGCAGGCTGCGTGAATCTCACGTTCTTAATGATGAAGGCACTGGTGTTGCCCGCAATGGGACCAACCTCTTGACCTTCCTTCATGCCGAGAAGCGTACCAACAATATCGGCTTCAACACCGAAGTTACCCAACACGCGCGCATCAAGGGCGATATCGCTCACCGTAGTCGACTCAGCGCCAAGCTCGTTAACCATTCTGTTCACGTCGTTGCCGCAAGCCTTCATCTTCTCAACAGCTATTTCACCTTTCTTCTTGTTGAGAATCTGATATTTCGACTGCTCGGCGACGACGTCTAACGGAGCATAACCCTCATCGACGACACCCGTCAAAGCGGCCACCACAAACATATTGTCCATTTCGAACACCTTGTTAGAGATGTCGCCCTTCTTGGTCTTGCCATCGAAGGCCCAGCGGACAATCTCGCGCGGGTTCTCGATGCCAGTGATCTGGTAGGTAGACTTGTTCATTCTCGGCATGGTACGCTTGGTGAGACCTTGGTCTTCGATAGCTTTGTTGAATTGCTCGTAAGTCCTGTTCTCCGACACGAATTTGTTGGCCTCTGCAAAAACATTCTGATAAGTCTTGTTGCTATAGTTGATGTCGTGTGTCAGATAAGCCAGACGAGCCTTGGGTTGAGGCTGAGTCTTGCCTGTGACCTTCACGACATGATAGCCAAACGGGGTTTCAACGATACCCAACGAACCAACAGGGTTATTGATGACATATTCGTTGAACTGAGGCACCATGGCACCATCGGTAAACCAATCGAGGTCGCCACCTTTGTCCTTAGTAGCGTCGGCGTTGTATTGGGCGGCCATTTCGGCAAACAGCTCGTCGTTGTTCTTGGCGGCCTTCAGCTGGGCCAGCAGTTCGTTGGCCTTTGCTTCGGCTTCTTCCTTGCTGATGGTGTCTTGGCTAGCGTATGCGCCCTTGTAGCCAATCAGGATATGGCTGGCTTTCAGCGAGTCGGGACGATTTTGAAGGTCGACGATACGAGCCAGGTTGAAAGCTTCGGCATCTTCATAGGGACCATACACAGCACCCACGGCATTGCCGCCATCGAAGGCGAATTGCTCCACCAGCTCTGACACATCCTTGCGGCCCACCCAAGTACTGTCGTAACGCTTGTCGGAATTGGCCTTGACAAAGCTTTCCACATCTTGTGCGTTGGTGAAGTCGGCCTTAAGGTCTTGCACGAACTTCAGGGCTTCCTGACGGTCTTCCAACGAAGGCTTGATTTCGAAGACGACATATTCAATATCGCGGCGTTCGTCAGTCTCATAACGTGACTTATTCTCCTCATAGAAGGCCTTGTTGTCGGCATCAGTCACAGTCACAGTCGAATCCGGGATGGAGGCATAACGTAAGGCAATGACATCAGCCGAGGCTTTCATGTTCTTGTTCTCATAATACTTCTGGGCCAAAACCGTGGGAAGAAAATAGGAAGCTTTCACCAGGTTCTCAAACTTGGTCTCTAAGCGGTTGTCTCTTACCGCATTTTCGAAATCGAGCCAACGGTCATAATATTCGGCCGGAAGATCGCCAAGGTTTTGCAAATACTCAGTCACCTGTTGCTTGTCGAAATTCTCGCCTCCGAAGCTCTGCACCACCCACTCATGCGGATGGTCACCCGTCATTTGGTCGAGAAGCTCCTTGTCGGTAATGCCCATACCAGAGGCTTCATATTCCTTGGTCATAATGTTCTTCTTGATCATCTCTTCCAACGTATTATTGTAGATACTGTAGGTCTCAGCGGAAGAGAGATTGCCCGTGCTCGATGAAGACCGTCTTTGTTCAAGGCTCTTGTCTTTGAGTTGTTCAAAGTCTCTCACCAGGATTTCGTCACCGTCAACGACCGCAATCTTGGGGCCGCTCGAGTTTCTTCCTTGACTTGAGAAAAGGTCTTGCAAGACGAACGCTAACAAAGCGATACCGATGATTGCAATAAGCAATCCGGAGTGTCTTCTGATTTTTTCAATTGCTGCCATAATACTATTTTCTATTGATTATTAAACTTCAAATTTGAGCGTGCAAATTTAGTAAAGATTTCGACGTGTTAAGACAAATGTACCATTTTTATTTTTTACCCCTATCCACCCCTTGTTCCAACTTACTATATTGAATTGAAAATCAACTATTTAGTATTGATTTGCAATTCCACTTCGTCCAGTTTTATGTGGGATGCCTTGAGGATTTTGACCCGATAATTGCCTATTTCAAGCACCTCGCCAACCCCAGGAATGCTCTCGCAATAATGGAGAATCATGCCGGCAAGGGTCTCATAATCGTCGCTGACAGGCAGGTCGAGCTTATAGGTGTCGTTGAGATAGTCGATTTCGAGACGGGCCGAAAAGACGAAGGTGTGGTCGTCGATGGTTTTCTCAACCTCATCCTCCACGTCGTACTCGTCGTCTATCTCGCCAAAGATTTCCTCGACCACGTCTTCCATGGAGACGATGCCGGCGGTGCCACCAAACTCGTCAACGACGGCAGCAATTCCTTGCCGCTTTTGGATGAAGTGTTTCAACAAACGGTCAGCGGTATAAGTTTCGGGGAAAAAATCGATGGTACGCACCAAGTCGTCCATGGTCACGTCAAGGTGTTCGGCGATGGCACGCACCACATCGTTGAGATGGATATAGCCCACGATATCGTCGATACCCTCGCCCGTCACGATGAGTTTCGAGTGTTTGGTCTCCTCAAAACGGGCCTTCACGGCCTCAATTGTGTCGGTCAGCTTCACCGACTCAATTTCGTTGCGCGGAGCCATACACTCGCGGAGTTTCACCGAACGAAACTCCATCACGTTTTGGAAGAGTTGTATCTCCTGCTGCATATCCTCATCGGCCTCCTCGGGGTCGGCATATTCCGCGATGTAGTCGTTCAGGTCAACCGTGCTGAACTTGTATTCCTGCCTGTCGACCTTCAGGCGCAACACATAACGGATGATAAACTCGGAGATGCCCGTGTAGACCAAAATAAAAGGATAGAGCAGGCAATAGCACACGAACGCAGGCAGAGCAAAGAACGACAGGATGGCATTGGGATTGATATGGAACAGCATCTTGGGCAGAAACTCGCCCACCAAAAGCACAAGTAAAGTGGCGAGAATGGTCTTGACCAGCAGCACCATGAAATCGTTGTCGAACGAGATGGCCAGCAGCCAGTGGTTGACAGGCGCATCCAAGATCTGCGACATGCTCATACTGTAGATGATGAGGGCAATGTTGTTGCCCAAAAGCAACGACGTGATGAAGCGCGACTGGTTCTTGAAAAACAGCCTGATGATTTTGGCCGAGAACGAGTTTTTAGTAAGCTCCACCTCAAGCTGCAGCCGATTGATGCTATTGAATGCAATCTCAAGGCCGGAACAGAGGGCCGAGAAAAACAAGGTGACGACAACGACAATCCAGTGGCTCATGACTTATTCCTCCTCATCGACATCCAAAAGGGCGCTACCCGAATACATGGTGTACTCCGAGAAATCCTCACGTGCCTCGAGGCTGTCAGCCTCAATCTGCTTGTCGGGTGTAACGATTCTGACATGCGAGCGAGTATAGATCATCTTCAGGTCCTGATACCAGAACATTTTGTCGGAATACATCGTCTCGTCGCTGCCGAAGTTTTGCACCACAACGTTGCCATGTGCTTCAAGCAAGCCTTTTGCTCCGTAGCTCTTGCCATAGTCGGCATGAATCTCAGTGGTCTTTTTCTGATGGTCATACATGTAGACATCAAATCCTAATGGGAACTCCATGACGTCGTCGTCGCTCTCCCAGCGCACCATGCGTGGGGTGTGGAGCTCAAGGCTGACAATGCCCGAGTCACTGCGATAGAAAGTCACGCTATCGGCGATGATGCCCGACAGCGTGTCGTCCGATCCCATGGCTTGGATAAGAGCATCTGGGTTCGAACACGAAAACAACATCACAGCCATGAAGGCTGTGATGTTGAGTGTCAGTCCTATTTTTAATAGGCGTTTCAATTACTTCTTGGCTCTGATGGTGGTCGTCTCATTGATCCAGCCACCCACATGGAAGGTCTGTCCTTCGCTATAGTCGTTGAAGAAGATCTTCTGCATCTCCGGGAAGTACTGTGAATAGGTCGCGATGTAGCTGTTGGCGCGGCTTGCCACCGAAGGATCCATGTTCTTGGCCTTCACGAACTTGTCGACAGCGGCCCAGTAGACGGCTCTGCTTTCGATTTCGCCGCTAAACTGCTTGGCGCTTTCGGCATAGAGCAGACCGATGAGGATGTAAGGCTCACCGTTGGTCGGGTCAACCTGGGCAGCTCTTTTGAAGATATCGCGAGCACGACCCATGCTGCCCATGTTCTGGTAGCACATACCCAAGTTACGGTAGGCACGATACTTACGGTCGTTGTTGTCGGTCTTCGTGGCTTGCTCGAAGAAGGTGGCAGCATCGCTCCACTTTCTGTCCTTGAAGAACTTGACACCCAAGCTGTAGGAAGCCTCGGGGCTGGGCTCCAGCTCATTGAGCTTGACAGCAGCATCCAAGAAGAGCTTCGAGTCAGTGCAGTCCTTCTTATCCAGAATGGTGGTGATGCGCTTGAGGAGCACCACATCGTCGGGCGTCTCTTTCATCTTGGCGCTGAACACCTTGATCAGGTCTTCGCACGAAGCATAGGGCTGGAACAAGTTGTCGAGGTTACTCTTCACACCCTTGTTGATGTTGATGGTCTTCTCGTTCTTCTCAAGCTGCTTGTCGAATCCGGCCACGGCATCAGCATCTTCCGTAGCTTCGGCTTCTTCCTTGGCGGCCACCAGTTCGGCTTCGGTTTCGGCCAGTGCCGAGATATTGTTGTCGACCACTTCCGAAAGCTCCTGATAGACGTTGATGACGGTCATCTTCTCAGCCTTATTGTTATTCACCATGTCGATGGTGGCCTTGAAGTAGGCGTCAATGTAAGCACCTTGCAACTGTGAGGGATCAAGAGCCACGGCATCCTTCAAGATGTTGTAGGCTTCTTCATAACGGTTCTTGTTGTAGGTGTAAATGAGGAGGCCTTTCCTTCCTAAGATGCTCGCCACTTGCGAGGCGCCCGTCTTAGGATCGGTCGGGAAGTACTTGGCACGGTTGTCCATCATCATGCAGATGGTGTCGATGTAAGCGTCTTTGTCCTTCGGGTTGGTGCGGATGAAGTAGTCCATGATCTTCTCACCTCTCGTGTAGATGAGCTGGCTGGAGCGCGGGCAGTTGAGGAACACCTCACGCCAGGCCTTGACCATTTCCATACTGATGGACTCAGGGGCAAACTTGGCTGCCTCCCACTGTTTGTAGGCCTCGCCGTAGATGGAGAGGTTGGTGACGCAGGCCACGCTGTCGGCGCCATATTTCGACTCCGATGCCTCTTGGGCGGTTACGCTCATTGCCATTCCTAATGCAACGGCAATCATGATTAATTTCTTCGTTTTCATCGCTTCGTATTTTTAATTGTTCGACTTGTTTTGTTCCTCTTTCAAATATCGTTCCAAAACGGTTTCGCGGTCTTCGTTATTTGTATTTCCGTTTCATGAACCAATGCTCAAACACCGAAATTCCAACGTCCATCTTGGCATAGCGTTCTTGTATGAGACCGCCTTTGTGGGTGCCGTATTGTCCGACTTCCACAGCGAGATTGATCTTGGAAAGGGTGCGTGGCAGCGGGAACGACATTCCTGCCGTGAGCCCCACCTTATTAATATTATAGTCAATACCGTCGTTGCCAGGCAGACGCACAAAGCCTTTCTCGTAAAAGCCGCCCAAACGATAGGTCGCACGCGAGAAATAACCGCTGATGGAGGTGTGGCGAGGAGTAAACTCGGCCCCTGCCGACAAGCTCCAAGAGTCGGAAAGACCTGCCACATCGCCCTGACGGGCAAACTTCGACCATTGCGTCCAGTTGAAATCGGCGCCAATAGTCCAGCGTTCGTTCTTCCGCAATGCCACACCGAAACCTATTCCCTGAGGCAAAGTCATCTTGGCATCGGATGTCTTGTAGGCAACCGTGTCGATGACATATTCCACCTCTGTGTCGATATCTTCTTCAATGGAGCGGATAAACAGGGTTTGATTGCCTTTCAAATTGAGGCTTTGCTGATAGGTGAGGCCTAGACTAAGGTGCATGTCGTCGCCAAGACCAGTATCGTAGAGCAGGCCATAGTCGACCATAAATGACTTCACCATCACGTCGACACTACGGCGTGTTCCGATGTAGTAGGACGAATCGGGAAAGTATAGTGTGGTCTCGCTTTGGGTGTCGCCAAAGACATAATAACCGTTGGCGCCCAACGAGACGTGGTCACCGATCTTGAAAGCGGTACCCACAAAGGCCTGGTTGAGGCCGCCCTTGCCCTTGAACCGCGTGGTGGTATAGCCAATGTCAGGCAAGTTCTTACCGACAAGCATGGTGTAGCCCGAGGTGCTGTATGGCTGCACGCCAAGCGACATTTTCCACCAAGATGTGAGGCCAAAGGCCATCGCGACATAGTCAAACGAAGCATTGCTTGCCTGTTCCGAAAGGTTAGATGTGCTGAAAGTCGACGACTTGAAATAGCACCCAGCATCGAAGAGGAATGCCAAAGAGTCAATCTTGGCATAAGAGGCAGGGTTCTCGACATTAATCATACCCTTGTCGAACATGGCGTTGGCCACGCTACCCATACCTTGCAGTCTGCTATTCATCGACTTCTCTCTCACCTGACCGAGACCGAACAGGGAATAGGGCGAATCAACATCGGCTTGGCCAAAGGCGGAAAAACCGAGGCAAGCCAGAAGCGAAACCACCAAGATTCTTTTCAAAAATGATATTCTCATATTTCAATACAATCGCGTTGCACACTCGATTGAGCGTGCAAATATCCGATTTTTTAACTCGTTGAGCAAGTATTTATTGCCTATTTTATCATCAAGGCTTGTTATTTTACTGATAATCAATTGAAAAGAATTTGAAAAACAAAAAAAATGTTGTTTTTAAAGATTTTTTCTTGTCAAGAAAGAAAAAAGTCGTATTTTTGCAGCCACAAAACGGAGGTACCGTAGCTCAGTTGGTAGAGCAGAGGACTGAAAATCCTCGTGTCACTGGTTCGATTCCCGTCGGTACCACACCTTGTAGAGACGCATTTCTTGCGTCTCTTTTTTTGTTTCTATTTGTACGTCGTTTGCTACCAAGATTCGACTCTTAATAGAATGCCACGACGTAACAGTCTCCACAGACACCAAAACAAAAAAAGCACCTCCCTATTGAGAAGTGCTTTTTTAAACATTTTCTAATCCTGCAATTAGTCGATGATGTAGCTATCGATGGGCAGGCTAAAGTTCCTGATAACACCAGGCTTGACCATCTTGTTCTTGTTGGTCGTAATCACAGCATGGGTGTTATCGGTGAAGTTCACCTCGATGCTGAAGCCCTTATAGAAGGCAGCCGGGACCACGCAGATGTAGAATTCCTTGGCTTTACTGTTGTTCAGCTTCACACCATTGCCACAGTTGAGGCTGATGGTATTATCCTTATTGGCACCGTCAACGTAATAGCCAGCTTCTTGGACATAGGCTGACAGGTTGGCCAAGAAAGCTTCTTCGTCAGGATTGTAGGTGTTGATCAACGAAGTCAGAGTGTTAGGATCAACCTTGTGAATCTTCAGGTGGACATCACCCGTGATAGGACGGACAGGGTCAGTCACGGTCATGCTTCTGACAGTCTTACCACTGGCGCTCGTCAGCTTAAGGCAGAGAACACCCATGATGTTCTGGAACTTGAAGGAAGCACCCTCAATAGTGGAATGGGTATTGTCCCTTGAAGCCATAGCCATGCTGTTGGCAGGCAACACAGACATGTTGTTGACTTCACGGTACGTCTGCACCTTGCTAATCGAGAAGATAGCTCTGTTTTCATTAGCGAGATCGCTGTTATCGACAATGCCGCCAGGATAGAAAGCGAAGAAAGCATCCATCTTGTTGCCGTTGTTGGCAATAGGACCATTCTGATAGGTGAATTGCACCGTAGCGCCAGTGCTGTTTGAGGTATACATACCATATACCGAGTTGGCTGCGTTGGTATTGTCGATGTTATACATCATCACCTCATCGCCAGCTTCGAAAAGCATAGCACCGTTGATATAAGCCTTATCCATGTCATCACTTTCGACGGTAAAATCGCCGACAGTGCCATAGAACGACTCAGCGTTGTTTTCTTTCTTATTGCATGAGGTGAAAGCCAAGGCCACCAAAGCCACCATGCAAATACCTTTAAGAATCTTGTTCATTATTCTCCTTGGTCTTAGGGTTTTACAATTGTTTATAAGCTGCTAACATTATAAGCTGCTATCATTAATAACATCAGTCGGGCTTGAAGTTTGTCCCGTTTGCATGAAAGCACGGTTCACATTGATTTCGATCACTTCTGCTTTAGGAGCTTCGTACATTTTGTTCATCTTTTTCATTTTTGTTAGGTTTTAATTGTTATTATTATTAGTTGTTTGTTGTTTTCGTTGTTTCCTTTTCATACTCTTTGACGCGGCAAAAATACACAATTATTTCATTCATCAAGAAAAAAATTCATTTTTTTTTATTTTTTTTGAAACATGGGCTATTTGGCCTTTCTTACTTTGGCGAATGCCTCTCCCAAAGCGGCTTTCAGCTCTCTGAGAGCCACCGAAGGAAACACATGGGCGCGGTAAAAGAAATCGACGAAGATGCCGATGAAAGCGTGTACCTTGTGCCAGACACGACGTTTGGGGGCTTTTCGCTTGAAGTTGCTATTTCGCTTGAAGTTGCCCTCGCGCATAATCCGACGGAAGAGCCGATGAGCCCTGCGCTTTTTCTTGGCGCTATAGAAGGGCATTTCCGTTTCAGGGAGCTCCAAGAGGTTCACCATCAGCCACCCAAAGGTCTGCCAAGGCTCCATCAAGTGCATCGAATCGAGCCATCGGTACAGTTTGTCGCGGTCAAGTTGTTCGTGAAAGGCATGGAGTGCAACAGCCACGTCGGATACCTGTCGCCAGCCCACACCGCTGGTCAAAAAATGATGCCATGCGTGATAGAAGGTGAAAAACACCTGAAACTCAATTGACGGGACAGTGATGTCGAAGCCGTCGAGGTCAACACGGCGGGCCTGTTCAACCAATCCTTCGTGTTCGATGGGCAGATAAATGGCTGCTTCCTTTGCGCCTGTCACTTCGGCACTGACACGATGCACCTCCATGGGATAGGGCCCGAACTCGATGTTGTAGTGATGACCGGAATCCTCTTCCTCACCCCAATTGTAGGAACCTGGCAGGGTACGCAGGAGCTTGCAGGCCTCATGGAAATTGTCGAGACCGACGAAGAGGTCTATATCGCCAAACTGCCTCAGATTGGGATTGGGATAAAGCATAGCCAACCCGAAACCTTTGAGCAGCACAGGTTCGATGTTGTGCTCGCGCAAAAGATTGACTGCTGGCACCAAAATGCTTTTCAGCTGCATGTGCAACAGCAAGTTGTTGCGCATGGTGACCTGCATCTTGCCAACCAAGGCATCGGAAGGTCGATTGTTTCCTGTCATCTGAGATGCCACACCACACAGCAATGCATGAGTAGCATGATGTTTAGCCAGCTGCATGACGCTATCCCAATCAATGTCGCCATCAACGTCGACGGGCCTGTCCCAAAGGGCAGCTCTCAGCAAGGCAAAATATTGAGATTCGGCAGCCAGCATACACCTTATTAATTAATATACCTTTATTAAGTCCTTTCGGATGAATTAGTCATTCAATGATGTTGGCGGTGTTCCAAGTCTCCAATAACGATTTGACATCATGTTCAGCCACCTCGTGGTCAATGCCATACTCTTCCATCAGAAGGTTTACCAAGGTCTCTGCTTCGAAGTCCTTGTCCTCGACCTCCTTCCAAAGGAAAGCTGCCGATTCATTCATCGAAATCATGCGACTGAAGTCGACAGCCTCGAGGCCATCGGCGACAAGGATAAACTCCTTGCCTAGGGAGCGCAGTGTGTAGCCTTTTCTTGTTTTCATACCTAATTAATTTACTATTGTTTACAAAACCATTTATTCCATTTTCTATATACCTTGAGTAGGTATTTCCTGACGGGGAGCAGTTTGCGCCAGAGACGACCTTTAGAGGGTTTGCGGGAACGACCATTGCGATCAATGATCTCTATCACGGTGCCACACACATCGGAAATGCCTACTCGCTCGGTGCCTGTCAAGTTACCATCGCCCATCAATGTAACCACATCTCCCTCAACTGCGATGACACGGTGCATGACAAACGATTCTCCATAATGGGCCAACACGATGTCACCCTTGTCCACCTTGTCCATCTTGTGCAACCTCACCGTATGCCGTCCCTCCCTGATGAAAGGGAGCATGCTTCGACCTTTAGGTGGCAACACCACATCGCGGCCTTCTGCCAGGAAACGAGCCACCTCGTCGAGCAGCACTTCGTTGGGCAGGACTACCTTTTCCATCAGTGCGTCACCGCTTGATAACACACCCATGCAGCCTCGGCATTAGGCAGGCAATCCAAGGAGAAGCAGGGGACCGTCATAACAATTTTTTCGTTCGTGGCATGCAACCCATTGGCCATGTCCTTCATAAACCTGTAGCCCGAGAAAGACACAAAAATGGACGCGTATGCCTCGGCGATGGACAATCGTCGGATAACATTCTTCTTGGCCTGATGCAAGTCAACGATAGCGCCCACAGGAACGTCAATGTTGCGATAGCAGTGCGTCTTCCCGCTCCATGGCGAACCGTATACGCGCACTTCTCCATCATCCAACACACGCAACGCAGGGTTGTCGTCATTCAGCAGTTCACATCCTTCAATATTATCAATCCATAACTGGCTGTGGGTGCTCTTGCCCGTGCCACTCTTGCCCAAGAAGAGATATCCACGGCCATTATTCATCGTTACCGACGCATGTATTAGGAGGGTATCCTTGTGGGCCGTCGAGAAAGCATACAACAACATCAACACGGAATTGACTGAGAAAGACCAGCTTCCCAGAACACGGAACTGTGCAGTGGTGAAACCCTTGTCGGCAATCATCATCACCCTTACCGGGGCATCCAAAAGAGGCGCTATCTCAAGCAACCACTTCCCTTCCCAATCGTACAACTCGGAGCGAGCCATATCCTTACCTTGGTTGCCCACCACCACAAGTTGCTTGCTCGAAGTGTCGGGCATTTCATTAATCAGCTCGGCGGTAAAAATATAGTTACCAGTATCGCTGGTGAGAAAAGGCTCATACTTCTCCATTTCAGCCCAGGCCCTATCGCCATCTGGCATAACGACCGCAAACTTATGACCTGCGACTTGATACACTTTTTTCATCGGACAAAATTTTGTGCAAAGATAGGCAAAAAAAAACGTACCTTTGCCCGAAATTTTGAAAAACTTATGGACAAAAAGAAAGGGAAGAATGGAAAAGCGGACCTTCGACGCTCCGACCACGCTCAGCGACGACATACTCAAGGGCTTGCCCGAGGACAGAAGCTTCGCAACATCTTGTTGGCTGTATTGAGCGGCGGTCTGCTGACAGCGGCATGGCCCACATGGGGAATTGTGCCAATCATTTTCATCGGATTGGTGCCTTTGCTGCTCATCGAAGACCGTGCCGCACGTGGCGACGGGGGCAAGGTGTTTTTGCTCAGTTTCCTCACCTTCTTCCTCTGGAACACAGCCACGACGTGGTGGGTGTGGAACGCCACACCTGCTGCAGTGATGGCATGGGCTCTCAATGCCATCTTCATGGCCACCGTGTTTTGGCTGTTCCACGTAACGAAGAAGAAAGTGTGCAACACCCCATGGGGTAACCTCTTCCTCATCCCCTACTGGATGGCCTTCGAGATGCTCACCTATCACTGGTCCATCAAATGGCCGTGGCTCAACTTGGGAGGTGTGTTCTCTCACCAAGTCAGCTGGGTGCAGTGGTACGAATACACAGGCTTGGCAGGCGGCACGCTGTGGATATTGCTGACCAACATCCTGATTACCAATATCCTCCTGTTTTTCAGGTCGAAAGAAGCGAAACCGATTCTTATCAGCATCGGCCTCGAGGCGCTCCTACTTATCGTGCCCATCATCGTCAGCAAGTTGATGTATAAGCACTATGAAGACCAAGGCGAAGACACTGAAGTCATCGTCGTGCAGCAAAACTGCGACCCATGGAACGAGCAGTTTGACCGAAAGTTCTACGACCAAGTCATTGAAAACAACATCAATCTATCGCTGCCTTTAATAACACCCAACACACGCTTTATCGTCAGCTCGGAATCGGCCATACAAGAAGGCATCTGGCTCGACAGGACCAAAGACGCAAAGGCACTAAAAACACTGCATGATTATGTTGGGCGCTTCCCGCAGTTGGCCTTTGTCATCGGTGGCACCACCTACGAATGGGTGCCCAAGGGCATGGAAGACGACTTCCCGGCGCGGCAGGTGGGCGACACCGACAAGTACTACTACTGCCACAACTCAGCCCTGCTCATCGACAGCGTCGGCATGCAGCACCGCAACAAGTCGCAGCTCACGCCAGCGGTGGAGGCCATCCCCGAGTGGATGGGCTTCCTGCGCAACTTCAGCCTCACCATGGGCATCGCTCGCGGCACCTTGAAGGGCGACCCTGAAGCCCAAGTGATGACTTTCGGCGACCATAAGATCGGTACGGCTATCTGCTATGAGAGCGCCTTCGGCGAATACGTCAGTTCGTTCAGTAAGAAAGGCGCCGATCTGCTCTTCGTCATCACTAACGACGGCTGGTGGGGGCACACACCCGGCTACCGTCAGCACTTCGACTTCTCGAAGCTTCGTGCTATTGAAAGCCGCCGTTGTATCGCTCGCTCGGCCAACACGGGGCGTTCGGGCTTTATCAACCAACGCGGCGACGTGTTGCAGCAGACCCACTATTGGGAACCCGATGCCATCCGCGCTACCCTGAAAGCCAACACCCGCGTGACCTTCTACGCCAATCATGGCGACTATCTCAGCCGCATCGCCGTCTACCTCACCTTTGTGATGTTCATCACCTTGATCGCCAAGTCGTTGATCGACCTCGCAAAGAACAAAAGAAACGCCAAGACCACAAAGAAAAAGAAATGAGCGAGCCGCTGCTTTCGTTAGGGCCCTTCCAAGGCATCACCGATGCGCCCTTCCGCAACGTGTTCAAGCGGCACTTCGGCGGTGTCGACAAGTTCTACACGCCTTTTTTCACGGGCATACATAAAGAAGACCATGCAAAGAACCTGCAAGGCGAGGAAATTGATCCACGCTACAACGACGTGGAGACCCTCACCCCTCAGATTCTCAGCACCGACGCAGAGGAGATCTTGCGCTTTGCCAAGCAATGCAAGCAACTGGGCTACAAGGAAATCAACTTAAACATGGGTTGCCCGTTCCCAAGGGTGGCCAACAAGAAACGTGGCTGCGGTCTCCTGCCCTATCCCGACAAGGTGGAGGCCATGCTGGAAGGCGTTTTCGAGCACATCGGAGATATGAAATTCAGTGTGAAATGTCGATTAGGGTATTTCGACCCTGAGGAAATCGATGCCATCATTCCGATTTTCAACAAGTTTCCTTTGAGCGAATTAATCATTCACCCACGTATTGGGAAGCAATTGTACAAAGGCGAGGCCGATGTGAATAGATTCAAGGCATTAATACCTTTTATTAATGCGCCGCTAGTGTATAATGGGGATATTTTTTCGGCGGAGACTCTCGAACGTATCAGCAAAGAGGTTCAGCCCGTAAACGAATTCATGCTGGGACGTGGCATTTTAGCCAATCCGTTTTTGGCGGAACAAATTAAATGCGAGAACGTTCCCGACGACAAAACCCATAGATTGCACGACTACCTCATTGACCTCTACGAGGACCGCCTGCGCCATGCAGGTGGCAGCCCGAAGGTGTTAGGACGCATGAAGGAACTGTGGTCGTATATGATGAACAGTTTCGATGAGCCGCAAGTGGTTTGGCGTAAAATCAAAAAGATAAATGCATTAAAGGAATACGAAGACGCCGTAGAGGAAATTTTCAGAAATCAATGCCTAACTTCGCAAGTTTTTTCTGGATACGGCGCATCAGCACCTCATGATCGGTAGGCGGACGCTTACGCAGCTCCAGTTTTTGAGGCGTAAGGAATACGGTGCCATCGGGAACCAGAGAGTCAGTCCCTGGGTAATACAGCGCGTAAACCGGATCGTGATTATACACTGCTTTTACCAATTGCGGTGCATTGACAGGCTCTCCCAACTGATAGCAGAACATCCAATTTCTCTGATATTTCCATTCATAAGAAACCAACACGTGTCCCTCCTCCATTGATGAATAGTACTGATCAAAAAATGCTATTCTCTTGCGCAGAAAATCAGTGGCCCGGTTTGTGGCGGAAGCATAGTCGGCACTATAACGTTTTTTGTATTTGGCATTATCGCGGTCAGCTTCATCGGAAATCAGGGCGACAAGGCTGTCGAATGGGTGTTCCTCAAGATAGTTATGGCAAACAGGGCCAAGTTCATTCAAATAGCAATCCACAACGACCCGTTGGAAATCATCATGTTGAAACAGATAATAAAACAATCCGCCTGAACATGAGAGGCCAATTTTACTTTTTTTTTCACGCACGAACAGCATGTTAGGAAAAGCGATTGTAGCATTCTGAAAATGGAGATTGTCAAGCGTTCTATCAAAGTCCCATGCAGGACCGGCATAAAACTTCGAGTCGTTGAGATCAATGTCCTTATACATATAAAAACTTGCCCAACCGCCATCCCAATTCAATAGCAACTCATTGAGCAGATAATAGCGGGCGAAGGATTCCACGTCGAGATATTCGGAATAATATCTGCCCGTTTCAGGACATACTCCGTCAGAGGCGAGGACGGCACTTTCCATTTCATTATAGCGCTGGGCTATATACTCCACCTCTCGTGGCGAGGCATATTTCGGAGAAAGGAGTCGGATGTTGTCTTCGGCATTCGAGACAAATCCGCTGAGACTTCTGTTGTATGGACCAGGAGTACCGGTATTGTCAATCAGATAGCCGCCAGTGATGTCGTCAGGGTCGTCGTCGAGCAAAATTCCCTTACGCAAAACCATCTCTTTTTTTCTTCCAGAACCATACCATTCGTATTCATCCAAAGGTTTCGAATTGAACCATTCGTTCTGCTTGTCAAGGTCGGTAATATCTAGGGCATCCTTGCCCACATGAATTTTGTTGGTGATTTGGTAAAGTCCCCAATATGTATCGTTGATATAAAGGGTCAGATAAGCATAACGTGGGGCATGAATCCCTATGGCTCGAGCCAAGTCAAAAGCAATGGCATTGCGGATATAGCTCTCGTCGCAGGCATTGGCCAGCAGGACAAAGGATTTGCCTCTATCAAGTCCAAAGAAGGCCTGCTTTTTGGGAAATTTGATGTTAAAAGGTTTCTTTTTCTCTTTAAAAGAGGTGTTGCCTCTAGCTTTGATATGAGTGAGGTCGCCTTCAAACAAGGTGTCGCCTTGGGCATCGGTGAGCAAGGCGTAAGCCGAAACTTTGTTGTCGTGGTTTTCCAAAATGGAATCCAGCTGCAGGGGTGTCATGGTGATATGCAGTGAAGGCAAGGTAGGAGCCTTCTCCTGCTCCTCCCCACGGTGACAGCCCGTGCATACGAAGGCCAAAAAAGATAAAGTTATGATGAGCAGTCGTTTCGGCATAACATTCAAATAAGCCCGCCAGGTTTCTGGCGGGCTATTCTACAGATTATGAATCAAATCATTCGAACGAGGCAATGGCCTTCTTGATGATTTCGATGGCTTCGCGGAGTTCGGCCTCGGTGATGACCAAGGGCGGAGCAAAACGGATGATGTGCTGGTGGGTGGGCTTGGCCAGCAGGCCGAGGTCACGCATCTTGAGGCACACGTCCCAAGCTTCCTTGCCGTCTTTGGGTTTGATGATCACGGCGTTGAGCAAGCCCTTACCACGGACCTTCTCAATCATCGGGCTCTTGATCTTGCTGATTTCCTCGCGGAAGATCTTACCAAGACGCTCGGCGTTCTCCATCAGATGTTCTTCCTTGATGACCTCAAGGGCGGCGATGGACACGCGGGCAGCAATCGGGTTGCCACCGAAGGTAGAACCGTGCTCACCAGGCTTGATGTTCAGCATGATGTCGTCGTCGGCCAAGACGCAACTCACCGGCACCACACCGCCACCGAGGGCTTTGCCCAGGATGAGGATGTCGGGGCGCACGCCTTCGTGGTCGCAAGCCAGCATCTTACCCGTACGGGCAATACCGCACTGCACCTCGTCAGCCATAAACAGCACATTGTATTTCTTGCAGATGTCGTAGCACTTCTTCAGGTAGCCATCATCCGGCACATACACGCCAGCCTCACCTTGGATGGGCTCCAACAGGAAACCAGCGATTTCCTTACCTTCCTTGGCCAGCACTTGCTCCAGTGCGTCGGAGTCGTTGTAAGGGATGCGGATGAAACCGGGAGTCATAGGGCCATAGTTGGCATACGACTCGGGGTCGTTACTCATCGTGATGATGGTGATGGTACGGCCGTGGAAGTTGCCTTCGCAGCACACGATCTTCACCTTGTCGTTCGGGATACCCTTCTTGACGACACCCCAACGGCGGGCGAGCTTCAGACCCGTCTCGTCGGCTTCGGCGCCCGAGTTCATGGGCAGCACCTTGTCGTAGCCGAAGTATTCGGTCACATATTTCTCCCACACGCCGAGTGCGTCGTTATAGAAGGCGCGGCTGCTGAGGGTGAGGCGCTCGGCCTGGTCGGTCATGGCCTTGATAATCTTGGGATGGCAGTGACCTTGGTTGACAGCGGAATAAGCCGACAGGAAGTCGAAATACTCTTTGCCTTCGACGTCCCACACCTTGGCGCCCTTACCTTTGGCGAGGACGACCGGCAGCGGGTGATAGTTATGGGCACCGTACTTGGCTTCCAGGTCCATAGCTTGTTGTGATGATGTGATTTTCTCGATCATGATTTGATATTTAAAGATTTAAAGATTTAAGATTTCACTAAAGACGCGATCACTTCGACAGGCTCAGTGACCGCAACAGCGTGCAAAGGTAGGGTTTTATTTTCAAGGTTTTACACTTTGGCTCGTTTTTTACGAACAATTTTGTAAGTCACGAACAAAACCACAATAAAAAACGCGATGGCCAAAAGGCCGAAGAAAGCCAGACGGTATTGGTTGCGTTGGGATTGTAGGGTTTTTATTTGCTCGTTCTGGGAGTCATATCTGTCAAAAAGCCCTTGCGATTCCTCTTGAAGTGCGCCGAGTTGGTCGTACAAGTCGTTGGTTTCGCGCTGAAGCGCTTGCTTTTGCTCGTCGAGGGCATCCAATTCTTTTGCCATCTCATCGAAACGACCCAAACGTGCATAGTTGAGGATAAGCGGTTTCTTCGTGGCAGACTCCATCATGGTGATGCCTGATTTCTTTGCCTGCTCAGCATAAAGGTCAAGATATTGCATAGAGAGGGAAGCCTTGCCCTGCGTGGCATACAACTGGCCAAGGCCCAAGGCGGCCTGCATCATACCGAAATAGTAGCTGTTACCCTCAGCCAATGCATAGGCCTCCTCAAGATAGCTTTTCGCTTTCAATTCTTCGCTACGACAAACGGCCAAATTGCCCATCTCCACCAACAAATCCGCCTTGGCATTCACCACTTCTTCCAAACTTCCCGTGGGCCATTCCACTTGGTCGGCACAAGCCATAGCCTTCTCGAAGTAGAAGTTGGCCGAATCGTATTTGACGAGATCCTTCTCAAACAAAATGCCGTAATTCTTATAGACCAACAGCAAGAAATCATAGCGTTCCAAGTCTTCGAATGCCGCAATGGCTTCCCGATACAGTTTCCTTGACTCGGCAAGCCTTCCCCACTCCATGTAGAGATTAGCCAAGTTTGCATTCGTCCTGGCAACCTCAAACTTATCGTCTAATGCAACATACAATGCTCGACATTTCTTGAAATTCGCCTCAGAGCCCTCAAAATCGTGTATTTGATACTGGATGACAGCCATATTGGCATATATGTTGGCCTCAGCCAGGGTGTCGTTCCGCTCTTTAGCAAACGACAGCACTTTTTCGTATATCACAAACGCCGAATCGATATTGCCCAACACCTGCTCAAAGTAGGCCTGATCCCAAAGGTCTTCGAAAGCTCGTGCATCATTACCTACGGACTTGTGAAGATTATAGGCTTTTTTAAAACAATCCTGCGCCAAGTCAAGATCGAGATGATAACCATAATGCAAGCCCAAAGCATAAGTGGCATCCGCCTCCAAATCGGCAAAACCCTGGGCTTGCGCTTCTTCAATGGCTTTCTCGCCCCAATCAACGCAGTCATCAAACGAAAAGTCGAAGAAAGCCTTTGAGAGTTTGATCTTAGTCTCCACCTTCTCACGCCCTTCTTGTGTCGCCAACACACTGCGCAGGCTGTCCACAATACGGATCTCCTCTTGAGCGAAAGCCCAACTCGAGAAGACGGCAAAAACCACTATGAGCAGCAACCGTTTCATCCCAAGAACATGTTATATCTTTGTTCATCAAAGATGGTCGTGCTTTCACCATGGCCGGAGAACACTTCGGTGTCGTCGGGAAGACAGAATAAACGCTCCTTGATGCTCGTACGAAGCTGCTCAAAACTGCCCCCAGGGAAGTCGGTGCGACCGATGCTGCGGCAGAAGAGTGCGTCGCCAGTGAACACCCAACCCTCCATCATGGCATAAAGGCTGATGCTGCCTTGGGCGTGACCTGGGGTGCAGATGACCTCCAAGGTACTCTCCCCCACCTTTATGATCTCGCCGTCCTCCAAGTCGCGGTCGGGCAGCTCGCAGTCTCCGTCAAAAGGCAGTCCGAACATCGCCGCCTGTTGCCTCGAGCGGAGGAAGTCGTTCTTCACTTTGGGATGTGCCACCACATTAATGCCATAACGTTTCTTAACGGAAGCGTTACCCACGATGTGGTCGATGTGGCCATGCGTGCTGATGACCATCAGCGGCTTGAGACGATGGCTGTCTATGAAACCAAAGAGTTCATTTTCCTCGCCGATATTGGAGCAGCCTGGGTCAATGATGACGCATTCCTTGGTATTGTCGTCATAAACGACGTAAGTGTTTTCCGCGAAAGGGTTAAAGACGAATTGTTCGAGTTTGAGCATGATTACAATTTTGACGCGGCCCATCGACGGGCTCAGGGACCGCTGGATCCCCGTATTTTTCGGGGCAAAGGTAGGGATTTTTCCGCAGTATTCTAAAGAATTTGCTTATCTTTGTCCGCTTAATTTGGTATTAATGTTGTCGAAAAAACGATACGCGATTCTCCTAATGCTGCTCATGACCGTGACTTCCATGGCCCATGCTCAGTTCTACAACGGCATGAACATGCCTTTCGGGAAGAACCGCGTGCAATATGGCAACTTCCATTGGTCGTACTACTCAAACGACAATTACGACGTGTATTTCTACCAAGGCGGCGACGACCTCGCACGCTATGCCCAAGCCTACGCCAAAGACCAGATACCGAGACTCGAGACGCGCCTCAACAGCCGCTTCCGCAAAAAGGTGCAGTTCATCGTGTTCAACAGCAAAAGCGACTTCAAGCAGAGCAACATCGACCTCGATGAAGAAGAAAACGGCAACACCGGCGGCATCACCAAAATCATCGGCTCGAAGGTCATCCTCTACTTCGACGGCGACTACACCCACTTTGAAGCACAGATCCGCGAAGGCATCGCACGGCTGCTGTTCAGCCAGGTGATGAACGGCACCAGCATCGGTTCGCAGATACGCAGCAGCTATCGCTACAACATCCCGCAATGGTTCCAAGACGGGCTCGTCGCCTACATCGCCGGCAACTGGGACAGCCACAAGGAAGCCCAACTTCAACGCGGCATCATGTCGGGCAACTACAGGAAAATCAATCACCTGCGCGACGACGATGCCTTAATAGCAGGCTACTCGTTCTGGAACTTCATCGACGAACAATATGGCAGCAAGTCGTTTAACGACATCATGACCTTGGCCGAGAACACACAAAACGTCAAAAAGGCCCTGCTCTACGTCACCGGCAAGGAATACAAGAAACTGATTGAGGAATGGTATGACTTTTACAAAGCCCGTTACGAGACTCTGTTGTCCAACCAGCCCATCGACGTGATGCGGCTGAGATACAAGAAATACCGCACCTTCACGCAGCCTTCCATCAGTCCCAATGGGAGACATATCGCCTACGTCAGCAACGACGAGGGCAAGATTCGCCTCTGGCTTGAAGACCTACAGACAGGCAAACGGAAGCAGCTCTTCAAGGCAGGCTACCGCTCCGACGAGAACATCGACACGTCATTCCCACTCCTCGCCTGGCATCCCAACAGCGAGATCCTCTCCTTCATCCTCGAAGAAGAGGGAAAGATACAACTCTACAACCTCGACATCAACACGGGCAAGAAAGCCAGCACCTATCTTTTCGACTTCCAAAAGGTCAGCTCGTTTTCGTATGCCCATAAGAGCCGCAAAATCGTGCTCGCCGCCACCCGCATGGGCAAGCCCGATATCTATGTTTACAACTTGTTTTCCAACACCTTGGAACAGATCACCAACGACTACCACACCGACCTCGACCCCGTGTTCACTTACGACGATCGCCAGATTGTGTTCAGCTCGAACCGCGATAACGACACGTTGAAAGTCGATGAAAAAATCGGTTTCCAAAACAAGCAGTTCGACCTCTATGCCTATAATTATATTAATAAAGGTGTGGTACTCCAGAACCTAACACAGCAGCGCTTCTCCAACAACATCCTGCCCGAGCCAATGAAAGACGGCAGCCTGCTCTACCTCAACGACACCAGCGGCTACTACAATCTTTACCAAATCCGATTCGACAGCGCCATCAGCCATATTGACACCATCGTGCACTACCGTTATTTTGGCAAACGCGAGCAATTAACAGACTATTCGGCTAACATCATCGACTACACCTACCAGCCCCGCGACCACAAAGCCGCCTTGCTGATGGCCGACCAAAAAGGCGAGAAGTTCTTCATGTCGCCCGTCCTTCGCGGACACCAGGAAAACATCGGTCAGATGAGTCCCTATGCGCAGAAGAGGCTGCTTACCGAGCTGATACAGAAAGAAAAAGACACGGTGGCAGAGCCCATCTCCAAGCATCGGTTCACGTCGAGTTACCGCTATGCACGGCGCAAGCAGGCCATCAACGGTCCCATCGGCGGCGACTCGCTCTGGATGGCCCAAGGCGACGGCGCGGCGCCCAAGCCACGGCAGAGAGACACCGTCCAAAGGCCCAACAACTACTACGTGGAGCTCTTTGCCGACGAGCTGATGAGCCAGATCGACTTCACCAGCATGAACTATAGCTACCAGCCCTTCACCGGTGGCTACTCCCCCATCTACCTCTATTCGGGATTCAACATCTTCCTCGGCACCAAGATGAAAGACCTGATGGAAGACTACAAGATAGAACTCGGCGTGAAACTCAACACAAGCCTTACCAACAACGAATACATGCTGCGTTTCAGCGACTACAGCAAACGTGTCGACAAGAGCATCACCCTGCACCGCTTTGTCACCGACGACTATTCGAGCTACTACTTCCGCACCTTCACCAACGAGGCTTTCTACACACTGAGCTATCCTTTTAGCGAGATCCTGAGCCTGCGTGGCACTGCCATCTACCGCCTCGACCACAGGGTTAACTTAGCTATTGATGACTATAGTCTGGCTGACAAAGACAAGTATGAAAACTGGGGGGGCGTGCGTGCTGAACTTGTCTACGACAACTCGAAAAAAATAGGGACCAATCTGCTTGTTGGGGCACGCGGAAAAGTGTTTGCCGAATACTACCAGCGCATTGCGCGCAATACCAACAACATGGTGGTGGTCGGCTTCGACTACCGCCACTACACCCGCATCAGCCGCAACTTCATCTGGGCCAACCGCATCGCAGGCAGCAGTTCGTTCGGGCAACAGAAACTCATCTACTACATGGGTGGTGTCGACAACTGGATCTTGGCTACTTTCGACCAAGGAGCACCCATCGACTACTCGCAGAACTACGCCTACCAGACCCTCGCCACCAACATGCGCGGCTTCAGCCAAAACATCCGCAACGGCAACAACTTCGTCGTCTTGAACAGCGAGCTGCGCTTCCCCGTGTTCAGCTACTTTACCAACAGGCCCATCAACATGAAGTTCATCCGCGACTTCCAGATCGTGGCTTTCGGCGACCTCGGCACAGCATGGACGGGGTGGAACCCCTACGACCCCAGCAACTCACTCTACAACACCCACATCAGTGACGGCAACCTCAACATCACCGTCACTGAGATGAAAGAGCCTTTGGTGGGCGGTGTCGGGTTCGGCTTGCGCACCAGTATCTTTGGCTATTTTGTCAGAGGGGATGTGGCTTGGGGAATACAAGACGGACAAATCGCGAAAAAGCCGCGCTATTACCTATCGTTCAATCTCGATTTCTGAGTCGCCGATTTCCGCATTGCATGACGCACGGTGAGGAAAGCCGAGGTGCAACCCACCACGAGGATGGTGGCGAAGATCAACAGTACATCCTTGAATCGCAGCAAGACGGGATAGGCATCCACGACATAATTGCCGCCCGAGCCGAACTTCACGAAACCAAACCGTTGCTGCAAGAGCACCAAGACGATGCCCAACAGCAAGCCGATGAGGCCTCCTGCCACCGAGATAAGCAGTCCTTCGTTCATGAAAATCCTTTGAATCAGCCGGTTGTCGGCACCCATTGATTTCAGGATTTCCGTATCTTTGCGTTTGTCGATCATCAACATGGAGAGCGAGCCCACCACGTTGAAGGTGGCCAAAATCAGGATGAAAGTGAGGATGACATAAACCGCCCACTTCTCAGAATGCATGATTTTATAAAGCGTCTCCTGCTGTTCCTGCTGGTTCTTCACCGAATAGTCAGGGCCTATGAGGGCAGCGACCGACTTTTGCGCCTTGTTAATATCACCATTGGGAGCAATAAAAACTTCCACATTGGTTGCTTTATCCTCATATTCAAGCAGCTCTGAAAGCCAATCGAAAGGTACAAGCACCATCTTCTCGTCTTGTTCCTGCTCGGTGGAGAAGACACTTTGGACGGTCAGCACATCAGAGTTGAAGCTGTTTTCGAGGCTCATCAGCGAAGCGTTGCCGCGCTTGGGCACATAGACGCGCACCATGGCGTAGGGATTGTAGGCATTGATGCCGAGGTACCATGCCACACCCGCGCCCGGCACGGCGAAATTATGCTCTTCCTCGTCGGATAGCGCCAGGCGCTCGCCTCCGAAGACGATTTCATTGAGCCGGTCAATCTCTTGGTATTCCAGGCCCACGCCCTTCACCTGGCCAATGTGTTGCTTTTCATTGGCACGAAACAGTGCGTCTTCAGTGATTGTAGGAATCACATAGGCGACGCCATGGATATCTTTGAGTTGACCCAAGGGGAAAGCCGTCAGGTCGATGGTCTTGCCTTTCACGGGTGCAATCTCAAGATCAGGCGTGAGGCGGTTGTTCATCGATGAGATAATCTTCTCCAAACCATTGAATGCCGACAGTACCACAATGAGCGCAAATGAGCCCACACTAATACCAAGAATGGAGATCCATGTGATGATATTAATGAGGTTGTGGCTCTTCTTGGCCAACAAGTAACGGTTTGCTATGAACAGCGGCAGTCTCAATTCTCGGGATGCAGCAGGTTGTCGATGTTTTCGATATAGTCGAGCGAGTCGTCCTCAAAGAAACGCAACTCGGGGATGACACGCATCTGATGGCGCACGCGGTTGCCGAGCAGTCCGCGGATGGCCCTAGCATTTTGGCCCACTTCCTCCACCACCTTTTTCTTGTCGTCGACACCAAAAACACTTAGGTAAACATTGGCATAGCCGAGGTCGGAGGTGACCCTCACATGTGTCACGGTGATCATCAGCATGGGGACGGCCGGCTTCAGCTCTTTCTGGAAGATATCGCCCAGCTCCTTTTGTATCAGCTTGTTGACTTTTTCTAATCGCTTATTGTCCATTCTCTTCAGTTATTCAGTTAGTTGAAACAGGTTGCTGAGCCTGTCGAAGCACCATTTATTATCTGTCGGCCCTTCGACCTTTCGACAAGCTCAAGGCTCAGGGACCTCGGTTTCTGGAGTTGCAAAAATAGGCAATTCTTTTGACATCTTGCGTATTTCGTTCCGAATGAATATTTTTGCCGTCCTAATCACCATGAAAAACACGCCATGAAATCAAGTATCAAGCCCCTCATCATTTTTGCCTTATCGCTTCTTTCTGCGGTTTCTTTCGGACAGAAAAAAGCAACCAATTACATGGAGAACGAATTCATTATCTGGCTAGAGCAAGGTGTTGATGCCCAATATTTTGCAACCAATACCCATAGTGCGATTGTGCCTAAAAGGCTGTTGTCGGAAAGGCTGAACATTTGGCTTTTCGGAATTACGGACAGCAAAGAGCCCAGAGATGACAAGATGCGCCGTTTGGCCGCCAACGCTGATGTTCGACTCATTCAGAACAACCATGCCAACATCGTGCTGCGCGAAGCGATTCCCGATGACCCCTACTATGAATTCCAGTGGGCACCGGCCATCATGAGCCTGCCACAGGCATGGGAAGACTTCTCCACGGGCGGTGTCACAGCCACGGGCGACACCATCGTGGTGGCCGTCATCGACGGTGGCATGGACTGGACCCATGAGGACCTGAACTGCTGGGAGAACCGCCATGAAATCCCCAACAACCTGATTGACGACGATGGCAATGGCTACATCGACGATTATCGTGGTTGGAATGCCTACAACCACAACGGTTATGTAGGCAGCCACACCCATGGCACCCATGTCTCAGGCATTGTCGGGGCGATCGGCAACAACGGGACGGGCGTTTGCGGCGTGAATTGGAACGTGATAGTCATGCCCATCGCCGGCAGTTCGAGCGACGAATCCATCGTCGTGGAGGCTTATTCCTATGCTTTGGAGATGCGGGCGCGATACAACGAAACCAACGGTGAAGAAGGCGCTTTCATCGTCGCCACCAATTCGTCCTTCGGGGTCGACTACGGCAATCCTGACGATTATCCCATCTGGTGTTCGATGTACGACGAGATGGGTGCTGTCGGCATTTTGAGTTGTGGCGCAGGCCCGAATTTGAACGTGAACGTTGATGTGGTGGGCGACGTCCCCTCTACCTGCCCAGGTGACTATCTGATAGGCATCACCAACACCACCTCTGCCGACGAGAAGTACAATAGCGCCGGCTATGGTGTTAATAACATTGATATTGGTGCACCCGGCACCACCATTTACTCAACCGTACCCAACAACGGATACGGCAACATGACCGGAACCTCGATGGCCACCCCACAAGTCTCCGGCACCATCGCGCTAATGTATGCGGCCCTGACCGAGGAGATGATGCAAGCCTGCAAAACCGACCCTGCCAATTTCTGCCTTGCAATAAAATACCACCTCTTGAACGGTGCTGACCACCTGCCTTCGCTCGACGGGCTGGTGGCCTCGGGAAGACGATTGAACGCATACGGTGCAATAGAAAGTGCCTTATACGACAGCATCACTCCCGTATTACTCGGTGAAGTCAATATCATCGGTGAGCCTATCTTCGGAGAGACCTTAACTGCTATAACAAGTCTGGGGTCCGCCCCATCCATTCCTGACCTCGGGGAATTGAGTTACCAATGGTGCCGCGACACCACCGCCATTGAAGGCGCGGTTGATTCCATCTACCTATTGACCGAAGACGATGTCTTTGCCAGGATCTGTGTGCAAGTTACTGCCAGAAACTGTGTTGGGACCCTCACTTCGCCCTATTTCGGGCCCATCAAAAAAGCGGACCAACCCATGCCTGAGGCCCCGCAATTGGAGAGCAACACTGACACGAGCATCACCCTCGTTGCCATCGAAAACGGCGAATACAACATCAATGGCGGTGAATGGCAGCTATCTCCAGTATTCGAAGGCTTGACACAAAACGCCTCCTATGTCTTCACGCAACGTAAGAAGGAGACAGGGTCACACAATGCTTCGCCAGCAAGTCCCGAGGCGACGTTCAGTACCATGCCCGACCAACTGGGAGAAAACCTCGGGAGCGCCTTCAAGGTTTATCCCAACCCTTCCAAAGGCTATATAACAATCGAAGGTTCTGGCACTCTGACCATCACCGACATCCTCGGGCAAACCCTTCTGACCAAGGAAATCAGAGGCAAGGCAAAGGTGGAATTGCCGAAAGGGATCTATTTCTTAAAATTAGACAATGAAACGCGGAAAATCGTGGTGGAATAATTACATTGGTTTGTATGACTGAAACGCAATAGAGGTTGCCATGGTACGACAGTCCTACAAACCATTAATCATTCTTTCCGCTTTGAATCCATGATAATGGTCACCGGACCATCGTTGAGGAGTTCCACCTCCATCATGGCACCAAACTCGCCGCTTTGCACAGGGCGACCTGAGACCTCGGCGAGGCGGTTCAGAAACCGTTCATAGAGGGGAATGGCCTGCTCGGGACGGGCGGCGCGGATGAAACTCGGACGGTTGCCTTTCTTGGTCAGGGCATGGAGCGTGAACTGGCTCACCACGAGGAAAGCGCCTTCCACCTGGCCGATGTCAAGGTTCATGGCGTCATTCTCGTCGCTGAAAATGCGCAACTTGGTAAGTTTCTGGCAGAGCCATTCAATGTCTTCCTCGTTGTCGGCCTCCTCGATGCCAAGCAACACCAGCATCCCCAAGCCGATTTCCGACTTCACCTTATCGTCGATGGTGACGGAAGCGTGCATTACACGTTGTGCTACAATCCTCATAACTCTAAAGGGTCCCTGAGCCCGTCGAAGGGCCCGTATCAACAATGCATTAATTTGAATATCATCTCTCTGTACAGATCCTTTTCACTCACATCGCCGCTCTCGTAGCCCTTCGACTTCAGGTCATACTCACGTAGGATAGAGATACAGCGGATACAGGTGGCGGGAGGATAATTGCGCGCTGCCGCCTGATAGTCTCTCACAAAATACGGGTTGACACCCAACACACTGGCCAAATTGCCTTGCGACTGATTGGACGTTTGGTGCAACTTGATCAGTTTGGTGAAATAGCCATACAGACTTATTGCCGTGACCAACAATGGATTGTCTTTCCCATTATCGCCGAAATAGTTCACGATGCGGTTGGCCTTCATCACGTCACGGCTACCGATCGCGTTTTGTAACTCAAAGACATTGTATTCCTTTGATATGCCAATATTACGCTCCACATCCGCCTCGTCGATGCTTTTCTTTTTAGGCAAAGCAATGATAAGCTTCCTCAGCTCATTGGCAATTTTATGGAGGTCGGTACCAAGATAGTCCGACAGCATTTGCATGGCCTTGGGTGTGATGGAGTAGCCCTCACCTTTGAGATAGTTCTGGATCCATGCGGGGATGTTGCTGTCGTATAGTTTCTTCGACTCAAACCAAACGCCTTTCTTTTCAATCTTCTTGGCTAACGTCTTACGTTTGTCGAACTTCTTATATTTGTAAACGAAAACAAGAAGCGTAGTGTCAGGAATAGTATCGAGATACGCTTCAAAGCTCTCCAAATCCCTCACGTCCTGCGCTTCCTTGACGATGACCACCATACGGTCGCCCATCATCGGGAAGCTGCGAGCATGGTTGGCGATGGTCTCCACGTCGACATCGCGACCATAGACAACGATCTGATTGAAGGCGCGATCGGCCTCGTCTAAGGCTTCGTTCTCGATGGTGTCGGAAATCATGTCGATGAAATACGGTTCCTCGCCCGTCAGGAAATAGACTGGCGCAAACTGTTTCTTGTGGATCTCAGAGAGAATCTGGTCGTAAGTCATCATAGGTTATTATCTTTGACTGCGGGACTTCGGGACTCGGGACAAATCCAATGTCTCGCGTCTCATGTCACGTAGTCTCGCGTCAGAATTTCAGGTGTTTCACTGTAATGCCGTTGTTTATCAGTTGCCGCAGCGAGTCGATGCCGATGCGGAGGTGTTCGCCAACGAAGTTCTTGCTCACCACCTTGTCGCTTTCCTCCGTCTTGACGCCTTCTGGCACCATGGGGTTGTCGGACACAAGAAGCAAGGCACCAGTAGGAATCTCGTTATAGAAACCCACCGAGAAGATGGTGGCCGTTTCCATATCGACAGCCATGCAGCGTATTTTGCGCAAGTAGTCTTTGAAAACATCATCGTGTTCCCACACACGGCGGTTGGTGGTATAGACTGTGCCTGTCCAATAGT
>CAMYYV010000017.1 GCA_947303625.1 uncultured Bacteroidales bacterium | reverse complement strand
GACATTCGTGAACTGAACGAAAAAATCCAAAGAGAGAGTCAATTCCTCGACCTCATCAACCTTGAAATGAACAAGGTCATCGTCGGACAGAAACAGATGACCGAACGCCTTTTGATTGGCCTGCTGGCCAATGGCCACATCCTCCTCGAAGGTGTGCCTGGCCTAGCCAAGACCTTGGCCATCAAGTCGATGGCCAGTGCCATCGATGCCGACTTCGCCCGTATCCAATTCACTCCCGACCTGCTGCCTGCCGACCTCATCGGCACGCTGATCTACAGCCAGAAGAAGGAGGAGTTTGTGGTGCGCCGCGGCCCCATCTTCGCCAACTTCGTCCTCGCTGATGAAATCAACCGTTCTCCCGCCAAGGTGCAGAGCGCTTTGCTCGAAGCCATGCAGGAGCATCAGGTGACCATCGGCGACGAGACCTTCCAACTGCCCGACCCGTTCCTGGTCATGGCCACGCAGAACCCCATCGAGCAGGAAGGCACCTATCCGCTGCCCGAGGCCCAGGTGGACCGTTTCATGCTGAAGGTGGTCATCAACTACCCCAAGAAAGAGGAGGAGAAGCTGATTCTTCGTCAGCAGATTGCCAGCGCTGGCGCCAAGATCAACGCCGTGGTGCGTCCTGAGGATATCATCCGCGCCCGCGAGGTCTGCCGCGAGATCTATCTCGATGAGAAGATTGAGAATTACATCACCGACATCGTCTTCGCCTCACGTTATCCCTCGGACTATAAGCTGAAGAAGTTCGCCAACATGATCAGCTACGGTGGCTCGCCGCGTGCCACCATCAACCTGGCACTGGCCGCCAAGGCCTACGCCTTCATTAAGCACCGTGGCTATGTCATCCCCGAGGACATCCGTGCCGTGGCTCCCGACGTGCTGCGTCACCGTATCGGATTGACCTACGAGGCAGAAGCCGAGAACATCACCACCGAAGAAATCATCAACGAAATCCTGAATACCATCGAGGTGCCGTAATTTAGTTGAGAGTTTAGAGTTGAGAGTTTAGAGTTGTAGGGCTGTCACACCGTGGCAGCCGCGCATTCGAAATAACCAATGGAATCAACAGAAATATTCAAGAAAGTCCGTAAAATCGAGATCAAGACGCGAGGCCTCTCGAACCACATCTTCTCGGGGCAGTACCACAGCGCCTTCAAGGGGCGTGGTATGACTTTCAGCGAGGTACGCGAGTACGAGTATGGCGACGACATCCGCAATATCGACTGGAACGTCACCGCCCGCTTCAACAAGCCTTTCGTCAAGATCTTCGAGGAAGAGCGTGAGATGACGGTGATGTTGCTCATCGACGTGTCGGGTTCCAACGACTTCGGCTCGCAGAGTCAGTCGAAACGTGACCTGACCGCCGAGCTGGCTGCCGTTTTGGCATTCTCTGCTATCCAGAACAACGATAAGGTGGGCGTCATCTTCTTCAGCAGCAAGGTGGAGAAGTTCATCCCGCCGAAGAAGGGCAGTTCGCATATCCTCCGCATCATCCGCGAAATCGTCGACTTCAAGCCGACGGAGCGTGGCACCGACATCGGCGAAGGCTTGCGCTTTTTGACGTCGGCCATTAAACGACGCACCACCGCCTTCCTCATCTCCGACTTCATGACGGACATGGACTTCGAGAAGGAGATGCAGATCGCCGCCAACAAGCACGACCTGGTGGCGCTGCGCATCACCGACCGCCGTGAGATGGACATACCCAAGGTGGGGCTAGTGAAGTTCAGCGATGCAGAGACGGGAAAGGAACGCTGGGTCGACACGTCGAGTCGAGCATGGCGTCGTGCCTACCAACAGATGATTCAATACAAATCGTCGGCTCTGAACCGCGAGTTTACCAAACATGGTATCGACAACGCGTTGATTTACACCGATGAAGACTATGTGAAACCTTTGATGCAACTCTTCAAGAAAAGGGAGGCAAGAAGATGAAGAAAACCATTTTGTTTTTGATGGCGATGTTCGCCCTGCTTGGTGGCCTCAAGGCCCAACAGGTGGAGGTGGATGGCAAGGTGGAGAGCACCGAAGTGCAGGTGGGCAAGCCTTTTACGCTTGATTTGAGCCTCAAGGTACCCTACGGCTGGTTTGTGGAATGGAACGACTTCGCCGATGACAGCCTGACGGAGCAGCTCGACATCATCAAGCGTGGTGAGGTGGAACGAACCGCCGACGCCGACAGCAACGTCATCGTACGTCAGCAGCTGACACTGATGACTTTTGACACAGGACAAGTGCAAGTGCCGTCAGTGGGGTTGACTTATGCCCGCTCGTTCGACGACCCGAACCGATTCAAGGCATATACCGACCCCATCAATCTCTATTCGACCACCATGGCGATCGACACCACTCAGGCCTTTAAACCTATCGTGGAACCTTTGGCAGCTCCTATTAAGATGAAGGAGGTGTTCCCTTGGATTCTGGCTGCGTTATTGCTGGTGTTGCTTGTCTTGGGCATCTGGCTTCTTGTGCGCCACCGCAAGCGCAGAGTCAATGAGAACGGCAACGTCGTCCGTGGTCCTGTCATCCCGCCTTACGACAAGGCTGTTGGCGACCTCGAGAACCTGCGTCAACAGAAGCTGTGGCAGTCGGGCAAGGTGAAGGAGTATTTCTCCGCGCTCACCGACATTGCCCGCGAATATATCGAAGGCCAATTCGGTGTCAATGCCGTCGAGATGACTACCGACGACATCCTGGAGGAGATCAAGCCACTGCATTTCTCAGCGGAGACCTACGCCAAGCTGAAGGAGACGATGGAAGTCGCCGACTTAGTGAAGTTCGCCAAGTATTCAACATCAAGCCTTGAAAGCGAAAATGCCATGACAAGTATGACGGAGTTCGTCAACGAGAGCTATGCACAGTATCAACAAATGAAGGCAATGTCAACGTCTGCGTCTCCGCAGACGAATTCAATGTCGTCATCTGCGTCCCCGCAGATGGAAGGTGCTGACTTCGAGACGCAGTCAGCGACAATGGCAGGAAAGGAGGACGTGACAAATGTTTGACAACATTGAATTTGCAAATCCCCAGCTGCTGTGGCTTCTTCTCCTAGTGCCCGTCTTGATTGCGTGGTATATCCTGCGCCATAAGAAACAGGAGGCCGCGCTGACCTTCTCCGACTTGAAGGGCTTCGTCAAGCTGCCTAAGACCTGGAAGGCCTATCTGCGCCATATCCTCTTCGCATTGAAGATGGCTGCTTTAGCTCTACTCATCGTGGCCGTCGCCCGCCCGCAGAGCTCTTCAACCAATTCGACCTCAAGTATCGAAGGCATCGACATCGTCATGGCTATGGACGTCTCGGGTTCCATGCTGGCCCGTGACTTGAAGCCCGACCGTCTCACTGCAGCCAAGCGTGTTGCTTCCGACTTCGTCAAGGACCGTCCCGGCGACCGCATGGGCTTGGTTATCTTCTCGGGCGAGACTTTCACTCAGGTGCCGCTGACTACCGACCACGCTGTGATGCTCAATATGCTTTCCGAGATGAAAAACGGTCTCATCGATGACGGTACGGCCATCGGTGACGGTCTGGCCACCGCCATCAGCCGCCTTAAGGACAGCGAAGCTATCTCGAAGGTCGTTATCTTGCTCACCGACGGCATGAACAATGCTGGTTCCGTTGACCCCTATACCGCTGCCGAGATTGCCAAGATTTATGGCATCCGCGTCTATACCATCGGTGTGGGTACCTATGGCAACGCCCCTTATCCCATGCAGACACCGTTTGGTACACAGATCCAGCAGATGAAGGTCGAGATCGACGAGAAACTGCTGGCCACCATCGCTAACTCGACGGGCGGCAAGTACTACCGTGCCAACAACAACCAAAAGTTGGACGAAATCTATCAGGAAATCGACAAACTGGAACGCTCCAAGATCGAGGTGACGGAGTTCCGCCGCCTTCACGAGGAGTTCTATCCCCTTGTGGCATGGGCTTTAGCCTTGCTGCTTATCGAGTTCCTCCTTCGTAAAACCATTTTCAGAACTTTAACAGATTAAAGCCATGGAAAACGTATTGCGATTCGAACATCCCGAATACCTATACTGGCTGCTCATCATTCCAGTACTGGTTATCATCTATATTCTGTTCCGCCTCACGCAAAAACGCCGTTTCGAGCGTTTCGCCAAGATGGAGATGCGCGACGCTCTCGTGCCGAATCATAGCAACCGTCGCGCTCACCTCAAGTTCATTGTCTTCATCCTTATGGTCGCTTGCATTATCTTGGCTCTGGCCAACTTGCAGAGCGGTAGCAAGATGGAGGAGGTGAAACGCGAAGGCATCGACCTCTATATCGCCGTCGACGTGTCAAACTCAATGAATGCCGAAGACATCGTTCCCAGCCGCCTTGAACGCTCGAAGCAAGCCATCAACAAGCTTATCAGCGAGATGCGCGGCGACCGTCTTGGTATCATCGTTTTCGCCGACAAGGCCTATGTGCAGCTGCCCATCACCACCGATTATTCGGCAGCCCGCATGTTTCTCTCGACTATCAATACGAGCCTCGTGGCTTCGCAAGGCACCGCTATCGCCGAGGCCATCAATTTGGCTCTCAAGTCGTTCCCCGACGAGACCCATAGCAAGGCCATCGTCATCATCTCCGACGGAGAGGACCACGAGAACGATGCCGCAGTGAAGGCCGCACAGGAAGCCGCCAAACAAGGTGTGCATATCTATACCATTGGCATGGGTCTCGCCGAAGGTGCCCCCATCCCCGAATACAATCGTTACGGACAACAGACGGGTTACCGTAAGGACCGTAGCGGCAACACCATCATCACCCGCCTCGATGAGCAGATGCTGCAAAAGATATCCTCAGCTGGCAACGGCATCTATGTCCGCGCCAACAATAGCAATGTGGGTTTGGAGAAGATCTACGAAGAAATCAGCAAGCTCGACAAAACGGAAATTGAGGCCAAGGTCTTCACCGACTATGAGGACCAGTTCCAATGGTTTGTAGGCGCTGCCATCGCCCTTTTGCTAATAGAAATCCTCATTTCGTCGGGCAAAAGAGGATGGGAGAAGAAGTTAAACATTTTTGAGATGAAAGATGAAAAGGCTAGTTAAATATCTTGCAATCATTATCTTCCTTTCGTCGGCACTGTCGGTCTCGGCGCAAAGCGATGAGAAGGCCATCCGTCGTGGTAACCGCAACTACAAAATGGGCAAATATGACCAGGCTATCGAAAGGTATAGGGAGGCACTGGAAATTAGGCCTAACAATGTCAAGGCGCAGTTCAACTTAGGAGACGCCTACTATGCCAAGCAGTCGTACGACACAGCCTATGCCGAGTTCCAAAAGGTCGTTGAGATGTCGCCTGATACCAAAATGAAGTCGGATGCGGTGTACAATATGGGCAACTGCCTTCTCGAGCAAGACAGATTCTACGATGCCTTCAATTTATATAAGGTGTCGCTGAAGATGAACCCCGACAATGAAAATGCTCTCTATAACCTCGAATACTGCCGCGCCCACCTTGTCAAAAGCAAGGTCATTGTGGTGCAGCCCGAACATGGTAGGGTGGAAGCCAAGGAGAAAGAAGCCTTCAATGGTCAACGTGTCACCTTGTCGTCGAAGCCCGAAACGGACTATGCCTTGGCGCAATACACTGTCGTCAAGGCCGATGATCCCGAGGTGCAGGTGCAGGTGAACGGCAACAGCTTCGTCATGCCCAAGTTCGACGTGAAGGTGACTGCCGAGTTCAAGCAGGCCCATAGAATCGATATTGACCCCAATATCAAGAATGGCACGGTGCATGCCGACCGCCAAAAAGCCGTCGAGGGACAGCAAGTGATCCTTGAGGCCCAAGGCAATAACGATTGGTTGCTCGACGAGTTCACCGTCTACCGTACGGGCAATAGTAAGGAAACAGTGAAAGTGAACAAGAACACTTTCACAATGCCCAATTATGACGTGACGGTGACAGCCACTTTCCGTACAGCACTGAAGATCAGCGTTGATGCCGTGTCAAACGGCAAAATAACGGTCACCGATAGCTTGGCGAGACCTGGCGATACCATTGTCGTTATTGTAAGGCCTGACAAGGGCTATCAATTGGGTGAGCTGCGGGTGGTCAGCGACAGGGATGCCTCCGACTCGGCTCCCGTTAGCAACGACAATCTGTTCCGAATGCTTGACACTGACGTGACGGTGAAGGCCAATTTTGTGAAAGCCTCATCCTATTATTCGTTACAGACCGATACTCACATTGAAGGTGGTAGCGTTTGGATTTGTAGAGAAGAAGGGGTAGCTAATGTGAAAGGTGTTGTCCAACTCGCGACCGATACGGCTACGTTCAGAGAGACAGTTTATATTAGCAATACACCTCAACCAGGTTATCGTCTCAAAGAATATATCGTTCATCAAGTAGGTGACACTTCGGTAAGAGTGGCCACAAGTGGTGATTTTGCGATAACGAAAGAAAACGAGGACAAACAGTATGGCGGTGGAAGTTTCTTCGCCATGCCCGACTTCGATGTGGAGGTGTCTGCCGTTTTCGAGAAGGATGACGACAAGAACCAAGACCAGCAACAAGACCAGCAGCAGGATCAACAACAAGATCAAGAGCAACAGCAAGACCAGCAGAACCAAGACCAGCAGCAACAGCAGCAAGACCAACAGCAGCAGAACCAGCAGATGTCGAAAGAAGATGCCCAACGCATGCTCGATGCCCTTGAGAATCAAGAGAAGAAGACCATGGAGAAGGTCAACGAAGAAAAGGTAAGGCAACAACCGAAAAAGAAATCCGATAAGGATTGGTAATGTAGGGGCGGACCCATGTGTCCGCCCTCCCCAAAAAAATGTGAATCTATGTGTCTGTCCTCCTAAAACAAATACGGACCTGCGCGTCCGCCCAAAAAAGTGTTATTTTTGCATCGTGAAATCAAAGAATCAATGAAGAAGATATTCAGGTTATTATTGTTTATGGTTTGCGTCGCCCCCATGGTTGCATGGGCCCAAGACGACGATCCCCGTCTCACTGTCAACGCCAAGAAGCAAGTAGTGGTGGGCGAGCGTTTCCAAGTGGTGTTTGAAGCCAATGCCGAAGGTAGGAACTTCAGTGCGCCTTCATTCGAGGGTTTCAACGTGGTAGGAGGCCCGTTCACCTCGTCGAGTTCGAGCATCTCGATGACGGGAGGAGGGGTGACGCGCACCGTGCGCAACACCTATACCTATGCCTTGCAAGCCTACCAGGAAGGCACCTTCCATGTTGGGTCGGCCTCGCTCACCGTGCGAGGTGAAAAGATCACAAGCGAGCCTTTTGACATCAAAGTAGTTCCTGACGACGGAAGCTATGCAGGCGGTGGATCAGGAGCCTATTCAGGAGGCAACTCGGGGCAAGGTCAAGCCCAACAGAGCACCAACGACCCTGAAGTCAGCGGCAAGGACCTGTTCCTTAAGGTCATCCCCTCTAAGAAGTCGGTATATGTTGGCGAACAGCTCGTGCTGACCTACAAGCTTTACACTCGCGTGCCAGTCTCGTCTCTCTCGGTCGAAAAGATGCCGTCATACGCAGGCTTTTGGACCAAGGACATCTCCGACAACAATGGCGGTGCCTTGCGCCAAACCAGTGAATATATCAACGGCGTCGAATACACCGTGGCCGAGATTCAAAAGATGGTCATTGTGCCCCAACGTAGTGGTAGCCTCACTCTCGACCCTATGACCATCGAGTGCATCGCCCAAATCAGGACGGAGACTAGCCGCCGCAGCAACGACCCCTTCGACATATTCTTCAATGATCCTTTCTTCAATCGCAACATAAAGAATGTGAACAAGCAGCTTAGCTCTTCGACACTTACTATTGATGTGAAGAACCTGCCTGTGGCCGACAAGCCTGATTCTTTTGCCGGCGCCGTGGGCAACTATACCTTCAAGTCGGAAATCGACAAGACTGAGTTGAGCACCAATGAAGCCTTCACGCTGACTTATACCGTTTCGGGACAAGGCAACGTGGAACTGCTCCAAATGCCTTCTCCAGTCCTTCCTCCCGATTTTGAGGCTTACGACCCTAAAATCACCACTTCGGTCGACCACAACGCTCACGGTCTCAATGGGACCAAGAAAGCCGAGTATCTCGTTATCCCCCGCCGTGCCGGAAACTTCAAAATTCCCGCTGCCGAGTTCTCTTTCTTCGATCCTGCCACCGATTCTTACAAGACTTTGACTTCCGACGCATATAGCCTCGACATACGGAAAGGCAAGGACTCTGATCAGGGAGGTGGCATCTATGCATCCAACCAGGAAGATATCAAGTATCTCGGCAGCGATATCCGTCATATCAAGCGCGACAATGCCAAGTTGCGCCCAGCTCATTCCACTTTCTTTGGCTCGGCGGCCTATTATGTAATCTTGCTGGGTCTCTTGCTGCTCTTCGTCGTCTTGCTACTTGTGCTTAAAAAACGCCAACAGTTGTCGCAAGACACCGCCGCCAACCGCAACCGTAAGGCCGACAAGGTGGCACGTGGCCGACTGAAGAGCGCCCTCCAATACCTGAAAGCCAAAGACCAGGAGAAGTTCTACGTCGAGATGTCGCAAGCCCTTTGGGGTTATATCGCCGACAAGACGGGTATCGAACGCTCCAAACTCTCAATGGACACAGTGAGTGAGACCATGCACGCCAAAAACGTTCCTGACGATCTGACCCAACAGTTTGTCGACACGCTCAATAGCTGCGAGTTTGCACGCTTCGCTCCGGGTAGCGCTGAGGAAAAGATGGATGAGTTGTACCAAAAAGGCATCGATGTGATCTCGAGAGCCGAAAAAGTCTTGTAACAAAAGAAAGGGAAAAACATCATGAAAAGATACACCTTATTATTAATGGGACTCTTCGCCCTGATGGGCATGGCTTTCGCCCAAGAGGGCACCGATGCCTGGTTTGAGCAGGCCAATACCGCTTATAATTCAGGTAATTACGACGATGCTGTCGCCACCTACCAGAAAATCCTCGATGACGGTTTGGAGTCGGTGTCAGTTTACTATAACATGGGCAATGCCTACTATAAACTCGGCGAGTTTCCCATGGCCATTTATTGCTATGAGAAAGCCTTGAAAATTGACCCTTCCGATGAGGATGTGCAAGCCAACCTGGCCATTGCCAACGCCTCTATTGTCGACAAAATCGAGCCGGTGCCCCAGTCGTTTATCGTCAGGTGGTGGCATAGCCTACGCTCGGCTATGTCGGGCGATGCCTGGGCATGGTTTTCCATTGCCGTTTTTGCCCTACTGCTAACCATGCTCTTCCTCTTCCTCCGCGCCCGCAAAGTGGGCCTCCGCAAGTTGGGCTTCTTCATGGGTCTGATTTTCCTTATCAGTTTTGCCCTTTCGGTGACCTTTGCCGTTCAGTTGAAACTCATCGCCGACAGGGAAGACCAGGCCATTATCATGACGCCTACCGTGACGGTGAAAAGCTCGCCAAGCACCAAGAGCGTCGACCTTTTTGTGCTTCATGAAGGTGCCAAAGTCGACGTGATGGACACCCAGGGAGAATGGGCTCAAATCCGAATTGCCAATGGAAGCGTTGGATGGCTTGAAGTGTCCGAAATGAGGATTTTTTGATATTTTTTTCGCCTCAAAATGAACATATTGAGAAAAAAAACACATTTTTTTTCGCAAAAATGTTTTTTCTTTCGAAGAATGTCCTATATTTGCAGACCGTATCTAAAGTGAAAAACCGTTATTATACGGCTAAAACGGATAATTAATTAAAATTTCACAATATGAAAAAGAGATTTTTACCTTTCAGTTTACTTCTGGTAATCATGATCTTTGGTCAAACGATGGCAATCGCTGACCAAGGTGGACACTATGTCCCTCGCAAGCAAACCAACAATGCAGAAGCTTTCATGGGGAATCTCCGTGCGAACCAAAACACGGGCATGATCGATCCCGCTGATGTGCTCAAGGCCATGCAATCTCCTGCCATGAGAAACGCTGCCGATGACCCGCTGTATTGGATCAGCATGGGTCCCGACAACATGGGTGGCCAAACGACGGCTGTCGTGTATGACAATCAATCGAATGTGGTCTACATCGGCGCCAAGGGCGGCGGTGTCTTCAAGTCGTATAACTTCGGTGTCACCTGGCATCAAGTCGGCGACATCAACCTGATGGTCAGCTGCATGGCCCAGGATGCCGATGGTGTTATCTATGTCGGCACTGGCGACGGCGGCAATGCTGCCACCTACAACGGCCTCAGCCAACAAAGTTACGACAATAGCTTTGTCGGCACGGGTGTCTATAAGCTCGTCGACGACGTTCTGACCCCTATCGTCACCCCCGATGGTGAGGACTGGCTCTATGTCAACGACATTGCCGTGGCTGGTGACGTCATTATTGCAGCCACCGACAACGGCTTGAAGTATTCGAATGATAAAGGTGAGACCTGGCACGAAGCTATCGCTGGCAAAGCCGACGTGGTGAAAGTCGGTAGCGACAAGACCATCGTCGCTTCTGTCGACGGCATGGTTTATATCGGCAGTCGTGTCAACCACCTGACTTGTCACTCCACCGCAGGCAATAACATGTCGGGCGACACCCTCCTGCCGACTGCTGCTGGCCTCTTCGAAATCGGCATTGCCCCTTCCAACCCTAACGTTATCTATGCAGCCTCCATCGATGGCAATGGTGTCCACACAGGAATCTATGCCTCCGACAACAAGGGCGAGACCTGGTCGGTCATCCTGCCCTCCACGAACTCTTCCCAAGGACACAATGTCTTTGAGGGCTTCGGACTTAATAACCACGGTCTTGTTGTTGACCCCAATGACGAAGGCATCGTCTATGTGTTGGGTTACAACCTCTGGCAGCTTCAAAAACCCGAATCGGGCAACGGCTATTACATCTGCGTGCAAGTGACCGCTGCCTCGATGATTTATGCCAACGACTACCTTCACTGTGGCCTCCATACCATGGTGTTCAATCCCAGAAACGCTAATGAATGCTATGTGGGTACCGATGGCGGTATCTATAAAGGCACCGACAGATTCACGTTCGCCAACTGCAACAGAAACTATGTCACTACTCGTATGTTCTCCGTCGCACCTTCTGGCAAGGACACCAGAGTTCTGGCTTCTGGCCTCGATCACGGTATTGTGAGGATCGACGGTAATGAAAACGCTTTGAGCCTCTGCACGGGCGTCTGGATCAATCCTAGTGGCACCAACATGGGCTACTTCGATGACGACTCGCACGGTGGTCCCAGCGTGATTTCCAACATCAACCCCAACACCTTCATCGTGACTTATAAGGCTGGTGGCCTGGCTCGTACCGAAACAGCTGGTGAAGACTGGGTGTCGACCAACTTCACCTCCAGCTCGAGCATCAGCCTCAGCAGCTCATCGTTCCGCACGCCTATCGTACTGCTCGAAAACTACAACGATGACCTCAACCCTGTCGAAGTGTGGGCTTACAACGAGACTGAACACAATCTCCATGCTGGTGATGTCATTCAAGTGATGAGCAAAAACAACTTCCCGTTCAGCTACACCCTTGAACACTCGTTGCATGCAGGCGACTCCATCCTCGTCCACGACCCCATCAGCGCTAAATTGTTCGTCGGCTTCAAAGACGCCATTTATATGACTCTTACTCCGCTCGACTTCGCCGTGGAGACCTATTGGTATAAAGTGGCCGACAAGAGCCACAGCGGTTTCGCTGGTGAGCCTCTTGGCATGGCTGTCTCAGCCGATGGCGACCACCTGTTTGTCGGCACCAAGGAAGGCAGACTGTTCCGCCTTTCGAACCTCAAGACCGTTCTTGACGAGGCCACTGGCACCATCACTGACTCGGCCTTCCTTGTGACCAACACCGAGCTCACTCTCCCCGGTGTTGACGGTCAATGCGTGACCTCTATCGCTGTCGACCCGCAAGATGCCAATAAAGTCATCGTCACTCTCGGCAACTACGGCAACGACAACTATGTGTTCTATTCCAGCAATGCCACTGCCGAAGAGCCTACCTTCACCGCCAAACAGGGCAACCTGCCCGCCATGCCGGTTTACGCGTCGTTAATCGAAATGGAAACTGGCGATGTCATCCTCGGCACCGAACGCGGCATCTATCGCTGCGAGCGCATCGGTTCGTCGAACCCCAACTGGGCTGCTGATAGCCAGCTCCTTGGTGAAGTGCCTGTCATGGACCTCAAACAACAGTTGATGTTCCATGAGGACGAACAAACTGTTAACGTGACTGAGGAAGGTACCTTTGTCACCGTCTATCCTGGTGTTCACAACACGGGTGTCATCTATGCCGCCACCTACGGCAGAGGCGTGTTCCGCTGCGAGAACTACAAGAAGGACTTCGCGAGTGTTCCTGAAAACGAAGAGGTCAATGCCATCACTGTCAGCATGTATCCTAACCCGGTAGCCAGCCAAGCCACACTCAGCTTCAACGTCGAAGAGAGCAGCAATGTCAGCTATCAGGTGTTCGACATGACCGGCCGTATGGTGATGAACCAGAACTTGGGTCGCCTCAACAACGGTGAACATCAAGTGAACATCAATGCCGAGAACCTCAGCACTGGCAGCTATATCCTGCGCCTCAGCCAGGGTGCCAACAGCGCCAGCGTGAAGTTCCTGGTGTATTGATCTTTGTAGAGACGTTTCCTGAAACGTCTCCCAGAAACCACCAAAAAATAAGAAAGACAATCTGCAAAGGTTGTCTTTCTTTTTGTATTTTTGCGGTATCATAACGAACCTATGAATACAAGAAGAATAAATAAGGTGCTGATCGCCAACCGTGGCGAGATTGCAGTGCGCGTCATCAAGACCCTGAAGAAGCTCCATATCGATTCGGTGGCGGTCTTCGCTGACAACGATGCCAACGCCCTTCACCGCCGCATGGCCGACGAGGCCTATCCATTGGGTAACGGTCCACTGAAAGACACCTACCTCAATGTCCGCAAAATAATCGACGCAGCCCTCGACGCCGGTGCCGATGCCATACATCCTGGCTATGGCTTTCTCTCCGAGAGTCCCGAACTGGCTGAGGCTTGTGTGGCCAATAATCTCATTTTCATTGGTCCTGACGCCAACACGATGCGGCTTATGGGCAACAAGATTGCCGCCCGTAAGGTTGCCGTCGAACACAATATCCCCGTCACCTTTGGTACGATGGGCAGCCACGACGACATTCTTCAGGCTGCCGACACGTTACCTTATCCCGTATTAATTAAGGCGGCAGCTGGAGGAGGAGGCAAAGGCATGCACATCGTATGGGAAAAGGATGACCTCAAAGACGAACTGCAACGCGCCTCACGTGAGGCCGAGAAATACTTCGGCGACGGCACGGTCTTCGTCGAACAATATCTTGAAAACCCGCGCCATATCGAGGTGCAGGTGCTTGCTGACCACTTCGGCCATGTCATCCACCTGCATGAGCGTGAATGTACCATACAACGCCGATATCAGAAAATTATCGAGGAATCGCCCTCGCCGACACTGACGGAGGAAAAACGCCAGCAGATTTGCGATACCGCCGTCAAATTGTGTCAGGCCATCGGTTATCATAATGCGGGTACGGTCGAATTTCTCGTCGACAAGGACCTGAATTTTTATTTCCTGGAGATGAACACCCGTATCCAGGTGGAGCATCCCGTCACTGAGATGCGTACCGGCATTGACATCGTCGAGGAACAAATTCGCATTGCACGAGGCAAGGAGATGGGCTGGACGCAAGATGCCATCCGCCCGCAAGGCCATGCTATCGAGTTGCGTATCTATGCTGAAGACCCCGCCAACGGTTTTTTGCCCACACCAGGCAAGGTGACGGCCTACCATGAGCCTCAGGTGCGTGGGGCACGCATCGATAGCAGCATCGACGGGCCGTGCACCGTTACGGAAGCCTACGACCCCATGATTGCCAAGCTGACCTGCCACGCCAAAGACCGCCAAAGTGCCATTGAGACAGCAAAAAACGCGTTGAAACAATTCATCATCCAAGGGCTGACCACTAACAAGGCCTACCTATGGGAGGTAATCAAGAACACGGACTTCGTCGACAATAAGATTGACACTTCGTTTTGCGCTACACACCAAGAAAGCCTACTAAAGGCCATGGACGACAGCCGCAAGAATCAGTGCGTCAATGATATCGTGGCTGCTTTCCTGATGTTCGATTTCGCGAAGAAACACGTGGAACAGCATCCCGACAATGTGTGGGAGGAGATTGGCTACTGGCGCTACCACATGCAACTTACCGTTGATGTGGAAGGTATCCGTGTTCCCGTGAGTATCCATGCCGCCGAGGCGGGAAAGGCCAGTGGCACGATAGGGGAGAAGCCCTTTGCTGTTGAGTTCCTACAATACGAGAATAAACAGCTGAAAATCATGCTCAACGGCCGCACCGAGACGGTCTATTGCTCCGTCAACGACGAGCAGAAGACAATCGTCAACTTCCATGGGCTCAATTTCACCTGCTTCCGCACTGACCAACTGAACGACACCCTTGACTATGCATGCAAGGAAATGGTCAACGACAAGTCGCGTCTCGTGTCGCCCATGCCAGGCAAGGTGGTGAAGATTAATGTCAAGGAAGGCGATGAAGTGAAAGAAGGAACCATCATGATGGTGGTGGAGGCCATGAAGATGGAAAACAACATAGTGTCTTCGGGCATCGCCAAGGTGAAGAAGATTCTGGTCACCGAAGGCCAGATGGTAGACAATAAAATGCAGTTATTGGAGTTGGAATAAATAAAAGCCATCAGCCGTCAGCTGTCAGCTATCAGCCTTGGTGTCATCGAGCTGAAAGCTGATAGCTGAAGGCTGAATGCCAACAATTTAAATACTATGAACTTTGACTTGACAAACGAACAGGAAGCCCTCCGCCAGCGTGTGCGCGACTTCGCCGAACAGGAAGTGAAACCCGTAGCCCGTCAGAACGACGAAGACCAGCATTTCGACGTTGAGCTGACGCTGAAGATGGCCGAACAAGGCCTCTTGGGCATGACCGTCCCTAAGGAATATGGCGGCCAAGGACTCGACAACCTGAGTTATATTATTGCCGTGGAGGAGCTCGCCCGCGTTGACGGCTCTACCGCCGCCACTATCGCCGCTGACAACTCACTCGGCATCGGGCCCATCAAAGACTATGGCACCGAACAGCAGAAGCAACGTTATCTGCCGCAACTTTGCAAGGACCGCCTCTGGGGCTTTGGCCTAACCGAGGAAGACGCCGGCAGCGACTCGCGTGGCACCAAGACCACCGCCCAATTTGACGGCACCTTCTGGCATCTCAACGGCTCCAAGATCTTCATCACCAACAGCGCCACACCCATTAGCCTTGGCACCACCGTGCAAGCCATCTCAGGCGAGAAGGACGGCAAACCCGAGTTTACCGCACTGCTCGTCGAAAACAAGAAGGAGGGCTTTACCCAGACACCCATGCACGACAAGATGATGTGGCGTGCCTCCAATACAGGCAAGCTCGTCTTCAATGATGTTCGTCTTAGCGACGACTGTATCCTGGGCAAGCCAGGCGAAGGCTCCCATATCATGCTCGCCACACTCGACTCAGGACGACTCTCCATCGCCGCCATGGGGTTAGGTTGCGCTCAGGGTGCCTACGAGATGGCGTTGGCTTACTCTAAGAAACGTGTGCAGTTCGGCAAGCCTGTCAGCAAGTTCCAGGCCGTCGGCTTCAAACTGGCTGACATGGCCGTGAAGATCGACGCGGCACGCTATCTGCTCTACCATGCATGCTGGCTCAAGGACCAACACCGTCCCTTTGGCAAGGAAGCTGCCATGGCCAAGCTTTATTGCTCGGAGGTGGCCGCCGAGGTGTGCGACAACGCTGTTCAGGTGATGGGCGGGCATGGTCTGCTCAAGGAGTTCGACATGGAGCGATTCTACCGTGACCAACGCATCCTCCAAATCGGCGAGGGCACCTCGGAAATCCTTCGTTTGGTCATCTCCCGTGCCATTGGATGCTAAGAATCTATTATTAAAACATATCAATATGAAAATCAAGTACCTAGCAATCATCGCAGCCCTGACCATCACCGTCACCGCCTGCGACAACACTTCCAAGCCTGAGCAGCCCCAACAGCCTGCCCAGCAAACCACTAACCTTTCGGACAAATACGCCGAGTACACCCTCACGACTAACATCGGTCACCTCAGCGAGGGCGAACTCGAGATGCTTGGTCTGCTCTTCCAAGCTGCCGACATCATGGAAGACCTCTTCTGGCAAGAGAACTACGGCGACAAAGCGGAACTCATGAACCGCATCGGCGACAATGCCGATCTGCGTAAGATGGCCTCCATCACCTACGGTGCCTGGGATGGCCTTGACGACAACAAACCCTTCGTCGACGGCATCGGTGCCAAACCCGCCGGCGCCCGGTTCTATCCTGTCGACATGACCGAAGAAGAATGGGAAGCTTTCGACGACCCCGACAAGAACAGTCAATACACCATGATCGTCCGTGACGAGAACGGCAAACTGAAATGTGTTTGGTATCACGACTACTTCGAGCAACAGATCAAGAAGGCCGCCTCGCTGCTTGACGATGCCTCTGAGTTGGCTGGTGACGAGGAGTTTGCCGAATACCTCCGCCTCCGCGCCAAGGCTCTCCGCACCGATGACTATCTGGAGAGCGATATGCAGTGGATGGACGTGCGCAATAACAACGTCGACCTCGTGATTGGCCCCATTGAGAACTACACCGATGCTCGTTACGGCATCAAGGCCTCGCACGAAGCCTTCATCCTTATCAAAGACCAAGAGTGGACGAAGCAGCTTGCCCGCTATGCTACCTACGTGCCTGAACTGCAGAAGCAGCTGCCCGTTCCCGCCGAGTACAAGAAAGAAGTGCCTGGCGCCGACCTCGACTTGGCTGCCTACGACGCCGTCTATTACGCTGGCGACTGCAATGCCAACAGCAAGACTATCGCCATTAACTTGCCCAATGACGAACGCGTGCAACTCGAGCGAGGCACCCGTAAGCTCCAGCTTAAGAACTCAATGCAGGCTAAATTCGACAAGATCCTCGTGCCCATTGCCAACGAGCTGATGACGCCCGAGTCGATGGAACACATCAAGTTCGACGCCTTCTTCGCCAACGTGATGTTCCACGAGACCGCCCATGGCATGGGCATCAAGAATACCATCAAGGGCAAGGGCACGGTGCGCGAAGCACTTGGCAACCAATACAGCGCTTTGGAAGAAGCCAAGGCTGATGTGTTGGGTCTTTATCTCGTCACCAAGTTGTCCGAAATGGGTGTCTACACTAACACCACCATGGAAGACAATTACACCACCTTCATGGCGGGCATCTTCCGCTCGGTGCGTTTTGGCGCCGCCAGTGCACATGGCAAAGCCAATATGCTTACCTTCAACTATTTCCAAAAAGAGGGTGCTTTTGTGCGCAACGAAGATGGCAAGTATGCTATTGACTTCGAGAAGATGAAGGCTGCCGTTGAGAAGCTGGCAGGCGACATCCTCGTGCACCAGGGCGACGGTGACTACGAAGCTGTGAAGGCTTGGTTGGGTGAGATGAGTGTCATCCATCCTGAGTTGCAGGCCGACCTTGACAAGGTGAACGCCGCTGGCATCCCCACTGACATCTACTTCAAGATGGGGCCTCAGGTGTTATTTAAATGATGTTTCTTTCCCGGAAGGGCATCAATTAATTTCTTGGTATAAGCGTTTAGCGGATGTTCGAACAGGGCATCCGCTTCGTTCATCTCTACGGGCTTGCCGTTGTACATCACCACCACGCGGTCGCTCATGAAACGCACCACACTCAGGTCGTGTGAGATGAAGATATAGGTAAGGCCGCGCTCCGCTTTCAGCCGGTTGAGCAGGTTGAGTACTTGTGCCTGCACTGATACGTCTAAGGCCGACACCGACTCGTCGCAAATCACTAACCTCGGGTTGACTGCCAAGGCACGGGCGATGCAGATGCGCTGGCGCTGTCCGCCCGAGAACTCGTGCGGATAGCGGTCGTAGTGCTCTGCCTTCAGCCCCACCTGCTCCAGCAGATCGCAAACGGCTTCGCGGAAGTCATTGTCACCAATTGCGTCTCGCAATTGTTTCCCGTTTCGAACTTCAGAATGCAGTTCGCCACAATGTATTTTATGCACCCGCATCGGCTCGGCGATAGCCTCACCGATGGTGATGCGCGGGTTGAGGCTGGAGTAGGGGTCTTGGAAGACAATCTGTGCCTGCTTTCGGAAGTCACGCAGGGCCTGACCCTTGAGTGCCGTCACTTCGATACCATCGAACCATACCTTACCCCCCGTGGGTTCTGCCAGACGCAGGATGCTACGTCCCAGCGTGGTTTTGCCGCACCCTGACTCACCCACAAGACCGAGGGTCTCACCCTCGTAGACGTCAAGTGTGACATCGTCGACAGCTTTTACGTGGCCGTATATGCGGCTGAACACCCCCTTGCGCAGGGGATACCACGTCTGTAGATGCTCCACACGGAGCAACGGCTTTTTGGCGTATAGCTCGTCGAGATGGGCTCGCCGCTCTTCATCGGTGATTTGCAGGTCGCGCAGGATTTGCTCCTTACCGCCTTGCCATTCACCGTCTAAAAACTCCTTGACGATGGGTAAACGCTTGAGGCGCACGTCAATAGGTGGGCGGCAGGCAAGGAGGCCTTGGGTGTAGGGATGCCGTGGATGTTCGAGGATGTCGTGCACGGTGCCGCGCTCGAGTATCTCGCCGTTGTGCATGACGGCCACATCGTCGGCTATCTCGGCCACCACGCCAAGGTCGTGGGTGATGAATATCATGCCCATGCCTGTCTCGGCCTGCAGCTGGCGCAGGAGCTTGAGGATCTCAAGTTGCACGGTGACATCCAAGGCGGTGGTAGGCTCGTCGGCAATGAGTAGCTGGGGATGGCAGGCGATGGCCATGGCAATCATCACGCGCTGCTTTTGTCCGCCTGAAAGCTCATGGGGATAGCTATCGTAGATGGCCTCGGGTCGCGGCAGCATCACTTGCTTGAAGAGTTCAATCGCCCGTTCGCGTGCCAAGGCACGGCTTATGGCCTCATGTTGCAAAATCATCTCGCTGACTTGGAAACCGCACTTATAGACGGGGTTGAGCGATGTCATGGGCTCCTGGAATATCATGGCGATGCGTTTGCCGCGCACGTCTGCCATTTGACTCTCATTAAAGTCCTTGATTTCGTCGTCGCCGATGCGAATGCTGTCGGCTTTGATATGGCTCACCTTCTCGTTGAGTAGATGCATCACGGCCAAGGAACTCACCGACTTGCCTGAGCCCGACTCACCTACGAGACCCAAAGTGCGTCCCGCCACGACGTCTAAGTCGATGCCGTGGACAGCCTCGACCCATTCTCCATCATGCGAGAAGGAGACTCGTAGATTTCTTACTGATAACAGGGGCTCGGACATTGTTTTCAATATTGCTGCAAAGATAGTAATTTTAGCCCCATATCAAAAAAAACCTTACTTTTGTCGTATCAATTCCACATAAAACTCTACGTCATGAAACACAATTTCATTGCTTTCGCATTCGTGTTCCTTCTGCTTGCCACTGCATGTAACGGATTGTCGGGTAAGAAAGAAACCCAAGAGAGCCAGCCTGTTGTGAACTCTGTAGCCAACGTTGTGCCACAGATGTCTCAAGCCTATTTTACCATGGATGAAGACCATCCGGCCATCAAGGGTGAGATCAAGGATGGAGGCCTGTGGCTGACCTTCAATAAGGCCCAAATCATGGAGCTTAACATTACCGACGAAGACTCGTACCGCCTTTCCGACGAGCCCATCCAGTTGGAAGGTCTGAAAGGTGTCCCCACTACCTTTATTATTGCCGACATTGGGCAAGACTTCAACCCTATCCTTTGCGTGCTGACCTCGGAGGAGAAGGTGCAACTACTGAAACTTTGGAATACTGTCGCTACAGGCGATATCGAGGTTACTGAGATCCCCATGGACGGTATTGTCGGTTTCAAGGCAGCCCCTGGCGGTCCCTGGGAGGACGAAGATGGCACCACCTACTACGAATACACAACCATCTATGGCATCGATTCCAAGGGTGGCGAACACGAAGTCCCGCTGTATATGCTCGACAAAGACCTCGAATACGTTGAAATCGTCAAGGGGAACGACCCAGTCTATCAGCTCTATCTGAGTGAAGACTGGAAGATGAAGTATGTGGTGGGATACTACCTCAGCGAGAAGGTGGAGGAGATGCAAGGCCGTTTCTGGCCCATCACTGAAGACTGGGATAAAATGGTCTTCAGGTTTGGCTACGAACTGACCACCGATATCGATTACACTGGTGAAGAGATTAAAACCAATGAAGTGAATCGCACCGGTGTGTTTGAGATCCAATGCTCGAATTTCGACAGCCCATATATCGTCGTTCCCATCGAGGGCATCGACCTTGCCAACAAAGGCTTGAACGTCCCCGTGTCGTTCCATTCCATTGGCGCTTACGGAGGATAATCATTATTAAACTTATACTGTTATGAAACAAATATTATTAGCTCTGCCCTTGTTGCTTATGGTACTGACAGCCTGCAACAACACCCCGAAAAAGGAACAAGGCAAGTCCCAACTGGATGAAAAGCCTGCGTCCGACAAGGGCATTGCATTTGAGGTGTTTCAGAAAATACCTAAAGAAGACTACGACTTTCATTTCCATGATAAGACTTATACCTTACCTAAGGACTGCACAAGGCATTTTGAGGACGAAATAGAGTTTTTAGATGACTATCACGGTTTTGAAAAGATTGAGGTAGATTGTTTTCCGATGAACGATGGCAATTGGCTTGTCGTGCTAGGTAGTTGGGGTTGTGTGGATTATTGCGGTTATGGTCAGGGCAAAGCCTATATTTATAAGGAAGGTGTGTTGAAGGAGGCTCCCGAAATGCTGCCTACTCCACTTTACGAAGGCGAGAAACTTGCCAAGGATTTCTACCAGCGGCATTGCGAAGGCGAGAAACTGATTGTCGCCATAGCAGGACTCGAATCCGATGACTATGGCGAGGCACTGGTGGCGCAGGAGACCGTCTATTCATGGGTCGGTAACCAATTCGTGGAAATTGCTACTGAGCAATTCAAAAACGGTAATGTTGGCGCTAATACTGACAGCTTGCCCAATGACACCTGCGATATGAAAGCCCTGTTTCAGGCCATGTACGACGAGGATGAAACGTATAGGGAGTTTGAATCTCAAATGGATTACGCCACGAACAGCATGCATGGCTGGGCCTTTTCGAGGGTGGACAGCTATAGCTCTTCATTGGATGTGTCATGTACACCAACGGCCAAAGGAGTTTTCAAGGTGGTGGCGGTGGTGAATTCGACGGAAAACGGCGAGGAATCATCCCTTACTGAAACTTATTGGTATAAAGACGGTGTGTTGTACGAGTATGATGACGATGAATGAATAACATAACAATAAAATAGAGTAATCATGAAGAACCTTTTGAAAATTACACTTTTGGCAACTGCCATGATGCTGTTTGCCTGTGGCGGAAACACCAACACGAAAACGAATGGGACCGACGATCCTGAGAAACAGAAAACTCAAACGACCACTGAGGAAGAATTCTCTTTGGATCGTGTACCCGAATCGGACGTCGCCTACGAGGCGCTGAACCTGATGATCAAAAACGGGCTGGACGGCAGCGACGCTGCGATGGCCCAATTCCTTGAAAGCCGTAAGGATTACCAACATGTGGGCGAGCTGAAGTTTGACTTGCCGGTTCCTACCGACGGCAAAGGCACCTATTACCAATGTGCCGACGACTATGAGGACGTCTGGACGGTGATGTGCTATCCCAGGAGAAAAGGCGGTTGGACCGTGCTGGCTGGGGTGGAATATGTCCTTGGTGACTGGGGCCCGTGCAATTACTTCGTCTATAATTATGTTGACGGGAAACTCACGCCCGCCCAGGAACTGCTGCCCAAACCCACGTTCGCCGACATCTATAACGACCCGAGCATGCTGGAAGGCATCGACCCGGGACGTATCGAACTGCTGAAAGCAAACATGGAAGGCGACATCAACGGTGATGGCGTGGTGAACGACGATGATAACGATTATGCCTATGATCTGTATGACGCTCCCTTTATCGTGCTCCTGTGTTGCCAATCCATTGCGATGAACGATGCCTATTTCGGCGACAACAGCTTCCGTTTCGCAAAGACTGTCTTTTTATGGGACGGCGAGCATTTTAATAAAGTTGGTCCTGTCGAGGATTTTGCTTACGGTGACTGCACCGAAGGCGACGACTGCAGCTATACTTGGGATGAAGAAGAGGGATGTTTTGTGCCTGTAGATTGCTAATGCAATCACTATGGACTGTATGTGAATCAAAAAAGAAAACCATGAAGAAGACGCTGATTGTTCTGTCGTTTGTTGCTTCCCTTCTGTTCTTGGGCTGCGGTGGCGACCGTGTCAAGAAGGGAGGTGGCGACACACCCACTGAGCCACCCAAAAACGACGAAAAAGGCATCGCTTTCGAGGTGTTCCAACGCATCTCCAAAGAGGACCTCATCGAACCCTTCAGGACGAAGACCTACACCTGTCCCGAAGAATGCTACCGTCATTTCGGCGATGATGAGGGCAACAACGCCGATGCAAGCCTTTATCAGGAAAACGGCAACCATACCTTCAACCTTGACTGCTTCCCGATGAATAACGGCGGCTGGCTGGCTGTGTTGGTTAACGAGGGCTGTTTTGATGGATGTGACCAGACCGTGAAGACCTACATTTACAAAGATGGAGTCTTAAATTATGCAAACGGAATGTTACCTCGTCCCGTCATGGAAGAGATGACGGACTTCCCCTTCCTTCTTTATGGAATCAGCGACGAGGATATCGATGAGATGAAGTCGGAGTGGGATGATCGCTTGATCTATCATGCAGAAGGCGACACAATGTATGTGGACGTCGAGACCCTCAATTATGACGACCAATTTATGGCAGTCCTGTCATCCATGACATACGTGTGGAACGGCGAGAGCTTTGACCCCATTCTCACCGATGTGAAGAGAACTTATCCTCTCATCGGTTTTGACGGTCTGGGAGGGCTTCATTTGAATGACACCATGCCCGAAGAGCTACCAGGACTCGAAAAGCGCTTGGAAGGCGATGTCATTGCCTTCAACCGCGATGGCATGCCTTTTGTCAAGCTCCACCCCGATGGCGCGGGCAAGATTCAGGCTATCGACGTCTTCGCCAAGGAGTTGACGTATTACCGAGGCAAGATCGGCGACACGCTCAATCAACTGCTCTACAAAGGTGCCGCTGAGAACAAGGCATATTATGTTGACGGCGAATTTGTCGTGAACGAAGTGGCCAATTACACCGAAAACCGTATCGACTATGTGGGTCCAAAAGACGCCATGAACGGCACCTTTGTGGAAGGCCCGATCGAAAATCCCAAGTTCAAGCGCGATGCCACGGTGCAATACATCCGCATCTACAAACCCATCCATTGGGAAAACGACACCTGCGACATGCGGGCGCTGCGCGAGGCCTATGAAGACCCTATGCTTTTCGACGGCGACCCAATCTACGGGAAAAACCATTTCGAATATTATCGCGAGCTATATAACGAAGAGTGCCAAGGTTGGTGCGACGCCTTCCATAGCTATATGCATTGCTATCCCCTGAAGAGCGGAGGGTTCAAGGTGTATGAAACCACCAACTGGCAGCCGGGAATTGATACCGACACGGAAGGGTACACCTGGATCAGTGCCTATATCTACAAGGATGGCGTGTTGACCGAGGTGGAAGCCGAACCCGAGCTGAAAGCCTTCACTGTCAAAAAGGACGGCGTCCATCTCGTCGACGTCACGGGTGTCTATTTCTACGACCGCACCATGACGGTGGCTACAGGCGAGTCCGACGACGGCAAGATGAAAGGCGTGGAGTTCACCTGGGACGGCACCACGATGCGCAAGACCTACGAAGGAACTTTTGAAAACTGATTGAAACACCTAACTCATCATGAAAAACATCAAACTCTTATTGGCAGCCTGCGCAATGCTCCTCGTCTTTAGCGCGTGCGGCAACAGCCAAAACCAAAATGGAAAAAAAGACACGAAAGAACCCACGGTGACCACTTCGCCCGATTTAGCCTTCTGGGATTTGAAAGGCCCTGTTAAAATGTGCGACGGCGTAGAGTTTGACCGCCAGGGAAAAATAGTAAAAGTTGACAACCATGACCCCTTCTCGATTGACGGTCCTTATCGTGACTATGACACGGTGACGTACTCGTTTACTGAGTATTGCCAGTGGATACGTAACAGCGAAGGCTATATGGCGCAGATGTTATGCGTTGAGTCCATCAATAACTATGTGTGGGAAAATGGTCGGGTTGTTGCAGAAACAGGATCAGGCGAGGGTATTGATTGGGATGTCCGATATCAGTACAATCCCGACGGTCTCTTGTTGGAAAAAAACCTTTATTATTTGGATGAAGAAGGCCAAAAGGAGCTCGTTGAGATCACGGAATACGAGTATCTCGATTTCGACACCCATAGCAACTGGACTCGTCGTAAGGTGACGAATAGGGATGTCACCATCGGCTATGTCAACGAAGATGTAGAAACCCGCAGTATCCAGTACTACGAATAATTAAAACCCATAGCCGAGAAAGATTTCCCTCACCTTGGCATCGGCCTTGAAGGTGGGATGCTCGACTTCGGCCATGACGTCGAAAGGAACGGCAGGCAGCTCGCCTTCGTAGTCCTCGGCAAAGAGGATGTAGTCAATGCCATCGAGGGTGACATGGAATTTCGTTTCGTCGAAGAGGACCTTCACGCCATCTTTCTTGAGGAGGTCTTGGACGTTGCTGCCTACACGGAAGCCGTCGGTAGTGGCAAACTGATCGGAGACGATGGTCATGGCCCCGATGATGTCGTCAGGCTCGTCAGTCTCTTCGATAAAGCCGGGGTGTAAGATGACCACGATTTTTCCATCCTTGATAACGTGCAGCTCCAATTCTTCCATGTCTTCTTCGTAAGTCACGATGACGGGAGTTACCTCATATCCGGGAATCGTGTCCGGGAGCTCCATACCTTTTTTGAGGCTCTGTAAGCCATCGGTTGTGATGAGGGTGCCCAATGCGTCAAAAGTTTGCTCCGTGGGTTTTGTTACCTTGTTGTCTTCTTTTGGAGTGCTTGTGTTTGTGTTGTTGCAGGCCACAATTGCCATGGCCAGCAATGCGATGAGTAATGCTTTTGTTTTCATAATGAGGTTTTTTTTGCTCGACAAAGATACAAAAGTTTCAAAAAATGACTACTTTTGTGCAGAAATACAATCCTCATCGCTAATTAAAAACAACTCTACCATGAAAAAGCAAGTTCTCATCATTATGGTGTTGCTTGTGGGCTTCGCTATGCCCGCTGTGGCACAAAAACAAGTGGAAGCACGCATGCAAATGGCCCGTGACCGTTATGCCACAGGCTTGGAGAATATCGCCATCAACAAGCAATACGAAGCTGACGAGATTCCCGCTGTCGGCTACACCACTGTCGTGCGCAAGCAAAACTGGGCGGGCTCGGGACAGATGATTGAAAAACTGGAGTTCTACTACAACGAAATCGAAGAAGATATGGAACCTTATCCCGTTGGCTACGAACTCGTTATCGTGCGCCGCACCTACAATATCTCCGACAGTGAGTATTTCGAGGAATATGTCTACGACGAGAAAGGCAAACCTTTGTTCTGGTTCGCAACCTACAATGACAAGGGCAAGGTGGAGCTGCGCGGCTATTTCGGCGAGAACGGCGATATGATTCGCGCCATCTGCAAGAAAGCCGACGACACGGGCAAAATGAAGGAATGCGGACTTGACGATGATATGGAGCGGTTTTTCATAACCGCCCCCGACAATTTCATTGCTTTCTATGCCGCTTTCCAGGCTATCTATTCTGTCACTTATTGACGAGGACCTAAAAAAAGAAGTCGTGAAAAAAAACATCCTTATCCTGCTCGCCTTGCTGCCAATGGTGGCTTGGGCGCAATTCGATCAATACTTCGCCGAGTCGTCGCTGCGCGTCGACTATGTGCTGACGGGTAATAACAAGACGACCGCCTACTCGCTCAAAGAACTCATCCATGAGCCTTATTGGAGCGGTTCCAAGACCAACCTCATCGATGAGCTGGAGTTTGGCAACTACATCGTCAAGGTGTTTGAGGCTGGAACCGACCACCTGCTGTTCTCCAAAGGCTACCAGAACCTCTATGGTGAATGGACAACCACTCCCGAAGCGCAAACCATAACGAAAAGCTTCGACGAATCGGTCATCGTGCCTTTTCCCAAGGTGAAAGTCGACATCGCCTTGCTCCGCAAGACCTGGGAAGGTGAACTCGTGGAAGGGATGCGCCTCACCGTCAATCCCGACGACTATTTCATCCGCGACTACGACAATTTAGGCCTGCCAGTCTACGATGCTTGGATTGGGAACAAGGACATCACCCATGCCGTCGACATTGTCATCCTGCCCGAAGGCTACACGCAGTCCGAGATGGGCAAGTTCATCAAGGACTGTGACTTCTTCGTGAAGAGCCTATTCGACTACGCCCCCTACGACCGCTACCGCGAGAGCTTCAACGTCCGAGGCGTGATGGCTCCCTCGGTGGAGAGCGGCTGCACTATGCCAGGCGACCACATTTACAAGAACACTGTCATGCGCTTCAGCTTCTGGACCTTCGACTCGGAACGTTATTGTATGAGTACCGACAACCGCGACATCCGTGACTTGGCAGGGCAGGTACCCTACGACCAGATCTATATCCTTGTCAACACGGAGAAATATGGTGGAGGAGGCATCTATAACTTCTACTGCTCCAGCGCGAGCAGCAACAGCTTCTCGGGCGATGTCATCATCCATGAGTTCGGTCACGGTTTTGCAGGCCTTGCCGACGAATATTATAACGACGAGACGGGTTACGACCACATGTACAACTTGGCCGTCGAGCCTTGGGAGCCTAATATCACCTCGCTTGTCGACTTCAGCGGCAAATGGGGCGACATGCTCGACAAGAAGACACCTGTGCCTACACCGCGTGAGAAGAAATATGAGCATACTATCGGCGTGTTTGAGGGCGGCGGCTACGAGCCCAAGGGCATGTACAGCCCCCACATGGACTGCCTGATGAAGACTTTCCGAGGCCACGAATTCTGCCCCGTCTGCCAACGTGCTATTGAACGGATGATCCTTTATTATTCCAAATAAGAACAAATGAGGGAGAGAGTAGGGGCAGACACATGGGTCTGCCCCTACTCTAAACCCTACACTCTAAACTCTACACTTTGAATTATCTCGATATCATCATCGCCATCATTCTCCTCCTATTTGGCATCCGAGGTCTCCGCAAGGGGCTCATTCGGGAGGTGGTGGCTTTGGTAGCCTTCGGTGTAGGCATCTATGGCGCCATGCATTTCTCCGATTTCACGGCAGCACATCTGCAGGACTTCATGGAAATCAAGCCCGAATACCTCAATACCATCGCTTTTGTGCTGACCTTCATCGTCTTGGTGGTGCTGGTTAACCTCCTTGGACGACTCATCTCCAAGGCAGTCAAATCGTTAGAGCTAGGTTTCTTCGACAAGTTGGGAGGGGCTATTTTTGGTGCGCTTAAAGGTGTCTTGCTGTGTAGCACCTTTGTTTTGGTGCTCAACAACCTGCAATGGACGGGCATCGTCAAGGAAGAGGTGCGACAGGGCTCTGTTTTGTACACTTACGTGGAGAAGACGGTACCGTATCTCTATAAAGGTTTCGACTTGGTGAAAGGCTATGCCCAAGAGATAATACCTGTCGATGAGGAGGGCGATGCTCCGTCTGAGTCTTCCTCTGTAGCATTCTAAACAAAAAGAAGGAGAGGTACTTTTGCATCTCTCCTTCTTTGTTTTCTGTGTAAATCCGTGCAAGTCGTGTCCTAAATCACTCCGCGTTCCAACAGTGTCATTATCGTGTCGATCTCATCGTCTTCCGGATTGTTGTGCGGGTCGAACTCTGTCTTGAGGTTGTAGCCCCACAGCCGTGCGAAGCCTTGGTAGAAGAATGCCCTGAACTTGCCGCGCAATTCTTGCAGCACCTTGTAGGTGGTGTTGCCCGTCTCACGGTCGATAAGGCGTACCAAGATGAGGCCTTGTGAGATGGTGAGGTGTTTCAGTTCATCGGTGTATTGCTCGGTGATTTCGTCCTCAGCCTGTTCCATCAGTCGCCTGCGTTCCGCCTTGTCGGCTGTGTGGGCCAGAATGGAGTCGTATTCCTGCATTTTGGCGCCAGCGAGTTTCGCATAGGGATACACTTTCCTCACATTCGAGGCTAAGCGACGGCCTTGCCAGGTGTCGGTGATTTGAAGGTAGCGTTGCATCAGGTCGATGTCGACTTCGGGTAGAAAAACGATGAGGGTAGTGTCGCCGTTCGGCTCAATGCGGCCATAGACTACGCTGCCTGTGGTAGGCTCGGCAGGGTTGGAAAAGTCAACGACTGCGGATTTGGGCTGTTGTTTCTTGATTGCGATCTTCCCATGGCTGTTTTGGGCGAATCCAGCGAGGCTTATCAAAGCCATAAGTGCTACTAAAACAATTCTCTTCATGGTGTATGTGTTTTTTTCTTTGTTCAACGCTTAGAATATTGCAACTATTGTGCCAAAACAAAAAACGGCACCAGAAAAACTGATGCCGTTTCGCTTCTTTGGGGTTGGCTCAATCGCCCACATGCAGTTTCTGCAAGCCCGATTTCTCGAGTTTCTCCTCTGCGTACGCGCGGTCAACAATAAGTTGGGTGGCGTTGATGTCGGAAGGCATCTCAAACATGGCATCATTTAAAATGGCTTCCATGATGGAACGCAGTCCGCGGGCACCCACCTTGAACTCAATGGCCTTTTCCACCACGAAGTCGAGCACCTCGTCCTTGATGATCAGGTTGATCTTGTCCATGGCGAAGAGTTTCTGGAACTGTTTCACCAAGGCGTTCTTGGGTTCGACAAGGATGCGTTTCAGCGCTTCTTCATCTAAAGGGTTGAGGTGGGTGATGACGGGCAAACGACCCACGATTTCCGGGATGAGGCCGTATTTTTTGAGGTCGGCAGGCGATAGGTATTGCAGCATGTTATCCTTGTCGATGGCCTCATTGCCACCGCTGCCGTAGCCAATCACATTGGTGCGTTTGCGTGCCGCGATGAGTCGTTCAATACCGTCGAAGGCACCGCCGGCGATGAAGAGGATGTCTTTAGTGTTGACGGCGATCATCTTCTGTTCGGGGTGCTTGCGTCCGCCTTGGGGCGGCACATTGACGACGGAACCCTCTAAAAGTTTCAGCATGGCTTGCTGCACACCTTCGCCTGACACATCACGGGTGATGCTGGGGTTATCGCTCTTGCGCGCGATCTTGTCGATCTCGTCGATAAAGACGATGCCGCGTTCGGTGGCGGCCACGTCGTAGTCGGCGGCTTGCAACAACTTGACGAGGATGTTCTCCACGTCTTCGCCCACATAGCCTGCCTCAGTGAGCACCGTGGCGTCGGCGATGGCGAAGGGCACATTGAGCATTTTGGCGATGGTGCGGGCCAAAAGGGTCTTGCCAGTGCCAGTCTCACCCACGAGGATGATGTTCGACTTCTCGATCTCCACCTCGTCGGATTCCACTTTTTGGCTAATGCGCTTGTAGTGGTTGTAGACGGCCACGGCCAAAGTGCGCTTGGCATCATCCTGCCCTATGACATATTGGTCAAGGAACTTCTTGATTTCGGCGGGCTTTTTCAGGGTCACACCCGAAGGGGTATATTCCTTTCGCCCGTCGCCAAACTGTTCCTTGACGATGAGATGGGCTTGTTCGGCACAGCTGTCGCAAATCTCGCCGTCGATACCTTGGATGAGCAGCCTCACTTCGCTGGCTTTTCGTCCGCAGAAGGCGCAAACGCCTGACTTCTTCGCCATTGATTATGCCTTTTTGATGAGCACTTCGTCGATCATGCCATATTCCTTGGCTTCGGCGGCGGTCATCCAATAATCGCGGTCACTGTCGGCCCACACCTTGTCGTAGGTCTGGCCCGAATGCAGGGCGATAATTTCATAAAGTTCCTTCTTCAACTTTTGGATCTCACGGGCCGTGATCTCGATTTCGGTGGCTTGGCCTTCCACACCGCCCATGGGCTGATGGATCATGATGCGTGAGTGGGGCAGGGCCGAGCGCTTGCCCTTGGTGCCGGCGCACATCAGCACGGCGGCCATCGAAGCAGCCATACCTGTGCAGATGGTGGCTACGTCGGGGCTGATGAACTGCATCGTGTCGTAGATGCCCAAGCCCGCATACACGCTGCCGCCAGGCGAGTTGAGGTAAATCTGGATGTCGCGCTTCGAATCAGTCGATTCAAGGAAGAGCAGCTGGGCCTGGATGATATTGGCCACATAGTCGTCGATGGCGGTGCCGAGGAAGATGATGCGGTCCATCATCAAACGGCTGAATACATCCATCTGGGCCACGTTGAGTTGACGTTCCTCGATGACGGTGGGGCTGATGTAGCCGCTGTTGTTGATCTTAGAGATGTACTGCTCAAGACCGAGGGTGTTTAATCCCACATGCTTGGTTGCATACTTGAAGAATTCGTTGTTCATAGTCGTTTTGCTTGGTGGTGTTTTTTAGAGTTCTTTTTGCCTATGGCCATCGGCTATTCCATCGTGGGACGGCCGAGGCCATAAGCTATCGGCCATTAGCCTTTACGCTCCTCTTCGAGCTTCTTCACAAAGTCGGCAGGAGTGGTTTCGGTATAGTTGATGTTCATCTTGCCTTTCAGGAAACGGGTCATCTTGATGTCGGCCATCTGGTTCTTGATTTGTTCGACTTGACGTTGATCCTTGAGGTAGTTGGCGGCAATCTTATCGAGGTTGGTTTTCATGTCGTCTTCGAGGCTGGCATAGTCAATGCCGGGGAAAATCTGCTTCAACACAAAATCCTTCACCTCCTCATCGGTGATGACGAGTTCGGGGTTGGCCTTCACGATGGAGTCTTCGATGAGTTGCCAACGCAGCCCTTTCACATAGTCTTTCTCGTAGTTCTTTTCCATGTCCTCAGCGGTCACTTGGCCATGGCTGTTCTCCACGAGCCAGCGTTTCAGGAAGGCGTCGGGCAGTTCGAACTTGACGGCGGCCACCAGTTCGTCAACCATCTTGTTGAAGAGGATGGGATCGGCCTCGGCCTCGTGCTGCTTCTCCATCTCGGCTTTGACAGCCTGCTTGAAAGCATCGAGGTCTTTGATTTCTTGGTCGGGGAAGATCTTCTTAAAGAAATCCTCGTCGAGTTCGGGCTTCTCGTCACGGATGGCGTCATCGATGATGATGTTGTAGTCGCTGTCGACGGGAGCGTCATCGCCCAGCACCTTGGCCACGGCTTCTTCACCGCCTAAGGCTTTGGCGAGGTTGACGATGAACTCGGCACCCACTTCCTTGCCGATGAACTTCTTGCGGATGGTCTTGTTGGTGATCTGGTCCATGTGGATGAAGAGGCCGTCCTTCTGGAAACCGTCTTCTACCTCCTTGCCATCTTCGGCTTCGCGCACCTTCAGTTCAAGGCGGTCGTTCTCGCCCACGGTCTCTGGATGGCTGGTGTTGGGATTGCGTTCTTGCAGGTCTTCAACGACCTTGTCCACTTCCTCGTCGGTGGGGACAATATGGTAAAACTCGACCATCGTGTTGGTGAAGTCGACGTTGATTTCGGGGCGAGTGGCGGCTTCGAAGTAGAAGTCGATGTCGTCTTGGCTCTCGAGGTCGGCAGGCTGCTGCATCTCATTGTCGCTGAGCGGGTAACCGATGAGGTCAAGCTTGTTTTCCATGATATGCTGGTTGAGACTGTCGGAGACGAGGGTGTTCAATGCTTCCATTTTGGCGCTGGCACCATACAGCTTCTTGATCATGCCCATGGGCACCATGCCAGGACGGAATCCAGGCACGTTGGCACGCTGACGCATCTGCTTCAAGGTCTTTTCTACATTCTCTTCATAGTCGGCTTTTACGACGCTAATCTTGATGGAGATCAGATTCTCTCCTTTTGTGCTTTGTGTAATATTCATCTTTAAGTAATTGATTGTCTTTGATTTGTGCGGATGAAGGGACTCGAACCCTTACTTCGTGAGAAACCAGATCCTAAGTCTGGCGCGTCTACCAATTCCGCCACACCCGCGTTTTTGAGGGCGCAAAGATACAACTT
>CAMYYV010000016.1 GCA_947303625.1 uncultured Bacteroidales bacterium | reverse complement strand
CCCCGAAGGGAATGAGGCCTGTTTTTACAGAGCGCGAGTAGACCGGTTGATGTGTGTTTAGTGTTGAGTTTACCAAATGCGCTGAACAGGCAGTTCCAGATCTTCAAAGAACATTGCCACGGGCACTCCCATGGTTATGATTGTTCGCTCAACAAGTTGTTCAGATCTTCCAACTGGCGTTCCAGATTCTGATTGCGATAGGTCAGTTCAGCGTCCATCTTCACCACTGAGGTGGCAAACTGCAAGGCGGTCATCGAAAGCAGGTCCTGCACGTCTTTATAGGCATAATGCTTCGAGTAATACTTAACCCTCTCGTTGATGAGGTTGCCGGCCTTGCGGACTTTCTCTTCGTCAGCACGAGCCACCGAAAGTCGGTAGGGCCTATCCAACAGGGTGATATTGATTGTGATCTCATCCATCTTGCTGACGTTCAATTATCTGAGTTATTCCTTACTATTCAAAATCGAAACGCACCGGTCGATTTCCCTGACCAACTCCTTGATGAGCCTTCTTCCTTCTTCTACTTCTCCCTCGTTGTCGAGTGCGTTAACAATTGTAGATTTATTTATTTTATCCTGCAACTCCAATGCCGACTTCCGCAGCGCCAGATTCTCCTGGTCCAACGCGGCGTTTTCCTCGGCAAGCCGCTTGTTTTCAGCAACCAACTGACGTTTCTCATCTATCAATTTCCGCAATTTGGTCTCAATTTCGGATACTATGATACTCAAGTCGGCCATGTTGCAAACGGTCTTGGAATTGTGGCACAAAAATACGGAATTATACGATACTATGCCCCTTTTCCCGAAAAAATTCCACAAAAATGTCGCATTTGCCCGAAAAAACCGTACTTTTAGCGCTCAAAACAAACACTTCGATGAAAGCAAAACTCACCTTTATGACGATTCTGGCAGCGATACTTGCTTCGTGTTCCCCAAAAGAAACCACGCTCACCCTCCTCGAGACCACCGACACCCATGGCCGCTACGACGAATTCGCCAACGATGCCTTTGTCATTAAACAGATGAAGGCCGATTTAGGCGACAATCTCATCCTCTTGGACAACGGCGACGATCTGCAAGGTTCTGTATTCCAGTATTGTTCGAACCAAGACACCGAGCATCCCAACTTGGTTTCAGAGGTGCTCAATTACCTGTCGTACGACGTGGTCTGCGTGGGCAACCACGACATCGAGGCGGGCCGCAAGGTCTTCGACCGAGTCTATTCGGAAGTGAGGATGCCCGTGGTCTGCGCCAACGTCGTTGATGAGACGACGGGCGCGCCGTATTTCACCCCATACGTCGTTTTGGAGCGCGACGGCTTCAAAATCGCCGTGTTGGGCCTGCTCACACCTTACGTCGTCACCTGGGTACCCGACCGCCTGCGTCCCGGCTTGCGTTTCGAAAACCTGGAGGAGGCTGCGGCCAAATGGGTGAAAATCATCGAAGAGAAAGAGCATCCCGACCTCATGATAGGCCTCTTCCACTCGGGTTATGAGCCACAGGTGCAGAACCTGCCCGAAGGCCATCCCCTCGGCAGCGAAAACGCCACCAAATGGGTGGCCGAGAACGTGCCCGGCTTCGACCTCATCTTCTTCGGCCACGACCACCGTGCCAAAGCCGAGAAACTGATGAACCCCAACGGCGAGCCGGTGTATGTGCTCAACTCAGGCTGCCGAGGACAAGGCATAGCCAAAGCCGAAGTGACACTGAAGAGAGGTGAGAAACCCGTCATCAGTGTGGAACTTATGCCCACCGATGGCGAAGAGACCGACAGCACCTACCTCGCCTTGCTCCAGCCCTACCTCGACCGTGCCGAGGCATACAAGCAACGCGAGGTGGCCCAACTACCCGTCGCCATCGGCAGCGACGACGCCTTCAAAGGACCTTGCCCATGGGTCGACATGATCCACCGCTGCCAGTTAGAGACCGTCGAAGCCGAAGGCATCCATGTCGACATCTCGATGGCGGCTCCCCTCAGTGGCGGCAAGACGCTTGAGGCGGGGATGCTGACCGTCAACGACTTCTTCACGTGGTATCCCTTCGAGAACTCGCTGGCAGTGATGGCCTTGACGGGAAAAGAGGTGAAGGACTTCCTCGAATACGCCTATGAGATGAAGAATCCTATCTATAACTTCGACTCGGGCGCGGGACTCATTTATGAAGTGACCGACAAAAACCCCATGGGCAAACGTATCAAGATCATCAGTATGGCCGACGGCACTCCTTTCGACATGGACAAAACCTATAACGTGGTGATGAACTCCTACCGCTCGATGGGCGGTGGCAACCACCTCATCAACGGCGTCGGCTGGGCACAGGAGGAGATCAAGGACCACGTGGTGTGGCAAAGCGACCGCGACCTCCGCTCCCTCTTCATCGACTGGGCCGCAAAGAAAGGCACGCTCGATACGGAACCTTTGAACTGCTGGAAGATCAAATAACCCTGACCATTGACCCTGACCCTGACCGTTACTACCAAGGGCGATACGGTCTGGGTCTGGGTCAGCGGTCTGGGTCAACAAACAACTATCTATGAGAGAAGAATTCCTATACTATATTTGGGAAAACCGTCTGACCGACAAGGACTTGAAGACCTCAGAAGGCGAAGCTGTCGACATTGTCGCCACAGGCTATCGCAACACCGACTCGGGTCCCGACTTCTTAGAGGCCAGAATCCAAATCGGCGACAAGCTCTGGGCGGGTCATGTGGAAATCCACGTGAAAAGCAGCGACTGGAACCGCCACGGCCATCAAACCGACAAAGCCTATAAGAATGTCATCCTGCATGTGGTGTATGAAAACGACACAAAGGTCAACGACATCCCCACCTTGGAGCTGAAAGGCCATTTCGATGAAAGCCTATTTGCTCAATATCAAAAGCTTATCTCATCGAAGAATTGGATTCCTTGCGAGAAAAGCATCGCCAAAGTACCCGTTTTCACCAGGCTTTCGTGGCTCGACAGGATGGCTGTGGAACGCTTGGAGAGCAAGTCGGAGACCGTCATCAAGATACTGGAAGCCAACCAATTCGACTGGGAAGATGCACTTTATAAGCTATTGATGCGCTATTTCGGCTTAAAGGTCAACAACGAAGCGTTTGAGTATTTGGCCAACATCCTTCCTTTCAAGACCTTGCTCAAACATGCTGACAATCCAGTACAAATCGAAGCCATGCTCATGGGTTGCGCAGGATTTCTTGATGACGACTTCACCGAAGAATACCCATTGTTACTCAAACGCGAGTTCACCGTGATGAAGGCCAAGTTCAACCTGCTGACCATGCCTGCGGAGCGATGGAAGTTCATGCGCATGCGGCCTTCAAATTTCCCTACCATTCGCTTAGCCCAAATGGCGCAGCTCATACACAAAAACGGTTGTCTATTCTCCAAAATTAAGGCGGCAAAAGACACAGCTGAGGTCAAGGCCTTGTTTGATGTGGCGGCATCAGCGTATTGGGAGACGCATTATCGGTTTGGCGTCATAGCCGAATCTAAGCCGAAGCATTTGGGCGAAGCCACTGCAGATGTCCTGTTGATCAACGCCGTGGCACCTTTGCTGTTTTGTTACGGCAAACTGCACAAGGATGAATCAGTGTGCGAGACCGCCATGCAGTTTCTGGAAGACACTGAAGCAGAAGACAATGCCATCACCCGCCATTATGCCCAATGCGGCATCAAGGCGGAAAATGCCATGCAGACGCAGGCTATGTTACACCTTTATTCTTATTTTTGCAAACGCAAACGGTGTCTCGAATGCCGCATCGCCAACGTATTGTTACACAAAACCAACCCAATATCATGAAGAAACCTGTTTTTACCCTTTTCTTTTCCCTCTTTCTAAACACATTGTTTGGTCAGTCCACCGACCTCCAGCATGTCATCGTGATGATGACGGAACGCTACGACGACAACCATCTGGCGCAAAAGACCGCTTTCATGACCAAGGAGCAACGTCGCGACTTTATCATCGCCGAACGGAAGGCGTTTTGCCAAGCCTCACAAGCGCAAGTGCTTGATTTTCTTGAAGGTTACAAGAGCGACAATATGGTCGCTGACCTGAAATCCTTCTGGTCGTTTAATGGTTTCAGCTGCTCAGCCAGCGCAGAAGTCATCGCACAACTCGCTGAACGAAAGGATGTTGCCATGATTATCCCCGATAAAATGCGCCCGATGGTGCCCGATTTTAAAGCACGTCCTGCCGCTGCCAAAACCAATGCTTGGCATGTCGACAAAGTCAATGCACCTGAGGTTTGGAACTACAACGGCACAGGCTATACGGGCAATGGCATCATCGTCGGCCTCATTGACACAGGCGTCAACTACAACCACATCGACATCACCAACAGCATGTGGGACGGCGGCAGTGAGTTCCCGCACCACGGTTATGACGTCTTCAACCAAGACAACGACCCTATGGATGACCAAGGCCATGGCACCCATACCGCAGGAATCATCGCTGGTCAGGGTACTGCAGGCACACAGACGGGTGTCGCCCCTGATGCCAAAATCATGGCCATCAAGATTTTGAGTGCAGAGGGGGAAGGCGAAGCGACACATCTTATCCAAGGTGTTGAGTTTGCCTTGGAACATGGCGCCGACATTCTCAGCCTCTCGCTTAGCGATGTTGGAGCTGGTCCCTGCTATTACTACCGCGACGTCTTCGCCACCTGTCTCGACGCTGGCGTGGCGGCCGCCATTGCCTGTGGCAATGAAGGCCAGACGCAATACACCTATCCAGTCCCCTTCAACATCAGCGCACCAGGCAACTGCCCTCCGCCTTGGCTCCACCCCGACCAACAGATCGAAGGCGGCCTGACCTCCGTCATCAGCGTGGGTGCCACCGACTCCAACGACGAGCACTGCGGCTTCTCCTCCATCGGCCCCACGACTTGGACTTCAGGCCCCAATGTAGGCAGCTACAACGACTATCCTTACGAAAACGGTGACGCCACCCAACCCGGCTTGATTCGTCCCGACATTTCAGCTCCTGGTGCCAACATCACCTCCTTGAACTACCTGACCACCAACAACTATATCGAGATGGACGGCACTTCGATGGCGACGCCTTGTGTGGCTGGTGTATTGGCCATGCTGCTCGAAGCCAATCCTGATCTGACTCCTACCGAACTGGATTCCATCATTGAGCTCACTTCGACACGTGTCGGTAACACCATGAAAAACAACCGTGTAGGCACAGGTCGTATCGATGCTTTGGCAGCCATCAACGCTTTGTTCCACCATGGTCCTACAGGTCTTACCGCAGACTTCGATGGCGAGCAAGTCGACCTCAACTGGGTGGCTGCCCCCGAAGCGGTTGCATACGAGGTTTATCGTGATGGTCTCCGCATCGCTAACAATCTTACGGGCACCAGCTATACTGACCACCTCAATTACGCAGGCTCCTATACCTATTATGTGACCGCCCAATTGAATAACGACATGACCTCGCTGCCCTCCAACTATGTCACCATAACAAAAGAAGTCGAAATTGAGGTTGAAGTCATCAACAACACGCGCGTGTCGCTGTCGTGGAACCTGCCTTCGGGTATTTACGATGGCTTCGAGTCGGGCGACTTCTATCAAAACATGTGGATCAACGATGCCACCAGTCCTTGGGTTGTCACCACCACCCAGCCCAACAGCGGCACTTACTGCGCTAAGTCGACTAACACGGGTATGTTCAGTTCCAGCAAGCTTTCGTTGGCTGTTAACATCCCCACCACGAGCATCGTAAGCTATTATGCCCGAGTCAGTTGCTTCCCACTCAATGGTTGCGGCTTCCTCATCGACAATGTGCAATACGGCGAGACCTTGAAAGACGAGGTGCCGTGGACGCAATACACGGTGCCGTTGAGCCCTGGCAACCATCTCCTTGAATGGAAATATGTCAACCAACTCGCCGAGGGTGAATACGACAACGCTTTCTATATCGATGACATCACCGTGGGCAACGCCTTTGACATCTACCGTGCCAATTGCGACGGCAGCAACGCCACACCGATTGCCACTGGTGTCGCCGAAGCCCATTATGTGGACTACGGCTGGGATGCCCTGCCCATTGGACAATACAAATACGGTATCAGCACCGATGGCGGAAACACCATTGCCTGGTCAGAATGTTTGGACAAGGATGTGATGTCTGTTGACGAGAATAACGCATTGGAAATCAAGGTTTATCCTAATCCTACGAATAATGTATTGTTTGTAGAGACGCGATTAATCGCGTCTCTACCAGCGAAAACCGAATACATCATCACCAACCTAACAGGACAAATCCTGCTGCATGGCAATATTACCCATGAAACCCAGCAGATTGATGTATCGGGTTTGGCTGAGGGAATGTATTTTATTAGAATACAGAGTGATAGAGGAGATTTTACGGAAAAAATCAATGTGATAAGATAATAAAACAAATACTTTCACTATGGAAAACGACCAATTCAAACTACCCGAAAACGCGCAACGCGAACTGAAACCGGGCGAAGAGTATGAACCGATACTCTCGAAAAACAAGAAGTACAAGGAAGTTACGGTATGGTCGGTCTGCATCGGTCTGCTGATGACCATCCTGTTTTCGGCTGCTGCCGCCTACCTCGGCCTCAAGGTCGGGCAGGTGTTTGAGGCCGCCATTCCCATCGCCATCATTGCCATCGGCCTCACGGGACTGATACGGAAGAACGACGCCCTTTCGCAAAACGTCATCATCCAGTCCATCGGTGGCTGCTCGGGTGGTGTGGTGGCCGGTGCCATCTTCACCCTGCCTGCCCTCTACATCCTGCAAGGCAAAACAGACCCTGTAACAGGTCTCCCCTTATACAATATCCAAATCAACTTCTGGCAGGTATTCATCGCCTCCTTATTGGGCGGCATCTTGGGCATCCTGTTCCTCATCCCCTTCCGCAAATACTTCGTCAAGGAGCAACACGGCAAGTTCCCCTTCCCCGAAGCCACAGCCACCACACAGGTGTTGGTCAGCGGACAGAAGAAAGGCAAGGACTCCTTGTTGCTGGTTGTCAGCGGCTTGATTGGCGGTTTGTATGACTTCATCGTCTCCACCTTCGGTTGGTGGTCGGAGACCATCACCACTCGCATGGTGGGTTGGGGAGCTGCTGTGGCCGACAAAGCCAAGCTGATGTTCAAGGTCAACACAGGTGCCGCCGTGCTCGGCTTGGGTTACATCATCGGCCTAAAATATGCCTTCATCATCTGCTGCGGCTCCATGCTGGTATGGTTAATCATCATCCCGGGCATGAACCTCATCTGGGGCGACCAAGTCATCGATCTGATGAACTCCGGAATCGCTGACACCATTGGTTCGATGAAGCCCGAAGATATCTTCAAGAACTATGCACGCCACATAGGCATCGGCGGCATCGCCATGGCGGGCATCATCTCGATCATCAAGTCATGGAAAGTCATCAAGTCGTCGGTGAGCCTCGCCGCCAACGAGTTCAAGGGAAAGAAAGCCACTGCCGAGCCCGTCGACCGCACGCAGAGTGACATCTCCATGAAATTCGTCGTCATCGGCATCGTGGCTGTGCTCATCGTCACCTTCCTGTTCTTCTGGTTCGGCGTGGTACACAACTTTGGCCATGCCTTGATTGGCATCCTGGTCGTGGCCGTCATCGCCTTCCTGTTTACGACGGTGGCCGCCAATGCCATCGCCATCGTGGGCAGCAACCCCGTGAGCGGCATGACGCTGATGACCTTGATTTTGGCTTCTTTGGTGATGGTCGCCGCCGGACTGAGTGGTTCCGAAGGCATGACCGCCACCTTGATCATCGGTGGTGTGGTCTGTACAGCTTTGGCCGTGGCTGGAGCCTTCATCACCGACCTGAAAGTAGGTTACTGGATTGGCACGACGCCTAAGAAACAAGAGATCTGGAAGTTCGTCGGCGTGGCCGTGGCCTCTGCCACCGTCGCCGGTGTCATCATGATTCTGAACAAGGCCTACGGCTTCGTGGGCGAAGGTGCTCTGGTAGCCCCGCAGGCCAACGCCATGAGCGCCGTCATCGAACCCATGATGTCGGGTGGCAGCGCCCCGTGGTTGCTCTACGGCATCGGTGCCGCCATTGCCTTGATCCTCAACTTCTGCAAGGTGCCGGCGTTGCCCTTCGCCTTGGGTATGTTCATCCCCATCGACCTCAACATCCCGCTGCTCATCGGTGGCGCCATCTCGTGGTTCGTGAGCACCCGCAGCAAGGACCAGAAACTCAACGATGCCCGCTACAACCGCGGCACCCTCATCGCCTCGGGCTTCATCGCCGGTGGTGCCTTGATGGGTGTGGTGAGCGCCATCCTGAAGTTCTGCAACGTGGATGCTGTGGCGCGTACCGCCGATGGTGGCTTCTTCAACGAGACCCCGTGGGCGGGCCTCATCGCCCTTGTGATGTACATCGCCATCATCGTCTACATGATTTGGGACTCGAAACGGGCTAAGGTGGAAGAGTAGTTTTCAGCCATCGCCATTGACTATGACGATGACCGCCTTATTCTTGGTCAAGGCGGTCATCGTCTTTTTTATGAAATAGCGCCATTTAAGACTATTTTTTTCGTATTTTTGTGGGCTTGTTTTTTTATGTGAAATACGCTGAAAACATGAAAAAATTTACGATGATTTGGGCATTGTTGCTGGCAGTAGCGATGCCGATGATGGCCGAGCGCGTTTCCCCTGAGACCGCCCGCAAAGTGGCCACCACCTTTTTGAGCAACAATGGTGCAAAGACCGACCAACTGACCGACCTTTCAAAAGAGGCTGGCTTCCAGAACCTATACATCTTCACTTCCGAGCAGGGCTTTGTGGTGATGGCGGCGGACGATTGCGTGACGCCGATCTTGGGATATTCGTTGACGGACAAACTCGTTATCAACAACATGCCCGAGAACATGCGCGAGTGGCTACGGGGTTATAGCGAAGAGATACAATTTGCCATCGAAAGCAAGGCAACGGCAACCATTGAAACCACCCAATTATGGAACGATTTGTCATCAGGCAAATCAGGTGTAGCAAAGTCAACAGTTGTGGTTGGTCCGCTAATTCAGACGACATGGGGGCAAGAACCGTACTACAACGATTACTGCCCATACAACTACACAGACAACCAACGCACTGTGACAGGATGCGTTGCTACGGCCATGGCACAAATCATGAAATATCATAGCTTTCCTCCTGTTGGAATTGGCTCACATTCCTACACGCCAGCCAATCATCCCGAACACGGTGTTCAATCCGCCAATTTCGGTGAAACAACTTACAATTGGTCTTCAATGCCCAATTCGATATCTTCATCAAACCAAGAAATCGCCCAACTCATGTACCATTGCGGTGTATCTGTTGACATGGATTATGATTACTCCCAACCAAATACAGAGCATAAAGGCAGTAGTGCCAGTACCGCCGATGTGGTTACAGCCCTAATAACCTATTTCAACTATTCGACGGACGCCCAATATATCACTCGTGCCTCCATCAACAAAGATGATACCTGGATTCAGATGATGAAAGACGAATTGGAGGCGCACCGCCCAATACAATATCGTGGCCAAGGTAACGGAGGGCATTCTTTTGTTTGCGACGGTTACCGCGATGACGATTTTTTCCATTTCAATTGGGGTTGGCGCGGTAGTATGGACAACTATTTCCGCATCACTAACCTCAATCCTGGCGGATCGGGAACGGGTGGCGGCAGCTATGTCTACAACAACAACCAAGCCGCCATCTTTGGCATCCATCCAGCCACTATCGGTGAAGCACAATCGCCTTCGATCACTGCTGAGCTCGTTCAGGCAACAAACACCAGGAACGCCCAACTGACTTGGACTACGGTTCCAAATGCGACTTCATACCAACTCTACTATAATACGGAGCTTATATATTCAGGAACCGAAACTTCCTATACACAAGAACATATCCCTTACGGAACCAACACCTATTTCGTCAGAAGTGTAGACGCATCTGGCAATCTTTCATGGCCTTCGAACTATGCAAACATCACCATCTCTTTTGCTGCTCCTACCAACCTGACCGCCGACGCCGAGCAGACAAATGAGGGCATCTCCCTTTCATGGACAGCAGCTGAGAACGCAGTCGCCTACAATGTTTATTGTAACGGAGTTTTCATTGCCTCAAACATCGCCACGACAGCATATATCGATAGCCGCACTATCGCTGGCACATTACGTTACTATGTGAAAGGCGTTGACGAATTAGGCGACGAGTCAGACCCATCTGATGCCGCCGTAATAAATGTGGACTACAAAAATCCCACAGTTGAAGACCTTGCCATCACCTTTTCCGACAACAACGCAACGCTTTCTTGGAGTGCGCCTAACTGGTGTTATCCCGAAACGGCCTCCGAATCTTTATTCTATGGAAGCGGCACTTACAATAATCGCATGGGGTATGGTGGTTCTGCCTCAATGTGTTGGGGACACCGCTATTTAGCCTCTGAATTGGAAAGCTACAACGGCTTGGTCATTTATAAAGTTTCTTTTTATGTCGGTGAGATCGGGACTTATCAATGCATGATTTATAAAGGAACAGAAACATATACATTCAACGAGACCCAATATATACGACCAATCACACAAGTTGCAAATGTTTCAATAACCACATCTCAATTGGGTTGGATTGACATAGACCTTGGTGAAACCATTGACATTGACGACAGTCAAGACCTTTGGGTTTTTATGCTTGACCCCGAATACAAAGGCTATCCTGCCTCATATTGCACTTTCACAGGCCACACCGAAGGTTGTTATTATACCAATAACAATCCCATTACCAATAAATTAGCAACTTATCAAGGAGTAGCTTGGCTCATTAAAACTTGCCTCACTGATGGTGTCTATACCTATCATTTGTATGATAACGGTTTGAGTGTTGAGGACAATATTGTAACTACAAACTACACCATAACAAGTCCCACCAGCAACACTGCCCACCAATACACCCTAAAGACAAAATACTACGGCGGTGGCGAGTCGCCTGCCTCCAATATGGCAGGTATCACTTTGGGTACAGCGTCCATCGATGGCGATTTGAGCCTCGATGCCAACGACAAGATGACCATCACCGAAAACTGCCAACTCACCATTAGTGGAACACTTACTAACACCGACCCCAACAACCTCATCCTAGAAAACGGTGCCCAACTCGTCAACAACTCCACAGGGGTGCTTGCCACGATGAACAAAGTCATTAGCGCCCACACCCAAGATGGCGGATGGCATCTCCTCGCCTCACCCATGACTGACGACCTTACGGCCTCCAACGTCATGGGGCTGCTCACCAACAACTACGACCTCTACGCCTTCGACCAAAGCGAGGCTTCGGAATGGCGTAACTACAAGATCCATACCTTCAACATAAGTAACACGACGGGTTACCTATACGCCAATAGCAGCGCGCCAACCCTCACGTTGGCAGGAACGCTGGCCGCCACCGTCGACCCCACGCCCTTAGCCTATGACAACAACGCCTTCTTCAAGGGCTTCAACCTCATCGGCAACCCCTACCCCTGCAACACATACGTAAGCAGGAGTTTCTATGTGTTGAATGAAGACGGCAACCGTTTCACCTTGGGCGACAACCCCATCCCGCCCTGCGCCGCCATCCTGGTCCAAGCGCAAGGTACAGGCGAGAGCGTCACCTTCAGCAAGACAGAGCTCAGCAAGGAACCCGTTATTGCCATCACTCTTACCGAGAATGGGACAAAGAGCCACACCACCCTCGACGAGGCCAGGATCACCTTCAACGAGAATGATCGCCTCGCCAAATTCACCTTGGATGGACAACACTGCCGTCTCTACATCCCCCAAGACGGACAGAACTATGCCGTGGCGTATGCCAACGGCCAGACCTCGATGCCCGTCAACTTCAAGGCGACCAAAGACGGTACCTACACCCTCTTCATCGAAAGCCAAGACCTCAATTTGGATTTCCTCCATCTCATCGACAACCTCACGGGCACCGAGGTCGATTTAATGCAAACGTCGGAATACACCTTCAATGCCAAGACGACCGACTATGCCAGCCGATTCCGTCTGGTGTTCTCAACCATCTGCGAGGACGCAGATGCTGACAATGAGGCCTTCGCCTATGTCAGCAACGGGGAAATCATTATCACTGGTGTTGCGGACGCATTCGATGCGTCCCTACAGGTCATCGACATGACGGGGCGCATCGTCGTCACCCGTGGCGGACGCATTCAATGCGTTCCTACCAGCGGGATGACGCCAGGCGTGTATGTTCTCCGTCTCATCAATGGCGAAAATGTCAGGACGCAAATAATTGTGATAGAATAAACCAGCCCTTCGACGCTTCGACAAAACTCAGCGGCCACAGGTTCAGGGACCTAATTTTTCTCTATCTTTGCGCCACAATTTTACAGTACAGTGGCAAGCATTTCGAACCAACCTTATAAAAATGATGCCCACATCGACGCGATAGTCAAGGCTTTGCGCGATGGAGGGCATTTGCTTTGTTCCAACCTGGCGGCCTCAGCGAAGGCCTTCGTCGTGGAAGAGACCTTCCGCCAGATGGGCGGTCAGCACCTCATTGTCTGCGCCGATAAGGAAGACGCGGCCTATTTCTACAACGACCTCGAGAGCCTGCTCGGCGAGCGCGGCATGGACTACAGCAAGAAACAGGTGCTCTTCTACCCCACCTCCTACAAACGTCCTTACGAGCCTGAGAAGGCCGACAACACCTATATCCTCTCGCGCACCGAGGTGCTGCAACGCGTCTCCACATCTGAACGCAAGACCTTGATTGTCAGTTATCCAGAGGCACTGAGCGAGAAGGTCTTCACCCGCAAGCTGTTGGCCAAAAACACCTTTAAGATTAAAGTAGGCGAAAAAGTCAACCTTGATTTCCTCACCGATTTGCTCTACGACTATGAGTTCGAGAATGTCGATTTCGTAGTGGAGCCGGGACAGTTTGCCATCCGTGGCGGCCTGGTCGACGTGTTTTCTTTCGCCAACGACTACCCTTACCGCATTGAGTTCTTCGGCGACGAGGTCGACAGCATCCGTAGCTTCAACATCGCCGACCAGCTCTCCATCGAGCAACTGAAACAGATCGTGCTGCTGCCCAACATGCAGGAACGCGCCTTCATCGAGGAACGCGAGGCCATCCTGCAATACCTGCCCGACACCACCACCGTCTGGCTCACCGACATGGCCTTCTTCGCCACCCAAGTTGACAAGGAATATGACCGTGCCGTGGAGGCCTTTGAGAAGATGCAAACCGAACAAGAAGAGGATGTCAAAGCACTGAAACCCGGACAATTATTCAGCAAATCCGAAGAGCTATTGAATTGCCTGGTAAACCGCCGCACTGTGGAGTTCGGAACCTCCAGCAAATTAGTAGCCACATCGCCCATAGATTCCAGCCTGCCCACAAACCCGCACAGGAATGACATGGGCGATGTCAACTGTCAACTGACAGCTGTCCAATTCCACACCAAGCCTCAACCTATCTTCAGCAAGAACTTCAACCTCTTGATTGACGATATCGCTCAGCACAAGGAAGAAGGCTACCGCGTCATCGTGTTTTCCGAAAGCAGCAAACAACTTTCTCGTATTCAAGCGATTCTAAATGACATCAACCACAACGATGAGAGCCACCGCGACTTCGAGACCGAGACCATCGCCATCCACGGCGGTTTCATCGACGAAGACCTGAAGGTATGTTGCTACACCGATCACCAGATTTTTGAGCGTTACCACCGCTTCCATCTTCGCGACAACTTCTCAACCAAGCAGGCCATCACGTTGAAAGACCTCTATGAATTGAAGCCTGGCGACTATGTCACCCACATCGACCACGGCATTGGCCGCTTCGACGGCCTGGAGACCATCGAGAACAACGGCAAGCCCCAAGAGGCCATCCGCCTGATATACAACAACGGCGACCTGCTCTATGTGAGTATCCACTCGCTGCACCGCATCGCGAAATACAGCAGCAAGGATGGCACCGAACCCCACCTTAGCACCCTCGGTAGCGGTGCATGGAACCGCCTGAAAAACAAGACCAAAACCAAGGTCAAGGACATCGCCCGTGAGCTTATCAAGCTTTACGCCGAGCGCAAACGCACGCCTGGTTTCCACTTCTCGCCCGACAACTACCTGCAGAACGAGTTGGAGGCGTCGTTCATCTACGAGGACACCCCCGACCAGCTGAAAGCCACCAATGACGTGAAGCGCGACATGGAGAGCGACCACCCCATGGACCGCCTCGTGTGCGGTGACGTCGGCTTCGGCAAGACCGAGGTGGCCATGCGTGCTGCCTTCAAGGCCTGCTGCGACTCCAAACAGGTAGCCGTGCTTGTACCTACTACGGTGCTGGCTTTGCAACACTACCACACCTTCACCGAGCGCTTCGACGGCTTCCCCGTCACCATCGAGTACCTGAACCGTTTCAAGACGACGAAACAACAGACCGAGATCTTGAAGAGGCTCGAAAAAGGTGAAATCGACATCATCATCGGGACACACCGCCTCACAGGAAAAGACGTGAAGTTCAAGGATTTGGGGCTGCTGGTCATCGACGAGGAACAGAAATTCGGCGTGGCCGTGAAGGAGAAACTGAAAGAAATGAAGGCCAATGTCGACACGCTAACCATGACCGCCACACCGATCCCGAGAACGCTGCAATTCTCGATGATGGGTGCCCGCGACCTCAGTGTCATCACCACGCCGCCACCTAACCGTTATCCTGTGCAGACCGAGCTACGCGGCTTCGACGGTGAGCTCATCCGCGATGCCATCCAGTTTGAGTTGGCCCGTAACGGGCAGGTCTTCTTCATCCACAACCGCATCCAGAACATCATGGACGTGCATGACTTCATCCTGAAATACGTGCCGGGTGTGCGCATCGCCGTCGCCCACGGCCAGATGGAAGGCGCTAAGCTGGAGAAGATCATGCTCGACTTCATCAACGGCGACTATGACGTGCTGCTCTGCACCACCATCGTCGAGTCAGGTCTCGACATCCCCAACGCCAACACCATCATCATCAACGACGCGCACCGTTATGGCCTCAGCGACCTGCACCAGCTGCGCGGGCGCGTGGGCCGTTCCAACAAGAAAGCCTTCTGCTATCTGCTGACGCCGCCTTTGAACACCCTCACCCAAGACGCCCAGAAACGTCTCCGTGCCTTGGAGGAGTTCTCCGACCTCGGCGAGGGCATCAGCATCGCCATGCGCGACCTGGACATCCGCGGTGCGGGCAACATTCTCGGTGCCGAACAGAGCGGTTTCATCAACGACATCGGCTTTGAGACCTACCACAAGATCCTCGACGAGGCCATCCTTGAGCTGAAAGAGACTGAGTTTCAAGATATCTTTGAAAAGGAAGAAGAACAATCCTATGTTGCCGACTGCACCATCGAGACCGACATGGAGGTGCGTTTCCCCGCCGACTACATCAACTCGACACAAGAACGCGTGAGTCTCTACAGCGAACTTGACCGCACCAAGACCGAAGAGGCACTGATGCAGTTCACCGAGCACCTCATCGACCGTTTCGGCCCCATCCCCAAGCAGGTCAACGACTTGCTGAACACGGTACGTCTGCGCTGGATTGCCAAGGATTTAGGCTTCGAAAAGATCCTATTGCGCCACCACAACATGACAGCGTATTTCGTCAGCAACCAGCAGTCGAAATACTACGAAAGCAGCACCTACATGCAGATCATGCAGTATATCATGAACCACCCGAAGCGCACCGCGCTCAAGGAGGTCAATGACAAGCTACAATTGACCGTCAAGGAGGTCAGCACCATCACGCAGGCGCTGGAGCTTTTACGCGAGATGAATGCTTCCTGATGGGATTTGCTTCGCAAAGAAATCTGTCAAAAATCGAATAAAAATCATTCAAAATCAAAACAATATTTTATTGATAGATTTTTGAATAAAGATTTTTGAAAGATTTCTTGCCGCAGGCAATCCCTTAATCCTTTTCCCAGAAATCCGCTCCCTTGACGCCGATTTCCTTCGGGTCGAAGACAGGATCTTTGCCTTCTTTCTTCTGGCGCTCGTACGAGCGCAAGGCCTTGAATGCCTTCCGTGAGAGCAACAGAATCGCTATGATGTTGATCCATGCCATCGCGCCCACACCGATATCACCTACGGTCCACACCAGACCACTGCCCACCAACGAGCCAATGAACACGGCGGAGATGGTACCAATTCTCAGTATCCACACCACGATCTTCTCGCCTCGGTCGTCGCCGAAATGCATGTCAGCCTCCTCCAGTTCGGCAAGCCGTTCAGGGTGTTTCTTGAAAATGCGCCGTCTCCAACGATTGAACAAATACACAAGGTTGGTCTCGGCGTAATAATAATACGCCATGATGGTGGTGAAGGCGAAGAAGAACAAGGCGATGGAGATAATCATGTCGCCAGTACGTTGGCCCACCACCGTTCCGAGGGCTCCGGTAGTGTAGAACACGCCCGGCTCGCCTAGAGGCGCATTGGGGTTCTGCTGCAGATAAGTCACCACAGCGCCCGATGGAGTCTGTTCGACAGTGTCAACGATGTTGTAGGTGCGGCAGGCAAGAATCATCATGGCCGTGGCGGTACATACAAGAAGCGTGTCAATATACACCGAGAAGGCCTGGACGAGTCCCTGTTTTACCGGGTGGCTCACTTTGGCGGCCGCTGCCACGATAGGACCTGTGCCTTGGCCGGCTTCGTTGCTGTAGATGCCACGTTTGACACCCCATGCTATGGTACTACCTAGCAACGCGCCACCCACCTCGTTGATGCCCACGGCACCGCGCAGCATCTGAAGGAACACATCGGGGACGATTCTGTAATTGATGACCAGCACTACTATCGACAAGAGGATGTAAACCAACGCCATGATAGGGGCTACGACCTGAGCCACATTAGCGATTCGCTTGACGCCGCCGATGATGACCAAAGCGATGAGTCCGGCAACCACGATGCCTATCACCCATGGGGCCACACCGAATGCCTGTGAACACGATAGGGCGATGCCGTTGCACTGCACAGGAGGCAGGAATACGCCGCAAGCCAAGGCTGCCAGCACGGCAAAAAAGGCACCGAAGAACGGCGAGCGCAGTCCGTTTTCTATGTAATAGGCCGGCCCGCCCCTGAACTGCCCGTTGTGGTCCTCCTTAAAGATTTGTGCAAGGGTAGCCTCTGCGAAGGCGCTGCCTGCCCCGAAAAACGCTATAATCCACATCCACACTATGGCACCCGGGCCGCCAAAGCCGATGGCCGTGGCCACGCCGACGATGTTGCCTGTGCCCACACGTCCAGACAGCGCCATAGAGAACGCCTGAAACGAGGTGATGCCCGTCTTCTGCGTCTTATCCGTTGAGAAGAGCAGACGTGCCATCTCGCGGAAGCGCCGCACCTGCACGAAGCGCGTGCCGATGGAGAAATACAAGCCCGCAAGCAGGCATACCGCAACAAGAGCGGGGCTCCACACCCAGTTATAAACAGTCTGTATGATTTGTTCCATAAAGCCTTGTTTCGAAGGGTCAAAGATAAGGATTTAATGGAAATGAAAGCACCAACTATTTCAAAAAACGCTATCTTTGCATTATCTAAATCACCACAAAAATGAAAAAATGCGATAATCAACAAGGATATGTCTACATTCTGACCAATCCTAGTTTCAGAGAAGATTGGGTGAAAATCGGCAAAAGCTCACGACCTGTTGATGTCAGATCCAAAGAGCTTGACAACACCGCTGTGCCGTTACCATTTGAGATATACGCCACTTTACAAACCTCAAAATACGATATAGTCGAGAAGAAAATTCACAAACAAATCGACCGTTTGACAGACCTTCGCATCCGTCAAAATCGTGAGTTCTTCAATATCCAACCTGAGCTAGCTTTTGAGATTCTTAAAGACGAGGCTTCATTGCTTGACGACGCTGTCATTACCCGATACCAAAACAATATGCCCATAAAAGAAGATGAACTCAGAGAGTCTGATGACGAAAGCAAGGCTGCTCACAAGAAACCAAAGCCGAATTTTAGATTCAGCATGGTCAACATTCCCATTGGAGCCACATTGGTATTTATCCCTACAGGAGTCACTGTCAAGGTTGCCAGTGATAATCAAATCGAATATGAGGGAAGGATATACAAACTATCTCCTTTTGTAGGAACATTTATGCCTGTTGAAAAGAGAAATGCTTCTGGAGCATACCAAGGCCCTAAGTATTTCACTTACAACGGAAAAGTCTTATCAGACTTACGCCAAGAAGTTGAAAGCCAAGAAATAGACGAGGAGTAGACCTTATCAGAGTCCCGAAGGGACGACCAGACCACACCCCGATATGCAATGTCGGGTTTTTATATTACCTCGTCAAGCAAGCATCCAGATCCTTCACCAAGGCGTCCTTGTCCATGTGCTGCCCGATGAAGACGAGCTTCTGCATGCGGTCGCCGTAGGTGTCGTCCCAATCGCGACGGAGGGTGGGCTCGCGGTCCATCATGATGGCCAACTCGTTGGCAGGCATGGTGGCGAACCACAGGCCGGCATCGCGCAGCTGCACCTGCTTGCCCGCCTGTTCGAAGATGTAGCAGTTGTCCATTTCGTTCTTGAAGTAACAGATACCCTTCACACGGATGACATTCTTCGGCAGCTTGCGCGCCACAAACTCATCGAAACGTGCCATGTTGAACGGCTCACGACGGTAATACACATAGGTACCGATACCGTATTCCTCCACCTCGCCGCCTTCGTGGTCGTGGTGATGATGGTGGTGATGACCGTGCTCTTCTTCCTCGTCGTCATCATCGTCGTCGTGATGGTGGTGATGATGCTCGTGTTCGTCATCATCCTCGTCATCATGGTGATGGTGTTCGTGTTCATCTTCGTCATCGTCATCATCCTCAACGACAGCACCCTCGACACCCTTGATCCATGCGGCAGAAGTGGCCACCTGGTCGAAGTCGAACATGTGGGTGTTGAGGATCTTGTCGAAGTCGACCTCGCCGTAGTCGCAGGGGATGATCTCGGCTGTGGGCTGTAAGGCACGGATGATGCTCTTCACGCGACCCAACTCTTCAGGCGTGACCTCAGAGGCCTTGTTGAGCAAGATGATATTGCAGAACTCAATCTGCTGGATGACCAGACTCTCCAGGTCGTCCTCAGCCAGGTTCTTCTTCATCAGGTCGTCGCCGCAGCTAAACTCGCTCTGCATACGCAGGGCATCCACCACGGTAACGATGCAATCAAGAATCGGAATGCCGTCTTTAGTGAGCTGCCAGGCCATGTCGGGGAAGGCACAGATGGTCTGGGCGATGGGCTCCGGCTCGCAGATACCGCTGGCCTCGATGACGATATAGTCGAAGCGCTGCATGACGATGATGTCGTGCAACTGCTGGATTAGGTCCATCTTCAAGGTGCAGCAGATGCAGCCGTTCTGCAAGGCAACCAAACTGTCATCCTTCTGTCCCACCACGCCGCCTTTCTCAATCAGGTCGGCATCAATGTTAACTTCACCTATATCATTGACAATCACGGCGAATTTAATGCCCTTGCGGTTGTTCAATATCTTGTTGACCAAAGTGGTCTTGCCGCTACCGAGATAACCAGTGAGCAGCAATACGGGAATATCTTTTTTCATTTTACAGGCTATTTTAAACGAGGTGCAAAGATAGATAATTTCAAGATTTCATGATTTCAATATTTCAAGATTTCAGTTTTTTACTACTTTTGCAGAAATAAGATTGAAAAATATGAGCAAGCAAGAAGACTATAAACTCCTATTATCGCAGGTCAAGGCGATGGTAAAAGACGAGAGCGACCCCGTCGCCAATATGGCCAATGTGGCCGCACTGATCCAAGAGGCCTTCCACTTCTGGTGGACGGGCTTCTACCGTGTCATCGGCGAGCAACTGGTGCTTGGTCCTTTCCAAGGCCCTGTGGCCTGCACCCGCATCGGCTTCGGCAAGGGTGTGTGCGGCACATCATGGAAAGAAAAGAAAACTCTTGTCGTGAAAGATGTGGAGCAATTCCCTGGCCACATTGCTTGCAGCTCGGAATCGCGAAGCGAGATCGTAGTGCCTTTATATAAAGGTGAAGAAGTCATCGGTGTGTTGGACATCGACAGCGAGAAACTGGCTACGTTCGATGAAACCGACAAGGAATGGTTGGAACAGATTGCCGAAGTCGTTTCGGTTGTAATTAGTAAATAAACCTAATATTTGACGCGGGACACGGGACTGCGAGACACGGGACATTCGGTCAGCAAACTCTAGGATCTTTGTCTCGCGTCCCGCGTCTGATTGTCTCGCGTCTTATAACCTCAGATAATCCGCTCGAATCACGCCATCGAGGAACTCTGACGGCACCATCGTCTTTATGGCCTTGACGACGATGTTCATCATCCGCTCGTGCACATAGTCCTTCCTGAACACCAAGCCTATCGTTCGCTGAGGCTCGGGATTGACAATCGGCCTGATGTTGTCTTTCACCGACTTCGGCAATAGACGCAAATGCGACTCGGGCACAATGGTGATGCCTCCATTTTCATCAGTAATTTGAATCAAGATACCCACTCTACCACCTTCATATAACTTATCGTATTTGATCTCCTCTTCCGATCGCACCTTCGAACGGTCAAACAACCTCACGCCATCTTTCATCGTCCACACCTTGAATTTCGACATCTGAGTGCGTTCAATGCTTTCCTCTTTGTACAAATCATCTTTAGGCGAGACGTATGCAAAAAAACGCTCGTGATACAAGGGTATCTCCAACAAATCAGGGTCATTGACAGGACAAGTCAAAATCCCCATGTCGATTTCGGCTTTCTTCACCTTTTGGAGGATTGTGGCCGTAATCATTTCCTCCACCCGCAAATTAATAGATGGATATTTGGTCCTCATATAATGGAAAAGCCCAGGCATAATCACTGGCGCCACCGTAGTTGTCAATGCGATACTAAGATCGCCCGACGACTGTTCCTTCTCCGTACGGACCAACTCCAGCAGTTGCTTGGTGTGATAAATGGCCATCTTCGCCTCCTCAATCACTTTTTGGCCCATTTCAGTGATTGTAACGGGATGCGTGTCACGGTTGAAAATCTTGACATCCAACTCTTCCTCCAACTTCTTAATCATCAGACTCAGTGTTGATTGCGTCACACCACAGGCATCAGCCGCGTTGACAAAATAACCATGCTGTTCCACGGCGATGATGTATTCCAATTGTTGCAAAGTCATCTCTTTATTGATTATATCAATGCAAAGATAAACATTATTGCATTGACTCATAAAAAACGACGAAATATTTTTGCTTCTGTTTTATTAAAACGACGACAGATGAAGAAATGGAATACCACTATTCGATATGCAGGCTTCTCCTTAATAGGTGTTGCCTTACTTATGTTTGTATCAGCGTATATTGCCTTCAAGAACGACATGGACGATAGCTTCGACCCCTTGGTCTTTTCAGGCATGGTCTCGCTTCTCAGCGGTTTTTTTGCCATCATTGGCACCAAGTCACAAGAAAAGATGACCATTGAGGATGGTTTCCGCATCGTCACGGGTTGTTGGATTGCGGCTTGCGTCTTTGGAGCTCTGCCTTTTTTGCTTTATGGAGGCGAGTTCACCGTGGTCAATGCCTTCTTCGAAAGCGTGTCGGGCTTCACCACCACGGGAGCCTCCATCCTCAACAACATCGAGGCCTTACCCAACGGCATGCAGTTTTGGCGCATTGCCACGGCCTGGATGGGTGGCATTGGCATCGTCACCTTGGTTTCATTGGTCATCTCCGGGCAGCATGACCGTCATTCCGTTTTGGCCAGCGCTGAACTGTCGGACCTCGCCAAATCATATTATGGTGGGCGGAAAAAGCATTTCGTCTATAGAATGATTGTCGTTTATCTGATCATAACTTCTGTTTCGGCCATCGCCTTGCGGCTCACGAAAATGCCTTGGTTCGATGCCACTACTTTGGCTATGTCGGCCTGCAGCACCTGTGGCTTCTGCACCAAAAACATCAGCGTCGCTTTCTATGACAACGTCGCCGTGGAAATCATCCTTATCGTGGCTATGCTCATGGGCGCCACCAATTTCAGCCTCATGTTCTCTACCATTTGGCCCGACAAACGCACTCGTAAGAATCTTTTCAACACACAAGTCGTCAGATGGTTTCTCGCCCTTGTCGCGATAGCCATCCTTGGTGTCACCGCCAACCTGTATTTCAGTGGTTACTGCGCCACTTTCCCACGAGCCCTACGTTTGGCAGCCTTCCAGGTCTGTTCGCTCAGTACGACCACGGGATTCGCCACAGCCGACACCAACATCTGGCCCACAGGCAGCATGGGCATTCTTTTGCTTTGCTCCTTGGTCTGCGGGTGCTCAGGTTCCACCTCGGGCGGCATGAAAATGGACCGTTTCGTCATCGTCGTCAAAAGCCTGAAAGGTCTGGTGAACTCGCTTATTGGGGTCAAGAATGTCAACCGTACCAAACTCGACGGACAAGTGAAGACGGAAGAAAACATCACCTCTATCATCGCCTTCATGGGCATGTACGTCCTCATCATCGCCATTGGCGCACTTGTATTTGGCATCAGCATGGATTTCAAAACCTCCATCACAGCTTCCATTGCGTGCATAGGCAGCGTCGGGCCTGGTTTCGGCGAAGTAAGCTCCATGGGCAATTATGCGGGATTTCTAGGTTTTCAGAAGGTGATTGCCATGCTCATCATGCTCTTGGGACGTGTCGAAATCTTCCCCATGCTGATTGCTGTTAGAAGCATTTTCACTCGATGACTCTTGCGCAATTCAACTTTTTTGCCGTTTTTTGCAGATTAAATAATCAATCCTGCCATGAAAAACATCATCCGAAGGATCCTCCGATACCTCAAGAACCTCATCAGTTTCTCCGACGAGATCGACTACGAGAACGCCAGCACCTCCATCCGCAAGAATATCGCGTTTCGGGGTACCACCGTGTTCATCCTGGCCTGCGCCATCATCATCGCCTCAGTAGGTTTAAATGTCAACTCCATCCCCGTCATCATCGGCGCCATGTTGGTCTCACCAGTAATGGGTCCCATCTTGGGCTTCGGATTGGGTCTAGGCACCCGAGACAACGACCTTGTGAAAAGCTCGCTGAAGAACTATGGTGTGATGGTGGCCATCAGCATCATCGCTTCTTCCCTATTCTTCTTGCTCAGTCCCTTGAGTCTGGCCAACCCCTCGGAGCTGCTGGCCCGTACCAAGCCCACCATCTACGACGTGCTCATCGCCCTCTTCGGCGGCTTGGCGGGCATCATCGAGACCTCACGCAAGGACAAAGGCAGTGTCATCACTGGTGTGGCCATCGCCACTGCCCTCATGCCGCCCCTTTGCACTGTGGGCTATGGCATCTCCATCTGGAAGGGTTCTGTCATCTTCGGTGCGCTCTATCTCTTCCTCATCAACAGCGTGTTCATCGCCTTGGCCACCTTCGCCGCGGTGAAGTATTTCCGCTTTCCCACCGTCGAGGCCACTAACGAGACAAAGAAACGTCTGCCCAAAGCAGCGGTCTACATCATCCTGCTCCTCGTCATCGTGCCCAGCGTGATCACGGCTATCAACGTCATCAAAGAGAACAACTTCACCACCCATGCCGAGCGTTTGGTGGCCGAAAATAAGAACCTTGGCAAGTGTTTCATCTACGACCATAAGGCTACTTATTCGCGCAAGTCGTCCACCCTCGAGCTCTTTCTCGCCGGCGAAACGCTGACCAACGAAGCCAAGGAGAGAATCTACAAGAGCGCCGATGAATACGGAATCAAACGTAGCCAAATCATCTTCCACGAAGATGCCACCAGCATACGCCAAGAACTCTCAGAATCTGAAATAGTGAAGGGTATCTACGAGCATACCGACCAACAAATCAAGCGATTGAACGACAGCATCATCAAACTGTCGACAGCACTTTCCGACTATGAGTCAAAGGAGATTCCCGTCGAAGCCGTCTCCAAAGAGCTGTTCGCCCAATACCCCGACATCACCGAAGTCAGCCTGAGCAGCGGCTCCACCGTACACGCTTCCGACAACACGACCACCGAACAGATCCTCGCTTTCATCACTACCAACAAACCGATGGATGCTGACCTCCACGACCGCATCGAACGCTGGCTGAAAGTCAGGCTAAACAATGAAAATATTTTGGTAATCAATCAGGTGGAGCAATAACAACAAAAGCCGCTGAAAACAGCGGCTTTCTTATTGATTACGTGGAGATTACCGGACTCGAACCGGCCACCTTCAGATTGCGAACCTGACGCTCTACCAGATGAGCTAAATCCCCTTTATGAGGCTGCAAAAATACAACAATTTCGCATATCAAGGCAATCTTCACTGAAATTATTTACAAACCCCTCCAAACCGCCCCGACGAATGGGAATAAAGTGTATCTTTGCCGCTCGATTTTAAAAGCATAGAACCATGTTTATTGAAGATTATATCGTCTTTAGAGTCAATGCCCTGCTCCACGCCCACGACGCCAAGATCGTGATGCGTCTCGAAGGCGGCATGAGCAACTACACCTACGTCGTTGAATGCGAAGGCAAGAAATATACCTACCGCGTGCCCGGCAAGTTCGCCGAGAAGTTTGTGGACCGCGAAGAGGAATGGGCCAACATACAGGAAGTCAGCCGCTTGGGATTGAATAATGAGACCACCTACGTGGAGATCCGCTCGGGCGAGAAACTGGCCGAATATGTGGAAGGCACCATCATGAGCACCACCGATGTGGTCTCCTACAACGAGATGTCGGTGAAAGCCTTGAAGAAGATCCATGGCTCCGACCTGAAGTTCCAGGACTACAACGCCTTTGGCCGCCTCGACGCCGACCAAAACTACTGCCTGGAGAGAGGCTATGTGTTCCCACAGGAATACTTGGACCTCCGCAAGAAGCTCGATGCCATCCGCACCACCCAAGTCAACGTGCCCAAGGTGCCCTGCCACTGCGACTACCAGCCTACCAACCTTGTCATCAGCGGCGACAAGCTGTATGTGCTCGATTGGGAGTTTGCCGGCATGAATGATCCTTTCTACGACATCGCATGCTACGGTAATGTAGGTTTCGACAAGGCTTTGGCCTTATTAGAAGCTTATGTGGGCCACAAGCCTACCAAAGAAGAGCTGCAGCGTCTCTATTTCCACCGCGCCTTCCAGTGCCTGCAATGGTTCAACGTGGCCATCTTCAAAGACCGCGTGGGCCTCAGCAAGGACCTCAACATGGACTTTAACGCCGTAGCGTTTATGTTCCTTGGAATGGCGAAGGATTTGTTGGATAATTACGACAATCTTTAGCAGGTTTTAGAAGGCATGTCATCCCTGCGCTGGCATGTGGGCGAGCATGGGATCTATGGCTTCTAAAACCGTCAAAAGGAAAAATCCTGTCCCTCACAGATTCCCGCAGCGCACAAACCTCTGCTGGAATGACATGAGAGACAGGATTTTTCAATACAGGAAATCCGCAGCAGTAAAGCTGCCGAAATCCCCATCCAATCCCAACTCAGCCTTGGCTTCGTCGGAGAGCATGTCGATGCTCCAAACGGGGTCGAAGGTCAATTCCACATCGACGTTTTTCACGCCCATGATGGCCTGTACGCGGTTTCTCACCTCGGCAGGCAGGGTCTCGGCCACGGGACAGTTGGGAGCCGTCACAGTCATCACAATCTTCACGTTGCCTTCTTCATCGACTTCGACGCCATAGATCAAGTGCAGTGTCCAGATGTCGACGGGAATCTCAGGGTCGTAGATGGTCTTCAGGACCGAAATGACGGTCTCTTTCAAGGTATTGACTTCTTCCTGTGTCATACTTGTTCCTCCTTCAGTTTAAATGCCTCTGCGTAAAGCAGCATCTGCTTGAGCATGGCCAAGAGGCCATTGGAACGCGTGGGCGACAAGTGTTCCTTCAGCCCGATCTCGTCCAAGAACGAGAGGTCGGCGGCGAGGATGTCTTCCGGCGTCTGACCTGAGAACACCTTAATTAATAAGTTCACGATGCCCTTGGTGATGACGGCGTCGCTGTCGGCGGTGTAAAACACCTTGCCGTCGTTCAGCTCGGCATTGAGCCACACGCGCGACTGGCAGCCGTTGATAAGATGTGCCTCGTCGCGGTATTTGTCATCGATGATGGGACACTCCTTCCCCATTTCAATCAGCATGGCGTAGCGGTCCATCCAGTCGTCGAACATGGAGAAGTCCTCCACAATGCTGTCTTGTATTTCCTTGATTGTCATAATTTCCTTATTGTGTTTGGCGGTTTTGCTGCCGTCAAAAATCGTACCGCAAAAATACAAAAAGAAAGGCAACCCTAACGGATTGCCTTTCCAATTTTTCATCGGTTGGTTGTAGGGCTGTCACATCGTGGCTGCCGTTTTTGCGGCAGCTGCCGTAGTACGACAGCCCTACAGACCGATTGTCAATTACTGCATGACAGTAACGCGCTTGACGGTCACGCCGTTCTCAGTGTAGACGCGCACCATGTACATGCCAGCGTTGAACTGGGCCATGTTCAGGGTGTATTCGTCAGCCTTGAGTTCGGTGTCGAAGACCACCTGGCCGAGCACGCTCACCACAGTGATGCGGCTCATGCCAGCAGCCTCAATCGTCACGTTGCCCTTCGTCGGGTTCGGGTAGAGGGCGACGTTGCCGTCGTTCTCGCCGATACCGGCGGCGGTGGTCGTCTCGCTCACGTAGTCCACGCTCGGGTCGTCAGCGGCCTGGGCAGGATCCGAGATGCAACCGTCCTCGTACTCGGCACGCACCTGATAGTAGTACGTTCCAGCCTCGGTCGGCGAGTCGATGTACTCGTAGTAGTCGGCGCCAGTCTCGGCAACCTCGCCAATCAGGTCGTAGGTGCCGGCGGCCTCCGTCGAACGGTACACGTTGTACTTCACAATATCGGAAGCACGGTTCATGAAGCTCAGGTCGGCAGGCTTGCTCACCACCTCAGTGTGGCTCAGCTCACCGCCGACATTGCCCTTGAACTCAGGCAGGCTGACCAGCTCGCCACCCTTGGCCTGGTTCGTCACGAAGCCGCGGATCATCCAGCCGTAGCCGGGCAGACCGGCAGTCGACAGATCCATCCACGACGAACCGTCAATGCTCACCCAGCGGTTGTTGGCATCGCCAGTGTCGTTGCAGGCGTCGGCAGGATAGGTCTCGCCGCTCTGGTAGAACGTGATCCACAGGTTCTGAGTGCCGTCGATGGCGACAGGATTGTTCAGGGTGATCTCCATGAACTCCTGGTCTCCCGCCATCGTGAAGTTCTGCGTGGCAGCGGGCGAACCGCCGGGCTGTGCGCCACCCACATAGACGTTCAGCGTGGCACTGCAGGCATATGACGTGAAGATGGCAACCTTCGTCAAGCTGGTGCCGGCATACGGGGCCATCGAGTTGGCCGGGAACATGGTACCCCAGTACAGGGTACCGCCGGCGCCCACGCTCGTGGCATAGGTGCCATCGTCATAGTACAGCCATTCGCTGACCGGAGCCGCAGGCGGGACACCCCACCACACCTTGATCGAACGGTTTTCATTCAACTGTTCGGCGTGGATCGGTGCACCAGGCTCGCAAACGATCTGGCCGTTGGTCTCGGCGCACACCGGGCAACCCATCGACCAACCGTAGTTGTGGTCGGGCAGGGTCATTTCGCCAGGATAGATCGGGCGGACGCAGTATTCGTGGTCACCAAACTCACCTTCGTGCGTGAAGTCGCGGTCGGTAGGATCGGCGAAGGCGAGGTATTCGCCATCCATCGTGATGAGGAAGCCGATGATGTCGACAGGAGGCAGGATGCCGCAGTCGGTGCTACCTCTACCAGCAACCATGCTGAAGTTGATGTTGCAAGGCTGGTTCGAGTAGTTGGTGATAACGAGGATGTAGTACTCACCGGTTTGGGCGGTGGCAGGAATCATGCAGTTTTCAGTCCAGCTGGTGCTGTAGCTGCAGCTGACGACCTTGTCTTCCGTCAAGCCGTAGGGGCAAGGCGTGGTCGGGTCGTCGAACGGACCCCAGCAGCAGAAGTCGATGTCGACTTGAGGCGTGCTGTACATGTGGATGTCCATTGCACCAGGATTATCTATGCGCATGTAGTACCAAGCCGGGTTGGGTTGCGTGTAGAGGCAATCGTAGTCGGGACCAGTCTCACCGGTACCAGCGTTGACGCCAGCCGGGAACTCATACATACCGTTGTCGGTGCAGAACGGATCGGCGAATTCGCACATGTTGTTCTCACGCGATTGGACATAGAGGTCAAGCATCATGGCGTTGGTCATGCTGCCAGGCAGCATCGACTTGTACTGGCGAGCCAGGTCGGCGGCCTGATACTTGTCGAGGTTGGTGAACTCGCTGATGTTCTGGGCGATGAAGCTGACGAACTCGGCGTTCAGGTTGTCGCTGCCGTTGACGACGAACATGCCGGTCTGCTCGGCGTTGATGACGCTGAAGCGGCTGTCGTTCATGAGCTTGTACAGGAAGTACACGCGCTCGTCGAAGTTGGCGATGTCGCCGATGTTGAACAGCAGGCTCGACTCGGAGGTCATCGTGAATCTCTGACCCACCATGTTGCTGGTGCTATAGGCGGGACGGACGATGTATCCGTAGTCGCCGGGAACAACGTTGGCCTTATCCTTGACCTCGCCGCAGGCGAGAGGAGCCTTCATGTTCTTGGCACCGCCGGTGATGACAACGTCGACACCGTCGTTGGTGCCGTACATGCTCACAGTGAACTCGTAAGTCTTGCCAGCCTCGAAGGTGTAGTCGTTCTGACGGCCACCCACGTTACCGTTGGAAGCGGCAATCCAGATACGGTCACCAGGAGTCGGGTTGGTGATGCACCAGTCGTAAACGCCAGCGGGGATCTCGATGCTCACGCTGTTGTTCATGACCATGTTCTGCGTCGAGCAGTTGCCGTCGGCGTTGGTCGGGATCTTGTACTCGAACTGGGCATAGATGGCCTCGTTGCCAGAGCAAGCGGTGCTCAGGGCGCCAGTCTCAGGAATCGTGGTGCCATAAGCATTGCCATCGGCATCGAGCAGCATCTGGTATCCAGAGCCGTCGCCCCAGACGTCACCAGCGGTCAGGATGACCGTAGCGTTGTCGCCAGGAACCGGAGGCTCGGGACCAGTACCCGGATCGTACGGGTTGAAGCCGTGGTCAAACACCCACTCAATGTGGTTACCTTGACTGTTCTGGTTCACCTCGACTTCGTCGACAGGTCCCCAGTGATCGCAAGGCTCATACTCCCATTCAACGGGTTCGCTCCAAGCGCTAATGCCAGTCGAATAGACAGCAGCCACCTTGCAGAGGTAGTGTTCGCCTTCAACCAGCGGAGCGTTGTAAGGCTCGTTGGTCGACAGCTGGCACCAAGGCCAAGGCGTGTTGTGGTTATAGATCGGCACACCGTCGATGCTGGTGCACATCACCTTATAGTATTCAAGGTGACGGTCGTCGCTACGACCAGCGGTCAGTTCAACGTCGTCGATGCAGAGGATGAACTGGTCGCTTACATTGTAGTGGCGGATAGCCAGCCACACATTCTGACCAGCATAGCTGCTCAGGTCAACGCTGTATTGACGCCATGTGCCTTGGGCACGCTGGCCGCGAGGACCGTCGTAGCGCTCGCCCTTGGCCGAAATCGTCCACTCGTTCACGATGGTGAAGTCGCTGGCGTTGGTGCCAGTGGTCGACACGCACAGTGCGAAGTGCTCGGCAGCATAGTTGGCATCCTGGCCGCTGGCCCAGACGCTGAAGATCGAGCCGCTGCCGATGGCGTACTGCTGCGGGGAGACGAGGAAGTTATTCGGGTGGAGAGCACCAGTGCAGTTGCAGTAGCTCTCGCTGTTCACCATGTGGCTGCCGCCGTGAGGCGTGCCCTCAAGGACGCAGTGGTAGTCTTCCGACTCAACGCTGTTGTACCAGCCTTCGCCGTCGCCATCAGCGTCGATGCTCGTCCAGCCTTCAAGGCCGTTTTCAAAACCGAAGGTGAAGGTGTCGCCGCTGCCGCCTTGGCCGCCGCCGCCACCGGGGTTGTTGTGGCTGTCATCCCACATGGCCCAGCCAGTGCGAGAGACATAGACATTTTCAACACCGTAGAGGATTTCGGTCATCACATAGCGGAGATCCTCGTTGTCCCAAATGAGGCGGGTTTCGTCAATAGGCTCATACCCCTCGTGACGGACGCTGATGTTGTATTCACCACGACGGAAGCTGTCGAAGGCATAGTAGCCGCTCTCGTCGAGGGTGAGGTTATAACCACCGTAGGTTTGCTGTTCATACTCGTTGGTATTGGTGAAGCTGACCGTAGTACCTTCCGGGCTGTCAGCGCTGTTGAGCAGCACAGTGACAGTGACATCGTTGAGGTACATGTCCTTGTCGAGGCAGTTCGACCAAATGATGACGCTCTCGCGCTCCAATTGGATAGGCTCGCCGCCAGCAGCGACACCGCCACCGCCAGCGCCGCCACCGCCGCCACCGCCGCTGCCGCCGGTAGCACCAGTGATGGTGATGTCGTCAACGCCAGTGCAGTAGCCATAATCATTGTAGCTCACGAAGGCAATGTAATAGGTGCCGTTAAGCGTAAGCGGCACATTGGCCGTCGTCCAGCTGGTGGAAGTCTGCGGACCCCAAACAGTGGTCCAAGGACCAGTGGCCGAAGTGCTATAAGCCACAGAAATGGTGTTCATATCACCGACCCAGCTCGGGGTCACGTAAGCGAAGCTCACGGAACCGCTACCGCTGAAGTCGAGAGCAGGCGAAACGAGATAGTCGTAGCCGCTCGTACCAGAACCATTGACGAAGGCTGCATAGGTGCCATTGTAGGCAGAAGCAGGATTGCCATAGTTGCCTTGGTTGCCGACATACCATGCGTTGGTGTTTTGGATGATGGTCCAGCCCTCAGGCATGGTACCCGTCTCGAAGTCGACGGTCACATCGCGGTTGGCCATATCAGGATTGATGCTGACAGGCTCGCTCCAGTTGATTTCACCTTCGATCATTTCGCCACGGTTGCCGCTATACACAGCACCGACGCCCCACTTGTAGACACCAGCCGGGAGGTCGGCCCACTCAACGTCGATGTAGACGGTGTCGGGCACCCAGACGGAAGACAACAGAACAGTGGTGGGTTCCTCGTAAGGACCATCGTTGTAGCAGTTGGTACGATACACGCGGTAGTGGTCGAGGCTGCGGTTTTCAGCAATGCCCTTGCCAGGCTCACCGATGGTGATATCGTCGACGTTCAGATAGAACATGTCGGAGCAGTTGAAGTGACGAATGGCCACATAACCCATGCCACTGTAGGCGCTCAGGTCAACGGTAAATTCATACCAGTTGCCTTGTTCACGACCACTGCGACTGTTGAGGACAGCCTTGCCACCGTTAGCAGGAGCACTCTTGGCGGTCATCGTCCACTCTTGGACCATGGTGAACGAGCTCGGGTTGGTGTTGGTCGTCGAGACGGCCAGACCGAAGTGCTCAGCAGCGTAGCTGGCATCCTGGGCGCAGGCATAGAATCTCACGATACCACCGAGTTGCACCTGAGGAGAAACGAGGTAGTTGTCGGGATGCAGGACAGTGCCAAGGTAGTAGCTCTGGCTCAGCACGAAGTCGTTCGAGCCGTTGTTACCGGGTTGGCCAGTCATGATCTCGCTGCCCATGTACCAACCGTAACCGTCACCGTCGGCATCGACCGAAGTCCAGCCCTGCATGGTGCCGTCCTCGAAGTCGTAGGTCATGCCCGGGAGAGCGGGTTCGGGTTGCTTGTAGAAGCTGATGTAGTCGACATAGAAGCAGTCGTCGTTGCTGTTCACGCTGCTGTCCTTCGTGTATCTCCACTGGAAGGTGTGCGTACCCTCAGTGATGTCGTAGGTCTTCTCGATCCAGTTACCGGCACCGGTGAAGCTGCCCTTTTGGACGCCATCGATGTAGAAGTAACCGTAGTCCCAGCTGTTTTCGCAGCTGATCTTTCCGAAGAAGCTCATCAGACCGTCGGCGGGGATGTCGACCGTCACGGTCATGTTGCTCACCACGTTGGCCACGCCGGCACCACCGCTCTTCATGCAGTAAGTGCCTTCATACGGGTTGGTGGTGACCACAGTCCAAGGATAGGTCGGGTCGACCTGCCAATCGAACATGCTGAAGTCGCCAGTCTCGAAGTCTTCGATGATTTCGCTACCAGGCAGGCCGCAGCCCCAGTACACCTTCACATAAGGTGATTCGGGATCCAGGCTGTCGGGATAGTACTCAGCGATGACAGCGCAGACGGGATCGAAGTTCTCGTCAAGGATGAAGTTCACGTCGTTCTCCTGGGCATTGTGGGCCAAGGTGAAGGGCATCGGGTGGACCGTCTCGGTCGTCTGATAGCCGTCCTTAGAGGCAATGGCGCTGGTGTATTCACCGGCGTAGACGCGCTTGTTGTAGTAACCGTTGTTGTCGGTCGTGGCGGTGTAGGTGTGAGGATCACCGAATTCGTCGGTACCCGTCAGGGTCACCAGGACGCCGGGGATGCCGGTCGTTCCGTCTTGCTCCCAAGCATAACCGTTGATACCGGTGTTGTTGGAGTAGCCGGACACCTTCACGGTGATAGGATCTGACGGATCGCTTTCGCCTTCGTCGTAGACGGCGGTCACGTAGAACACATAACCGTCCATGTTGTAGGCCAAAGGACCAACAGTGTAAGTGGTGTTGCTGATATCGTTGATGGTGGTGTGACCGATGCAGACCTCATCTTGATAGATGTTGTACATGCGATAGGTACGGTCAACGACGGCGTTCCAGGTCAGAGTGACGGTCTCATCTTCGAAGACGGTGTAGTCATTGGCTTGGAGGTTGGTCGGGATGTTGAGGTGAGTGGTGAAGCCCCAGATCGGGCTGCTCACGCCCTCCGGGCAACCGTCATTGTTGAACTCGACGTGCCAGAAGTAGTTGGTGTTGTTCCACAAGTTGGTCACAGTGTAGCTGTTGGCCAAGGTGGTGGCGAAGCTGCCATCCTCAGGATACATGATCGTCTGCGGGTGGTTGGGATCCGGGTAGTAGGTGCTACCGAAGACCAGTCTCCAACCAGTGGCATAGGCGGGGATGTTCCAACGCAGGGTCACGCTGGCGGGTTCAACCTCGTCGGCGTCGTCGGCAGGAGTCGGGTTGAAGGCAAAGCCTTC
>CAMYYV010000015.1 GCA_947303625.1 uncultured Bacteroidales bacterium | reverse complement strand
TCTCGCGTCTCGTGTCTCGTAGTCCCGAGTCCAATATGCAAACTAAATTTGCTCACCTACTTATGAAAAATAATAGTTCTAAAAGTTTGCGTGCAAATCGAGTGCGAATTTTGTGTTTCCCCAAAAAACAAGGAGTCACGGTTTTCGTAACTCCTTGATTGATAATGTCGGGGCAAAAGGATTCGAACCTTCGACCCCCTGCTCCCAAAGCAGGTGCGCTAGCCGGACTGCGCCATACCCCGAAAAAAAAGACGACTCAACATCGTCTTTCTTCCTGCGGAGAAGGGGGGATTCGAACCCCCGGTACCCCTTGCGGGATACGACAGTTTAGCAAACTGTTGGTTTCAGCCACTCACCCACCTCTCCTCGGCTGTGAATTGCGGTGCAAAAATAAGCATTTTTCACTTACCTGCAAGCGTTTTTTGCAATTATTTTTCTTTTCTTTATTTAATTGGTTGAAATTCAAATTATTGTATGTTTTTTAATGTGTGTTCGATAAACGAAAGCAAAAAGTCGTACCTTTGTCGCTATGAATACTTTAGGCCATATTTTTCGACTCACTACCTTCGGAGAGTCGCACGGCACTGCCATTGGAGGTGTCGTCGACGGCTGCCCTTCGCAGCTGAAAATCGATTTCAATTTCATTGAAAAGGAATTGCTGAGGCGCAAGACATCCAAGTCTTCAACCGCTTCACAGCGTAATGAACCTGACCACATCGAATGGATTTCGGGTCTGCTCGACGGTGTTACTTTGGGTACGCCGATTGCCTTTTTGGTGTACAATGAGGATGCCAAACCATCGGATTATGAAGCATTGAAAGACATCTATCGCCCTTCACATGCCGATTTCACCTACGAACAGAAATACGGCCTCCGCGATTGGCGCGGCGGTGGCAGGGCTTCGGCACGAACGACTTTGCCTATCGTGGTGGCTGGCGCCATTGCTAATCAGATTTTGAAAGGCCAGGGTATCCAGATTTTTTCCGAAGTGGTTGCCATGGGTGACGCGGAACAAGCCCGAAAAGAGGGTGATACGGTGGGTGGTATTGTGGAATGCCGCATAACGGGCATCCCAGCTGGTTTGGGCGAGCCGATGTTTGGCAAATTCTCCGCTGAGTTGGCCCACGCCGTGTTCAGCCTCCCTGCCGTGAAGGGCTTCGAGGTCGGTGACGGCTTCGCCTTGGCGAATATGAAAGGCTCTAAGACCAATGACACCTTTATTAATAGGGACGGCAAAATCGTTGCTTTGACAAACCATTCAGGCGGCATACAAGGCGGCATCACCAACGGCAACGACATCGTTTTCCGCGTGGCGTTCAAGCCTATCCCGAGCATAGCTCAACCACAACAAACGGTGAACAGGGCAGGGGAGACCTGCACCATCGCTGTTGAAGGGAGGCATGATGTGTGTGCCTTGCCGCGTGCTGTGGTTTTGGTGGAGGCTTTGGCGGCTCTGGTGACGGTGGATATGGGGATGATGGCTAATACACGAAAAACCCAATAATCCCCGAAATAACGATCAGCAATATAGGATTGGCCTTGAAGAAAAACGAGGCCACGAACGTCAGCACGCAGATGATGACGCTGATGTTGTATTGTCCGAGACCAAAGTCCACGAAGTTTTGCATGTTCATCATCGCAAGACCAGCTGCGAAGATGAGTCCGGCGATGGCAGGCTTCAAGCCTTTCAATGTGTTGGTCATAAAGGCATTGTTTTTCTTTTTCATGAAGAGCCTAAGGATGAGGTAGACCATGATAATGGAAGGCAAACAGAGCGCAAATGAGGCCAACAGTGAACCGCCGATGCCCGCCGTGGTGTAGCCCACGTATGTAGCCAGGTTGATGGAGATGGGGCCTGGTGTCATCTGCGAGATGGCCACCATATCAGCAAACTCGGTCGTGGTCATCCAACCATAATTGTCCACTACCTCGTGCTGGATGAGCGAGAGCATGGCATAGCCGCCGCCGAAGCCCAACACGCCGATTTTCACGAAGACCCAAAGCAGCTGAAGATAGATCATGGCTTGGCCTCCTTGTTTTGTGGGACTTCAGGACTTCGGGACTTCGGGACTTCGGGGCCACTGGTCGTCTCGCAGTCCCGTAGTCTCGCAGTCTCGCGTCTTCTTATGATAAGTGCATAGATGATACTACCTGCGATGGCGGTGAGAATGACGTAAGCGGGCGAGATCTTACACCACCAGATGAGAAACACCGTGGCGATAGGGATGATGGCAGTCTTCCACGTCACCTTGGCCGACTTGATCATGCGCAATGAAGGGGCGAGGATAAGGGCTACCACACAGGGACGGATTCCCTTGAAGACGCGCTCCACCACAGGGTTGTCGCGGAACTCATGGAAGACGGTGGCTAACAGCAAAATGATGGTGATTGACGGGACAATGGCACCTAGCATGGCGGCAAAAGCACCCTTCACGCCTGCCACGCGATGTCCCACATACAAGGCCGTGTTGACTGCAAAGACGCCAGGAAGCGATTGAACCACAGCGATCATGTCCCAGAACTCGTCGTTGGGGATCCATTTCTTTTGGTCGACGACAGCCTTTTCCACCATCGACAGCATGGCGTAGCCGCCACCGAGGGTGAATGCTCCGATTTTGAAGAACGACCAGAACAGTTCAAACGCTTTTTTCATGGTGCAAAAATAAGAATTTGTTTTGTATCAAAAAAAATAGTACGTTTGCGGACTATTTTAACCTTGATCTTATGACACTCTTAGACATTTCCGTAATGACATTCGACCGGCCTGAAGCTTGGCAATGGCTGATTCAATTCTGCATTCTCGCGACGGCATTGCTGTTGGGCAACGTTTTGAGGACCAAAGTACCGTTCCTCAACAAGAGCCTTCTGCCTTCGGCTTTACTTGGTGGTTTGCTGTTGTTGGTTTTCAAAGCCATCCCTGCCTGCTCGAGCATCATCAACAAGCCCATGATGGAAATTGTTACTTATCATGCCTTGGGTTTGGGGTTTGTGGCCTTAGCATTGAAAAACAACAAGATAGAATCGAAATCTACGCCGATGAAGGTGATTGAGACGGGTGCCTTGACGGCCTCCACCTATGTCATCCAAGGTATCGTGGGACTTATCGTTTCCATCTTGTTCTTCTATTTTGGAAGGAAACTGTTTTATGCGGCTGGTCTGTTGTTGCCTATGGGTTACGGTCAGGGACCGGGACAGGCCTTGAACTTTGGAAAGATTTTCACGAATTGGGCCGCTCAGCAGGAACCATCCATTGACTTCCCAGGTGCCGACTTCGGCCTTTCCATCGCAGCCACGGGCTTCATCGTGGGCAGTGTTGTGGGCGTGATTTACATGAACATCTTGCGTAGACAAGGCAAGCTCTCAAGAAAGAAGATCGCCGACGCTCAGGTCAACAAGCTGGAAGATTATGAGGGCAAGGGCGAGATTCCCGATGCCGAGTCAATCGACAAGCTATCAGTGCAGATCTGCATGGTGCTGTTCGTCTATTTCCTTGTCTATCTCTTCACCAACTGGATCCAGCACATGGAGTTGGGCAACTTCGGAACCAACACGCTGAAACCCATGCTGTGGGGATTCAACTTCTTGATTGGCACGTTGTTTGGCATTCTTTTCAAGACGATTTTGAAGAGTTTCAAGAAGGCCAAACTGATGAGCCGCGAGTACATCAACAACTATATGCTCAACCGTATCAGCGGCTTCTGCTTCGACATCATGATTGTGGCGGGTACGGCGGCCATCAGTTTCGAGAACTTCGGCAAGTTCGTGCTGCCTTTCGTCATTATCGTTGCTTTGGGAGCCCTCGTTACTTTCGTGTACGTGCTCTGGATCTCAAAGCACCTCTATCCCGACTACAAATATGAAGGCTTCTTTTCGATGTTCGGCATGCTGACGGGCACAGCCAGCAATGGTATGATCCTGCTGCGCGAAATCGACCCAAAGTTTGAGACACCTGCTGCCAACAACCTCGTGCTGCAGACGTTGTCAGCCATTGTGCTGGGCTTCCCCGTGTTGCTGTTGATGGGCTTTGCTCCACAGAGCCCTAAGGCGACATGGATCACCTTGGGCGTTTTAATCGCGTTTTGGGCCGTGCTCACCATCTTCATGCTGCGGACGAAGATCTTCAAGCGAAAGAAAAAGGGAAAAGAGTTGAAATGAAAACGAAAAAAGCTCCGATTGCTCGGAGCTTTTTTATTGTTGTTTTGTGAAGGAATCAGTCCTTGAGTTCCTTGATCTTGGCTTTCTTGCCGCGGAGGCCGCGCAGGTAGTAGATGCGGGACTTGCGGACGTCACCTCTCTTATTGACCTCGATGTTCTCGATCATGGGGGAGGCGATGGGGAAACATCTTTCCACGCCAATGTTGTTGGAAATCTTGCGGATGGTGAAAGTACCAACCTTGCCTTGGCCGCTACGCTTCAGGACGATGCCCTGGAACTTCTGCAGACGCTCTTTTTGTCCTTCGACAATCTTGTAGGTCACCGTAATGGTGTCACCTGTCTTGAACTTCGGAAAATCTTTTACAACAATTTGATCTTCAACGAATTGGATTAATGCTTGTTTGCTCATTTTATATGATTTTTGTATATTTTTCTCCAAAAAGTGGGTGCAAAAATACAAAAAAAATCAATACTGAGCGAATAATATCAGCTTTTTTTGAAATTTTCGTACATTTCGGGCCGGCGGGTCTTGGTACGCTCGATGGCTTGTTCCATGCGCCATTCGCTGATGAGTTTGTCGTTGCCCGACAAGAGTATCTCAGGCACATCCCAGCCTTTGTAGCTGCGCGGTCGGGTGTAGACCGGTGGCGACACTAACCCGTCCTGGAACGAGTCGGACAGGGCAGAGGTCTCGTCGCCCAAAGCGCCTGGAATCAAACGAACCATGCTGTCGACTAGCACAGCGGCACCCAACTCACCGCCCGAGAGGACATAGTTTCCGATGCTTATCTCTTTGGTGATCAAGTGTTCTCGGATACGCTCATCGATGCCTTTGTAGTGGCCGCAGAGGATGATGATGCTCTCTTTCATCGAGAGTTGGTTGCACAAGGGTTGGTCGAGCATCTCACCGTCAGGGCTCATGTAGATGACCTCATCATAATCGCGTTGGCTCTTCAGGTGGGTGATGCAGTTGTCGACAGGCTCGATCATCATTACCATGCCCGCGCCTGCGGCAAACGAGTAGTCGTCCACCTTGTGGTGCTTGTCGGTGCTGTAGTCGCGGAGGTTGTGCAGCCCAATCTCCACAATGCCTTTATTGATGGCGCGTTTGATGATGCTCTCGGTAAAAGGGCCTTCGAACATTTCGGGGAAAACGGCGATGATATCGATGCGCATGAGGTGTTTATTGGAATTTTTTGCAAAAGTAGTGAAATTTTGAGTTTTATATTTTGAATCTTGTATTTTGAATGGCTTTTTCTTTTTATTTTTGCGCCATTAAAACTATCAAACTATGAAAAAACTATCCATTTTGCTGCTTTTTATGGCGGCTTCTATCTTTGCTCAGGCGCAAATTGCGACCAATATCTATTGGGTTCAGTTCAAAGACAAGGAAAATTCGCCTTATTCCATTGACAACCCAGAGGCTTACCTGAGTCCGCGTGCCTTGCAACGCCGTGCCAACCAAGGCATCAGCATCGATGAGTATGACATTCCAGTTAATCCCCAATACCTTCAGGCGGTGGCAGCCTGTGGTGCCGAGTTGATTAACCCCTCGAAATGGCTGAACGGTGTCTCGGTTTATGTCACCAATCCGAGTGTGATTGACGCCATCAATGCCCTTGATTGTGTGACGACGGTGCGTAATTGCCCCAACGATCTTAAGGCTCAGGAACAAAAGGAACGCTGGCTGGCCAACGAGATGAAGCCTGCTGCCGCCCACCGTGCCTCGAAGGGATTCTATGGCGGTGCCGAAGATCAGGTCACCCAATTGAATGTCAATATGTTGCATGATATGGGTTATGACGGCTCTGGTGTCATCATTGCCGTCTTGGACGGCGGCTTTGAAGGAGCTGAAAACGCTTCATGTTTCGACAATATGCGCGAGGAAGGCCGTTTGCTCGGCACCCGCGATTTTGTGTATGGTTCCAATTCTGTATATACGCAGAGCACCCACGGCACTTCATGCTTGAGCACCATGGGCGCTTATGATCCCAATAATATGGTGGGCACGGCCTACAAGGCTTCCTATTATCTTATCCATACCGAGGATGGTGATAGCGAGAACATCATTGAGGAATACAACTGGGTGTCGGGTGCAGAATATGCAGACAGTCTGGGCGTTGATGTGTGCTCTACCTCCTTAGGTTACAACGGTTTCGACATGAGCCAGTGGGACCATCCCGTAGAGCATTTCGACGGACACACCGCTCCAATGACAATAGGCTGTGAAATCGCGGCCAGCCGTGGCATGATATGCATGAATGCCGCCGGCAATAGGTACGACGGCTATTGCACCCTGGGCATCCCCGCCGATGCCGAGCATATCGTGACCGTCGGTGCCGTGAACTCCTCTGGTGTTCGCGCTGATTTCAGCTCGGTGGGCCCGACCTATGATGGTCGTATCAAACCTGATGTGATGGCGATGGGAGAAGGCACCTATGTGGCTTCGGGTGACAGTTGGTGGCCATACTACAATGGCAACGGCACTTCGTTCGCCACGCCCGTCCTCGCTGGTGCTGTGGCTTGTCTGCGCCAAGCACGTCCTTATGCCTCGGTGCAGGAGATCTGCGACGCCATCCGTGCCTGCGGCAACCGTGCTGATAATCCTGACAGCAAGTATGGTTATGGCATCCCTGATTTTTCCCAGGCCCTCGAGATGCTGAAAGTGGGAGAACTTCCTGCCTCTGTCAACGAAATCATCAGTGTGTACCCCAACCCTTCGCAGGGTGAGGTGCATGTGGGCTTGATGGAAGGCACCAAGGCTGAGATCTCGGTTTACGACTTCATGGGCCGTGAGCTCTTCACCTATAGTTTCAACGGATTGAACCATACCACACTGGAGAACCGTATAAACACCCTTGGTGCTGGTGTGTATTTCATCAACGCCGTGTCGGAATCGGGTAGCCAGACGCTGAAGCTTGTGATGACGAAGTGACATTGTTGACATAATAAAAAAACAAAGGAAGCCGGCAAATGTCGGCTTCCTTTGTTTATGGCATCAGGGATGCTTATTCGTCATCCTCGTCCATCAGGCCGATGGCCGTGGCCACCGTGATCAATCTATTGTTGATGCTTTCCAAGCGGTTCTTCTGCTTTTCTGTGAGGTTCTCAGTGCCGGAATGGTTCATGGATTCGGAAATCTGTTGCAGAGGCATTACGACTTCTAACAATGCGTCGATGTTTTCATCTAAAGTAAAGTCAAGAGATTGCATCTTTTCCATTTGGCTGACAATCGACTCGAAATCGTTGAGGATGGATTCCCATTCCTCCGTGGAAAGCTCAATCATGACTTCTTCCTCTTCTTCTTCCTCCTCTTCTTCGTCGTCTTCGCATCCCCATTGTTCTTTCAACTGAGATGCTTTTTGGGTGGCTTTTTCAAACTGCTCGTTTATTTCCTTCTCTTCTTGCTCGGTGAGTTGCTCGTCTTCATCATACTCTACGTCAACAAGAGAGAAAATGCCCAAAACTAATTCCAGTGAGGCATCATCCAATTCCTCGCATGTGGAGGCCTTGTTGACGTCTTGTTCGTACTGGTCAATAAGCTTTTTCATGTCTTGGTATTGCTTGGTGTGGGGCTTGGCTTTTTCAACAGACATGATGCCGTCTTTGGAGGCATTTTGCTGCATGGCGAAGCCATTGTTGGCATAAGAGGCCAAAGCAAAACCGAGGATGGTGATGACTAATAATGTAAGTTTCTTCATTAGTGTTCCCCTTGTTCGTGTCGGGTGCAACTTTTAAGGTTAGATTATTATTGATTTAATTCATTGAAATCTCTAATTCAGCGAAGCTAACAAATTGTTTTCCTTGATGAATCTGATGGTGTGTTGTCCGTCGAAGCGTATCAGAGAAAGGCCAGCAGGAAGTTCGCTGACATTAATGCCTAGATTACTCTTTATCTGAATTCTCGTCCCCTTCAGGTTCACATCCCCATTGCTGTTTCATTTTTTGCGCATCGCTCTCAAGACGTTCCATCATTTCTTGGATTTCCTTGGTCTCTTCGGGAGTTGCATCTTCGGTATATTTGTTTTCGGTCAATGCCATCAGTTTAAATAACATTGCCAATTCAGCATTGTCCAATTCTTCGCATGATGTTGCTTTCTTGATGCTTTGTTCGTATTCATCAAGTAATTTCATTATGTCTTCGTATTGTTTGGTGTGTGGACCTGCTTTTTCGATGGATTCGATATTGCTGCCATAGCTGTTGAGCTGAATGGCGTTTGCGTTGTTGGCGAATGAAGCCAATGACATCGATACCACGACGATTGCTGTTAACATGAGTTTTTTCATTCTTTTTTCCCTGGTTTGTGTCGGGCGCAACTGCTAAATTTTTGTATGGATTTATTGTCTTTTGACGAATCTCATGGTGTGACTGTTGTCGATGCGGATGAGATAGAGGCCTTCGGGTAGCTCGCCGATGCCGATTTCGCTGTCGCCGCTGACGATGGCAGACTTCACCAAAGCGCCCACCGTGTTGTAGATGGCGATCTCGTGCTCTCCTTCAAGGCCGTCGATGCGGATGACGTCGTTGGCAGGGTTGGGGTAGAGCAGGAGGTGTGCGAAGCTGTTGTCGTCTATGCCGGTGCTCTCGAAGAAGGCGGCAAGGAAGATGTCGTGGTCGACGACGACCACTTTGGGGTTGTCGGTGGTGTCGTCGTTCCATTTCTTGAACACGAAACCGTCGGCGGGGATGGCAGCGATGGAGGCGGTGGCTCCCGCAGTATAGGTGCCTGCGCCGAGGATGAAGCCTTGAGTGTCATCATAATAAACCGTCACAGTATAGGTCTGGACAGGGTTCTGAGAGAACGAGGCGATATACCTGGCATCTTCGGTCACAACGATGCTGCGCGGGTTGTCCATGTTGCCGTCTTGCCATCCTGAGAAGTAAAAGCCCGGGTTGGGAGTGGCGCCGATGTTGATGACCGTGTTGGCGGGATAGGTGCCACCACCATAGGTGGAGCCGAGTAACGGGAACTCGGGCACCACGGTGATGGTAAAGGTCTGCACCTCGGTGAAGATGGCCGTGAAGGTCATGTTTTGTGTGACGGTGACGCTTCGCGGGTTGTCGGTGTTGCCGTCATCCCAGCCAGTGAAGAAAGCCCCATTGTTTGGTGTGGCACTGATGTCGATAGTGGTGCCTTCGGGATAGGTGCCGCTTCCTGTCACGGTGCCCAAGTCAGGGTTGTTGGCTATCACGGTGATGGTGTATTGCGGCGTGCCGTTGAGGTGGAACAAAGCTTTATAATGGGCATTGCCGGTCACGTTGATGTTGCGCGGGTTGGTGACGATGCCATCACTCCAGCAGATAAAGGTGTAGTTGTCGTTGGCCGTGGCGGTGATGACGGCAGTGCTGCCATAGTCGTAGATGCCAGCGCCGGTCACGGTGCCACCTTCTTCGGGGTCACACTCGGTGGTGATTTCGTATTGCAACGGGGTGAAAACGGCGGTATAGGTGGCGTTACTTTCCACAAAGACGCTGCGTGGGTTGGCAGTGACACCGTCATTCCACATGCTGTAGACATAGCCTGTGTTGCTATGGGCGGTCAGATGTATCGTGGTGCCATAGTCGTATGTGCCGCCTCCGTTGACCGTGCCAGCACCTGCTGGTGTGACCTCGGTCTTGATAAGACATTGCAGGACTCCGAAATGGGCAGTATAAGTGAGGTCTTCTGTGACGATGACCTCGCGTGGGTTGTCGGTGTTTCCATCGTCCCAGCCGTTGAACTGGAAGCCCATGAAAGCCGTGGCTTCAATCTGGATGGTGTCGCCATAGTAGAAGGTGCCGCCGCCTGTCACCGAGCCCCATCCGGGATGGTCAGAAACGACGGTGATGGTGTATTGTTGTGTGCCAAATATGGCGATGAAGAGGCTGTCTTGGGTGACAACGACTGTGCGTGGGTTGTCAGTGATGCTGTCGATCCACCGTTCAAATGCGTAACCGCCGTTGGCGACAGCTTCTAATGTGATGGTGTCGCCATAATGGTAGGTGCCGCCTCCTGTCACCGTGCCAGCGTCCATGGGGATGACTTCTGCCTCGATGGTGTAGTTGAAGTAGTTGAAATGGGCGATGAAGGTGGTGTCTTGTGTGATGATGATGTCGCGTGGGTTGGTCACGATGCCGTCGTTCCAGAAGAGGAACTCGCAGCCCATGTCGGGGATAGCTTCGATGGTGACTGTGTCGCCGTAATAATAGGTACCGCCGCCAGTGACGGTTCCACCACCGATGCTGTCGACCAGGACGGTGAGGGTGAATGTGGGTTGCGGCGTTTCGGTCGGAAGCACTTCGATGGCCGTGATGGCGAGGCAGTCTTCGGGTTGGTAAAGCACCTCGCCGTCTTTCCATACGGTGGCCACGTCATCATCCAAGCCCGCATAATATACGCCGTACTCATTGACGAACAATGCCCTAAAGCCAGAGCAGTTGGGATGTGAATAAAGAACTTCTCCATCTTGCCATACATAGGCCGTGGTTTCTGATACCCCAGTCCAATATAGGCTCCCGTTGAATGAGGTGATGGCAGTGACTTCACCGCCCTCGATCTCAAAGATGATGGAGTCGTTTTGCCATACGACACCGTTGATGGATTCGCCCTCATAAACGAAACCAGCTGCATAGAGGTCTTCTCCATCAAAGAATAGGTCAGTGACTTCCGACATGCCCGCACATTGCCAAAGGATGGTATCGTTCTTCCAGACGCAGGCATACGCACCAGAGGTGACGATGGATCCGCCAGCGTAAATGTCGCCCGTGACCGTATCTATAGCCAATCCATAGAGGTTGCATGTGGTGCTGTCGATAGTGTAGGTGTATAGGGTTTCGCCGTTGTGCCAAACCATGTTGCCACCGACAGCCGTCCATCCGTTGGCATCGAGTGCAATCCGCTGGATCCAGGTGTCGGCATCGGTCGTGAAAAGGGTTGAGTCGTTCATCCAGACATGGCCATGGGAGTCAGAATAGTTATAGCCAGCACTGTAAATGGTACTGTCGTTAACGACCTTCATATCGTTTATGACAACATTAGACGTATCGGAAATGCTGTAGATCAGCGTGTTGTTCTTCCAAATTTTGCCTGTGTCGTTACCATAGCCGGAGAAATATACATCCTGCGCCGAGGCCAAACCGATGGCAAAAAACAGCGCGGCAAAAAGGGTTAAGGCTTTTTTCATAGTGACAAAATGCTTAGTATAATCCAAAGTGCAAAAATAGATATTTTTCTTGAAGTCCGTATGCTTTATTTCAGAAATTGCTGTATCTTTGCCGCCGATAAGCGGTGCCGCGAGGCTCAATAGGGAATCGGGTGCAAATCCCGAGCAGTTCCCGCTGCTGTAAGCTCTTCACGCTGGTCACTATGCCACTGAAAACCTAGTCTTTCGGGAAGGCGGCCAGAATAAAGGAGTAAGTCAGAAGACCTGCCGCCTGTCGCTGAAACGAAGCTTTCGGGACAAGAGCTGGCTTTCCCTTATTAATATAAGGTGCACCAACGTTCTCCTTGAAGTTTTGAAGTAAGAAGTTAATTAACTAATTATCAAACCTTTAAAACTTAATGTATTATGCGTTTTAAAAACTTTACACTATTCCTCCTTATGGGAGTCTTCGGTCTGTTTACGACCAACCTCTTTGCACAAGAGGACGCCACCATTGACCCCGCCGACATCAAGTATTGGATTGGCGATGGCGAAAACGAGGTGGTCTTCATCGTCAATTGGGCTGAGCCCGACACGGCTTTGGCCTGGGGCTATCGTTTTGCTGGCGAAAGTGTCACCATCCAAGAAGTCATGGAAGACATCGCCGCTGCCGATTACCGCTTCAGCTATGATGCCAGTGGATCCGAGTACGGTTATTTCCTCAACGACATTTTCTTCAATGACGGTGTTCTCGACCTGAGCCTCACGGAACCAGGTTGGGTTTCATATGTCATTGACGGTGAACCTTCGTGGAACACCTTTGATGTTCAGACGCTTGTCAATGGCAATTATGTGAAATGGGGCGACACCTACTGTGGCACCATGATTGACCCGGAGAACTGGATTTATGTCTGGGAGAAGGAAGTCGCTGCCGTGTATGCCCTCGGCGATGAAGCCAAGATCGAATCCTCGGAGATCCTGTATTGGGTCGGCCAAGGTGAGAACGAGGTGGTGTTTGCCGTCAACTGGAACAACCCCAACAGATGCCTGGCATGGGGATTCCGTTTCGATGGCGAACAAGTCATCCTCAAGGAAGTGATGGATGCCATCATGGCAGCCGACAATCGCTTCAACTATGAGGTCGGTGAGTATGGCGTCGCCGACATCACTTTCGATGATGGCGAACTGCATTATGCGCTCTCTGGCATGTGGTGGCTCTACAATGTGAACGGCATGATGGGCTGGTACGGATTCGATGCTGAGCCTCTCTACAATGGCGACTTCGTCAAATGGGGCGACGAATCCTGCGCTACCGAGATCGCCGAGTGGACCTATGTGTGGACCACGGAAGTGGAGCCCGTGTGGGCACCCACTGGCGTGAACGAGAGTGCCATGAGCCTGTCGGTCTATCCTAACCCTGCCGTCAACGAGACCTTTGTGACTGTTGAGAACGCTGGTCTGAACACGGTGTCGGTTTACGATATGTCAGGACGTCTCGTCAACACGATGAGCGTCATGGCTGCCGAAGGCGAGCAGGTGCGCGTTAATACTGAGATGCTGAACGCTGGTGTCTATTTCATCAGCGTGAATAGCGACAACGCCGTGCGCACCGCGAAACTTGTTGTGAAATGATCAAGAGAATCTGCATCTGGATGCTGGCTATGGTGCCAGTCGCGTTGTGGGCGCAGTTTGCACCTGCACAAGACAAGCCTGGCACCACAGCCATGCATGCCGACTCGTCGGCATTCGTGGCTTGGGCTACGGGATGCAAGGTAGAACGTGGACCCATGCGTATCGACAAGCCTGAAAACGGCCTCGCATCGTATGGCGCCGATTCGCTCGCCTTGGGTATGCCTGGTGGCACCTACGATGTCGTCAGTCTGGGCGATGGCGGCTTTGCAGTGCTGACCTTCGCTTCACCGATCTATAATGGTCCTGGCCCCGACTTTGCCGTGTTCGAGAACGGCTTTGCCAATGCCATGAATCCCGACACCTGGGCCCTTGAGCTTGCCTTCGTGGAGGTCAGCTCCGACGGCTTAAATTTCTTCCGTTTCCCCGCTGTGTCTTATGTCCAGACTGAGACGCAGCTGGGCAATGCAGGCTCAATCGATCCTTCCCAAATCCATAACTTCGCCAGTAAATATGGTGCCTTCTACGGGACACCGTTCGACTTGGACGAGGTGGAAGACAACGATCTCTTGGACAAGAACAAGATCACCCATGTCCGGATTGTGGACGTGGTGGGCAACATCGACCCCGAATATGCCAACACCGACTCGGAAGGCCATGTTATCAACGACCCATGGCCTACGGGATTCGCTTCCAGTGGGATGGACCTCGATGCTGTTGGTGTAATCCACGACTTGGCACATTTCGACGTGCCTGAGAATGTGGCTGATGACATTACCCTGTATCCCAACCCAGTGAAAGACCGCCTGAATGTCAAGGCCGAAAGCCTGCAAACGGTGGAAGTGTATAACCTAATGGGCCAGATGGTGCTTTCGACAACAACGGCCACCATAGATATGGGCAGCCTCAACCAAGGCATCTATTTCGTCCGCATCGCCGCTGATGGGAAGACTGTAACAAAACGTATTGTGAAACAATAAGATAACCATGACCATTGACCCAGACCATGACCAGCAGATGAACGACTGGTCAGGGTCAGGGTCAACGGTCAGGGTAAAACAAACTGAAGATGAAAAAACTTAAACTATTCCTACTGGCAGCCTTGGCCTTGTCGCTGTTTGCTTGCCATCACGAGCAACCTGTCGACCCCGTCAACCCCAACGGACTCAATCTTGGCTCGGGCATGTTCGTGCTCAACGAAGGAAACTTCCAGTTCTCCAATGGCTCGCTGTCGTTTTATGACATTGAAGCCGACACGGTGTGCAATAACCTATTCTACAAGGTGAACAATGCCCCACTCGGTGATGTGTGCCAAAGCCTTGCCATGACCGACGGCAAGCTCTATGTGGTGGTCAACAACAGCAATCTTATTTATAAGGTGGATGCCAATTCTATCGTGTGTGACACCACGAAGCCGTTCAAGCTTGGTGACTTTTATTCGCCACGCGAGATGCACTTCGTGGCCCCCAACAAGGCATACGTCACCGACATCATCGGCACAGGCCTGTGGATCATCGACCCGATCGAGATGAAGCATGCGGGCTACATCGAGACAGGCAAGACCACAGAGAAGATGGTGCAGGTGGGCAACGAGTTGTATGTCAGCAACTGGTCGTATTATTACATCAACCCCGACTCGCATGAGAGCTACAATACCGTACAGGTTATTGACATCAACAACGATGTGAAGGTGGCCGAGATTGAGGTGGGTAAGGAACCCAATGCTATGGCTGTTGACAAGAACGGTCATGTGTGGGTACTCTGCGAAGGTCGCTCGTGGGAGGAAGACTGGGGTGAGGCTCCCTCGCTGTGGGAAATCGACCCGATTCTGAAGCAGGCGACGAAGCAGTGTGAACTGCCTGGCACAGCCTCCATCGTGAGAGCAAATCCCGCAGGCGACCAACTGTATTTCATCTATAACAACGAAGTGCGTCGTTTCGACATCGCCACGCTGACCTTGTCGGAGACCTTCCATATCACCGCCAGTCCTGAAGGATGGTTTTATAATATGGCTGTCGAGCCCAAGACCGGTGACATCTACGTGGCCGACGCGGGCAACTATATGGACAACGGAACCGTCTACCGCTATTCCAACGATGGTGTGCTGCTCAATTCGTTCAAGGCAGGCATCATTCCCAGTGCAATGTTGTTTAAATAATTGATATTCTTTTTAGGGGATTACAAATCCCCGATTCGGTTCGGGCGGATTTCAAATCCGCCCGAACTTTCACCAATAGTTCAACAATCAACGATTCAACAATGACCAAAACCTGTCCCCGTTGCGGAAAAACCTTCGAATGCGTCCATTCCATCGACTGCTGGTGCGTCAAAGTGCAGCTCACTGATGCCACCAAAGCCTATCTGAAAGAACACTACACGGACTGCCTATGCAAGGAGTGTCTCGAAAAACTGAATGCCCAATGAGAAGACTCTGGATTCTGTTGCTTGTGGTCTTGACGGCCTGTAGATTCAACCATCAAGTCCAAGAAGAGAAAGTTGAGGTTGACAACATGATGCGCTATGCGCGTAATGTTGTTGTCAGCGAGCAGGACTACGGCTATCTCATGGAGGTCATTTGTCCTTGGGACACCACCTTGTCGTTGGGTAAGTTCGCTTTGGTCAACGACACGACAAAGGCGGTGGGCGAGGGGCTGACCCAAGTCAGGGTGCCGGTGCAGTCGGTGATTTCGTTCTCGGCCACCCAGTGGGCTGTCTTTCTCCGGTTGGGTGAGATCGACCGCGTGAAAGGCATCCTCGAAGGCCGTTTCGTGACCGACAGCACCATGCGTTCGTTGCTGGCACAGGAAAAAGTCTACGACATTGGTACGGAGGCTGCCGCCGACGTGGAACGAATGATACAAATCCAGCCAGACGTTTTGCTATATTCCCCTTACTTTGATGGTAACCAAGGCGGTTTGAATGTTACAGGTGCCGTGCTGTTTCCCTTTGCCGACTACATGGAAAACACACCTTTGGGCCGAGCTGAGTGGATCCGCGTCATTGGCATGCTGACAGGCTGTGAGGACAAGGCCGACGCCTGGTTTGACGACATCGAAAGGCGCTACAATGCTCTCTCAGGGCTTTGCACCGAGGTGGAGACCCGTCCCACGGTGTTCTCCGACCTGGCTTTCAACGGACAGTGGTATGTGGCGGGCGGCCGTAGCTATATGGCCAAGCTTTTCGCCGATGCCGGTGCCGACTACATCTGGAAAGATAACCCTTCGACGGCCAGCGTGCCCATGGATGCCGAGAGCATCCTCGCCAAAGCCCAGCACGCCGACTATTGGCGCGTCATCAACTCCAATCCTTTTCCTATGACCTACGAGTCGTTGGCGAAAGAGAGTCCTGTATATCCTCTTTTCGATGCCTTCAAGAACCACAAAATCATCGTCTGCGACATCCTTTCGACAGGTTATTTCGAGCAGTCGCAGTGCGAACCTGATTTGCTGTTGGCCGACTTCATCCATTTCTTCCATCCCGAGCTGCTGACTGGGGAGTGGGAGGGGTATCAACCCAAGTACTATCATTTGGTGGAGGAATAATCACCGTCTAAACGGACAATCCACCGAACAACCCGAACAACCGCTTTTTTTCTTGTCGTCACAAGAGCATTGGCCTTTGCCCATCCGCAGGATGCGGATGGCGACAGTGACGAGGGCTATGACGACCAATAGTACTATGACGGTAGGCAGGTTCATGCAATGATGGCGTTGGCGATGAGATAGGCAAACCATGCGCAGAGCCAAGCTACGACGCATTGGAAGGCAATGATGAACAGCATCCACTTGGTGCCGAGCTCACGACGTATGGCGGCCATGGCTGCCACACATGGCGTGTAAAGCAGGCAGAAGACCAGCATGGAGATGCTGGTGACGGTGGTGAATAAAGGCATAGCGTTCAAGACCTCAAGGGTGGCCACTACGCTCTCTTTGGCCATAAAGCCGCTCACCAAGGCGGTGACAATCTGCCATTCACCTAAGCCCATGGGGCGGAAGATGGGGGCAATCCAGCCGGCCACGCTGGCCAACATGCTGCCTTCGCCGTTCTCGACCATATTGAAGTGGAAATCGAAGGTTTGCAAGAGCCAAATCACCAACGAGGCGATGAAAATGACTGTGAAGGCACGTTGAAGGAAGTCCTTGGTTTTGTCCCACAACAGATGCGCCACGTTCTTGAGGCTCGGCATCCGGTAATTGGGCAGCTCCATGACGAAAGGCGCCACGTCGCCTTTGTCGCCAAACCACTTGGTGAACAGCGCCGTGATGATGCCGACGATGATACCTAAGAGATACAAGCCGATGAGCGCCAGCCCTCCATGATGAGGGAAGAACACGCTGGTGAAGAAGGCGTAGATTGGTATCTTGGCAGAGCAGCTCATAAAAGGCGTCAGAAGGATGGTGCGCCAACGGTCGTGTGTGGAGTGCAGGGTCCGCGTCGACATGACAGCAGGCACGGTGCAGCCAAAGCCGATGAGCATCGGCACGATGCTATGGCCGGTGAGGCCGAGCTTGCGCAAGAAGCTGTCGCTGACGAAGGCTACACGCGCCATATAGCCACTGTCTTCCAATAGGCTAAGGAAGAAGAAAAGCAAGATAATGATAGGTACGAAACTCAACACGCTGCCCACACCGCCAAAGATGCCGTCGACGACAAGCGATTGTACGGCGGGATGGACATTCCAACGGGCCAATGCCTCGCCGCATAGTCCACCAAGCCATGAGATGCCTTGGTCGAGCCAGTCTTGTAGGGGCGCTCCGAGCAAGTCAATGGAGAGATAAATGATGCCCATCATGACTAGGATGAAAATGGGGATGGCCGTCCACTTGCCAGTTAGGATGCGGTCGATGCGGCGGCTGCGCTGGTATTCCTTGCTTTCCTTGGGCTTCACGACGGTCTTGTCGCAGAGCCGCTTGATGAAGGCGAAGCGCATCTCAGCCATGGCCGCAGCGCGGTCGAGACCGCGTTCCTCTTCCATCTGCAAGATGAGGTGCTCGAGGGTCTCTTTCTCGTTCTGAGAGAGCTTCAGGCCTTCCATAACGATGGCATCGCCTTCGATGAGTTTGGAGGCGGCGAAACGCACGGGGATGTCAGCACGTTGGGCATGATCCTCGATGAGGTGCATGATGCTATGGAGACAACGGTGCACAGCACCACCGTGGTCGTCTTTGTCACAGAAGTCCTGGCGCACCGGGGCTTCTTGGTATTTGGCGATATGGATGGCATGGTCGACGAGCTCGTTGATGCCTTCGTTTTTGGCAGCGGAAATGGGCACGACGGGCAGCCCTAGGATTTGTTCCATCTCGTTCACCAATATGCTGCCACCGTTGTTGCGTACCTCATCCATCATATTGAGTGCCAATACCATAGGTGTGCCTAACTCCATGAGTTGCATAGTGAGGTAGAGGTTGCGCTCGATGTTGTTGGCATCGACGATATTGATGATGGCCTTGGGCTTCTCCTTGATGATGAATTCGCGCGAGACGATTTCTTCAGAGGTGTAAGGCGACAGCGAATAGATGCCCGGCAGGTCGGTGACTGACGTCTCAGGATGTCCTTTGATAGTTCCGTCTTTGCGGTCGACGGTGACGCCAGGGAAGTTGCCCACATGCTGGTTGGCGCCCGTCAGCTGGTTGAAGAGCGTGGTCTTGCCGCAGTTCTGCTGGCCGGCGAGAGCGAAGGTGAGCTTGGTACCTTTGGGCAACGGTGTCTCATGGGACTTGTCGTGATAGATGCCTTCCTCACCAAGGCCAGGGTGGGCGTTGTGGTCAGGGAGGGAGGTGATATAGAGGCGGTTGAGGTCGAAGCTCTTGTCGGTCTCTTCGGCTTGCGATTCGTCGCAAGGCTCCACCTCGATGAGGGTGGCGTCGGCCTTACGCAGGGTGAGTGCATAGCCGTGGATCATTACCTCCATGGGGTCGCCCAAAGGAGCGTATTTCACAGGTTTGATGACGGCATCGGGAATCACACCCATGTCCAAGAAGTGCTGGCGGCGCTGTCCTTCGCCTCCCACAGCCTTGATGCGAGCAGAATGTCCGAGTTCCAGTTTATCGAGAGTAATCATTGCTTGTCGTTGTTTCTGGCTGCAAAATTACGGCTTTCATTCTTGCGCCCACATCCTCATTAATAAGGTAAATGCAAAAGATGACTCATCATTTGTTGGTAATGGAAGCTTCGCCCCGAGTGAAGAACCTGACGGTCACTTGGGGCGTTTTTTTGTCTATGCTCTTTACCTCGCAGCGGAACGACACCTCCGACTCGCCTTCGTCCAGATAGGCCACACCGCGTGCTGTCACCTCTTGCAACTTGTTGTAGTTTTGGTCGGCGACGTAGGCTGTGCCGTCGAAGTCATAGATGAGGTATTGCCCACCCTTGAGGTTGCAGGGCAGATAGAGGATGCCGTTGGGTGTGCGGAGTTCCATCTCGCTGATGCTGCCCTTGCCTTCGACTTCGATGCGGAGGGCGTAACGGCTCTTGTAGGGGCTGTTCCACTGCCATGAGTCGTCCTGCAGGTTGCATAAGAAGCCCCTTGAGATGTATTGGGGATAGATCAGATAGGTCGAGTCTTCCCCTTTTTCGATATGCCAGTTGTCGTATGGGTCTTTGAAAGCCTCCTTCTGTGCTTCGCTGAAGGCGCCACTGAGACGAAGCGACTCCCAAATGTTGATGGTGTTCAGCATAGCGTCGGTAAGGCCGTGCTTGCGCATTGTGTTGGCTTCGAAGTCGAGGCCGAAGCCTGCGTCGTATGCGGCAGCGTTGGCAAGGAACCATTCCAGTTCTTCCATTGTGGTGGCCTTGCGGTTTTTGTCGGCAAGGTGAATCCTGAAGTTGCCTATCATCCATGGCATCATATTACTGCGATAGTAAGTCTGCTTTTTCGCAAGTGTCTCGGCCATTGTGCTGCGCATGTTGGAACTCCACAGCGTGTTTTCGTTGACTCTTGACAAGTAATGCCATGAGCCATGGGTGAGTTGGTCGGACTGTAGGAGCTTATCGGGGTTGTATCTATACATGGTGTCAAGGAGACGCCCGATGGCCCAGTCGCCGAAGCCGTTGTAGGCGTAGCTTTTGAAGTCGTTGAAAATCAAAAGCGGAGAATCACTCTTGGCACATTTCTTTGCTTCTTTTATGGCTATTCTGTCTTGGGCTTTTGGGGTTGGTACGAGTGTGCGGTCAGTGTGGTCCCAAAGCTTGAATGCAAATGCGTCTTTTTTGTGGGCGGCTTTTTTGGTGCCGAAAGCGCCACGGGTACAGCAGTAGAACAGTTGGATGTTGCCCACGGTCTCGGTGCTGCGGTAGGTGATCAGCTCTTCGCCGATGAGGAGTACGTTGAGGTTGGCGGGTTTGTCGAAAAGACCTGATTGGTAAACGGCAAATTCTTCTTGACTTGCATCAATGGGCAGTTGCAGTTCCAGCTCACCTTGTATCAACAGGTCGTCGAGGTTAAGTGGTGGGGTGGTGGGGATGCGGTTAGCCCACACTTGGCGGCCTAAGTCCAGCCCGGCTTGACGGCTTTTCTCGCTCACATATTTGAAGTCTTTCGCATCGTATTCGTTGCAGAGATAGGATCGGGTCGACAGTGGGTCGAGCTTGTTCCATACGCCATTGTTGTAACTGGGATGCGCCAAGCCTTCCTGGGCTTCAATCTCCGCAATCTTATCCATAACTTCGTCTTGACGACAGGCGAAAAGCTCCAAGGAGGCATCATTTATGGAACCTTGAGGGAAATCAAGGTAATAGGCGAGGGCCCCCTCATGGCCATAGGTGTCGCGGATGCGCGGTCTGAGGCGGTCGTAAGCTGAAAACTGCATGTAAGTTCCTTCAGGGGTGGCCATGGCAGCCCGTTCGGGGTCGGCGTCATAGTGCAGCATCTCCCTGATCTGCTGGGCACAGTTCGCGGGAAAGCCTGCGTTGATTCTTGTGTTGAGAGCCTGAATACCAAAGGCCATGCCTCGTCCTTGTGCCACTCCGATGGCTTCGCCAACGCTTTCGGTGAGGTTGAGGCATATCGGGAATAGGAGCACAGCATCGGGGCCTTTTTCCCAATCGGTATAGGCGACGGTGGCGGTGATGTTGCTCCCTTTATAGTCGATGTCAAGATTCAGGCATATGTTGTCCACTTCGCCTGTAAAACCTATGGTCGCCACATCGAAATTGCATTCAAAAACGGTAGAGGCATAGGCCTTGCCGTCTTTGAAGGCCACCGCAACAGGGCCTTCTTTTGCGAGCACCTGCTCGCCGAAGAGGGTCACGTAACGCACCTGGCCGTATTGGTCGATGCCGATTGAGAAGTTGCGTGTGTCGAAAGGATAGGTGTAGGTGTACCTGATGTCTTCACGATATTGGGCTTGGGCGAATAAGGCACTCCAAAGTAAGACGAGTATGGCAAAAGCTTTTTTCATCAGTCGATTCCTCTCAAGTCTTTATATAGTTTGACAGCATAAAGGTCGGTCATGTTGGAGATGAAGTCGACGACAGACTGCAGGCGAATGTAAGTGTCGTCGGTGTTCACCTTGAACTGCTCGGGGACGAGCGAGAGCAATTTCTTGTTATAAGGAGTATCGGGGTTAAGCACGGCGTCGGTAAACTCTTCCAGCAACGTCCCGATAACATTGAAACCCGTCAGTTCGATTTTCACCACCGAGGGGTGACGGTAGATGTGGCGCACCGACTCGTCGCGGCATAGCTCAAGAGCATTTTTCTCAAACTCGGGTAGATGCGCGATGAGGCTCTTCTCGAAACGGCCTTCCATGATGGCATCGTAGTTCTTGACGAAGATGTCGCTGGCGCAGTTCACCAGCTTGTTGATGAGCATGGCTCGGAGGAAGGCCATCCGTTCGTTGACATCGCTGACCGTGCGGTAGACCTCATCTTTGTGGGTGAAGAAGCCCTTGTCTTTCTTCTCGTTGAAGAACGACGTGAAACAATTCTCGATGGCTTTGGTGCTGATGATGCCACGCTTATGGGCGTCTTCCATGTCTAAGACGAGATAGCAGATGTCATCGGCGGCCTCCATCATATAGGAAAGCGGGTGGCGGGCATAGACGAGGTGTTCGTTGTCGATGCGAGGGAGACCGCATTCTTCGACGACTTCCTTGAAGGCATCGATTTCGGAGTAAAACACATTGTATTTCTTTCGGCTGCCCTTGTCGAACGAGGGGTAGGGGTATTTCAATAAGGTGGCTAAGGTGGCCGAGGTCAGCGAGAAACCGCCAGCGCGTCGTCCAGTGAATTGGTGCGTCAGCTGCCGAAAGGCATTGGCGTTGCCTTCGAAGGCGATGAGGTCGCTCCACTGCTCGGGCTTGACCAGTCTTTCCAATTCTTTGCCTTTACCGTCTTTGAAGAAGCTGCTGATGGTGTCTTCGCCCGAATGGCCGAAGGGTGGGTTGCCGAGGTCGTGAGCCAGACAGGCCGAGGCCACGATCGTCTCAATGTCGGATTGGCGTTCCTTCAGCTCGTGGTGCTTTTCTGCCAGTTTCTCGACGGTGCGGCAAGCGATGGAGCGTCCCACGCTGGCCACTTCGAGGCTATGGGTGAGTCGGTTGTGCACCATTTGTGCGCCGGGCAGGGGAAACACCTGGGTCTTGTTTTGCAGCCTGCGGAAAGGACTGCTGAAGATGATACGGTCGTAGTCGCGTTGGAACGAGCTGCGGATGTCGGCGCTTTTGTGTGGCTGTGCGTAGCGTTTGTTGGAGAGGAGGTCGGTCCAGTTCATAGGGCGATGCTGTTATTGGTTCAAACTCTGCCGTGCATATGGCACCAAGTCCTGAGAAGCGAACTCTCCTCTAAGGAATTTGAAATACCCCGCCACGGCGACCATGGCGGCATTGTCCGTCGAGTAGGAGAGACGTGGGATGAAGACTTTCCAATGGTATTTTTCGCCGAGGCGAAGCATGGCATCGTGAAGACCGCTGTTGGCGCTCACGCCGCCGGCGATGGCAACGGTCTTGATGCCCGTTTGTTTGCTGGCCTTCACTAACTTGTTCATCAGGATGTCGATGATGGTCTTCTGCACCGAGGCACAGAGGTCGGCCTTGTTTTCCTCAATGAAGTTGGGGTTGACTTTCAGGTTGTCGCGGACGGTATATAAGATACTGGTCTTCAGACCACTGAAGCTATAGTCTAAATCGGGAATCTGGGGTTTGGCAAAGCTGAAGGCATCGGGGTTGCCCTCTTTGGCTAGCTTGTCGATGACGGGACCGCCAGGGTAGGGCAGGCCAAGGATCTTGGCGGTCTTGTCGAAGGCCTCGCCCGCCGCGTCGTCGATGGTCTTGCCGATGACTTCCATGTCGAAATAGTCCTTCACCACCACAATCTGGGTGTGGCCGCCCGACACGGTGAGGCACAAAAACGGGAAGTCGGGTACCTCGGTATGTGTTTCATCGGTGGCGAAATGCACCAGGATGTGCGCGTTCATGTGGTCGATCTCCACCATAGGGATGTCCAAGGTCTGCGCGAAAGCCTTTGCAAATGAGGTTCCTACGAGCAACGAGCCCAAAAGACCAGGACCGCGCGTGAAAGCGATGGCGGATAACTGATTTTTTTGTATCTTTGCAGTCTTCAAGGCCGTGTCGATGACAGGGATGATATTTTGCTGGTGGGCACGCGAAGCGAGCTCAGGGACCACGCCGCCATATTGCTCGTGGACCTTTTGGCCGGCAATGACATTGGAGAGCACGCGTGTGCCTTGAAGCACAGCGGCGGAAGTGTCGTCGCACGACGATTCGATGCCTAAGATATATTCGTTCATGGGTCTCAATTTGGAGGGTCAAAATTATTAAAAAAAAGATTATCCATAGCATCCTGATTTTTTTTGTGGTGATACTGGCCATCATCACGAGCCTCTTTATTGCCATACAAGACCCTATTATCCAGCAGTTTGCGGTGCGTTTTGCAGGTGGTTATCTTTCTGAAAAAACCGGAGCTGACATCAAGGTGGGTCGTCTTGTGGTGACGCCCGATTTCAGTGTGCTGATCGAGGATGTCACTGTCAAGGACTTGAAAAGCAACGACTTGGCCAGGATCGGTAGGCTAAGGACGAGGATCGACATACCTGATCTCCTGGAAGGCGAGCTCCATCTCGATTATGTTGACCTGAATCATAGCGAGGCGAACATCATCAAATACGATGGTGAGGACAAATTCAATTTCGCTTTCCTCGTCGAGGCTTTCAAAAGCGACAAGGAAAAGACCGACAAGGATCCTATGCCCATCGTCGTCGACAAGGTTTCGCTGAAGGATGTCGACTTCACGTTTTGGAACCAAAATCGCGACCATCCTGAGAAGACCGAGCTTCATCAGATGGACTATTCTCACCTTGTCCTTAAAGACATCGATTTGGAGGCACACGGGCTTTATATCTTGGGTGATTCCATCACAGCCACTATTTCCAAGCTGAGTGCTAATGAAATCAGTGGGCTGGATCTCAAGCATTTGCAGACCAATGCCTTGGTGACTCAGAAAGGCATCTTCCTCGAGGGTCTTCTGATGGAGACCAATGACAGCCGTTTCGACCTCGATCTTAACATGACCTATAACGGGTTCGACGACTTCGGAAGCTTTGTCGACTCGGTGGTGTTTGATGCCACAATACGTCCCACCGATGTCATGCTGTCCGACATTGGTGTGTTCTCCAAGGTGATGTACAAAATGCCTGACCGTGTGCAGTTTGAAGGTCGTTTCACGGGTCCAATACGAAACTTCCGTGTCGACGACATCAAGGCTGATATAGGCAAATCGACCCACTTCGAGGGCGATCTCAGCATGCACCCGCTCGATTTTAACGATGGCTATCACACGTTGAACATCAAGAAGATGCACTTTACGTACGACGACCTGACCAACTTCTACATCCCATCGCGTACCACCACCATCCCGTTGCCCGAGTCATTGCGTGCATTGAATCAGGGAGACCTGACGTTGGATTTCAAGGGGTCATACAACAACTTCGCTTCTGATATCACTCTTAGGTCGGGCATTGGCGACATCGATGCCTCTGTTGCCCGAGCTAAAGACGCCAATGGCAATAACCAGTTCTCGGGTTATGTCAAAGCCTCCAACGTGAAGGCTGGTGAGATGGCTAACGCCACAAAATTTGTGGGCGATCTCAATATGGATGCCAATTTCACGGCCAAGTTCCCCAAGAAAGGCGGTCCCGAGTTCTTGGTCGACGGCATGGTGACCGATGCCCAACTGCTGGGTACCCGTATCGATGATATCAAACTCGATGGTAGCCTTAAGGAGGACCGCTTTAAGGGTATTCTTAAGGTCGACGACGACGACTTGGCGCTCGATTTCAACGGCCTGATCGATTTCCAAGACAAGAAATACCCCAAGTCAGACTTCGAGGCTGTCATCAGCCATGCCGACTTGTACGCCTTGAATCTGATGAAAAAAGACAGCGTTTCAGAAATCAGCACCCATATCGTTGCCAACATGACTGGCTTCAACCTCGATGATTTGGAAGGAACGCTACGTCTCGAATCTACTGTTTATCATGATAGTCGGGGCAGCTACAACATGAATAACTTCACGGCCTCCATCGTCAACGACAACCTGATGCAGCGCCGCATCAACCTTGATTGCGACTTCCTCGACTTCGAGATGGCCGGGCTGATGAACTTTGCCTATCTGATGCCTGTGCTCAACGAATACGGAAACACTTTCGTTGACTTCCCGATGTGGAAGGGCAATCGTGAGAAGTTCAGCAAATACAGGATGAAACACGATGTGGAGCAGGACTTTTACGTCAAGCTCAACCTGAAAGACACCAAGATCATCAGCCAACTCTTTATGCCCTCTTTGCGAATCGCGAAGGGCACCAGCCTCAACGGCACCTTCACCTCGAAGTCGAACCAGCTGGAACTGATGGTGCGCTCGAAGAGCGTCCAGATTGGCGATGTGGCCATCAATGATATCGAGTTGAAGAATTTCAACAGCCCTCATACTCTTTACGGTCAACTCTCGATAGGCGAAGTCGCCTGGACTAAGATGAGAGCGACCGACACCATGTCGTTGGGCCTTGAAAATCTCGCTTTTCGTGCCCGCATGGCCAACGATACCATCCACACCACAATCCAGTGGGACGATGACATTGTGGAAGACTACAACAAGGCGCTGATCAACACCTATTTCCATCCCCACGAGTTTGGAGGCATCTTTGGCATCGAATCGGGCGACGTGACCATCAACGACTCGTTGTGGACCATCAATCCCAACAATTATGTGGATATCAGCAATAAAAGAGTAACGGTGTCCAACATCATGTTGAGTCACAACCTCCAGTCCGTCCGGCTCGACGGTTTTGTGCCCATGGAAGAAGCTGACACCCTCTCGGTCCTCCTCAATCGCTTTGACATCTCCAACTTCGATTCGTTCTTCAAGGGATTCGACATCGACGGTTTCATCACAGGAGGCGCCTTGGTGAGCAGCCTGAAAGCCAAACCGATGGTGCTGGCAAACCTCGAAGTGAACGACATCGCTGTCAACAACGAGACGGTGGGCGATGCTGTCGTGGAAAGCGCTTGGGACGACAAAAACAAGGCTGTGGATCTGAATGTCAACGTGTTCAACGCAAGGAAGAGGATGCTGGGGGTGACGGGCTCCTATTACACCGCAAGGAAAACCGACAACCTTGATTTCACCGCCGAGATGGACTCGTTGCGGCTTGCCGCTCTCAGTCCCCTCCTGACCGGTATCGTTTCGCGGCTGCAAGGCTATGGCAACGGCTATGCGACTGTCAAAGGCTCGCTCAACCAGCCTATCATTGATGGAAAGCTCGACATTGCCGACGGCGGCTGCAAGATTGAATACCTGAAGACTTTCTATACCTTCAGCCCTACCGTGCTGATTGACAATAAGAGCATCCGTTTCGAGAACATGGTGCTCAACGACACCTTGGGCAACAAAGCCATTGTGGAAGGCCAAATAAGCCACAATAACATGAAAGACTTTGATTTGGACCTGAGGATAATCCCGAGGGACTTCTTGGCCTTGGCGACATCGAGCGAGGACAACAATACCTTCTATGGCACCGCGGTGGCCACTGGCCTGATCACGGTGAAAGGTCCGTTCAACGATATCCTGCTCGATATCAAGGCGAGGACGCGAAAAGGCACCAACCTCACCATCCCGCTCAACAAATCGACTGTCGTCAAAGACAACGACTTCATTACGTTTGTCCAAAAGGAGGCGGATGTGGAGGAAGAAGAGGAACAGTCTGTGAAAACTGAGACGAATCCACGCAATTTCACCCTTGATCTCGACATAGCCGCCACCGACGACGCCACCTTGAAGATCATCCTGCCGAGTAATATCGGCACTATCGAGGCGTCGGGTCAAGGCAATATGAAGATGGGCACCTCATCGAAGACCCCCTTTACGATGCGCGGCGATTACACCATCAAGTCGGGACGCTTCAACCTGACTTTGATAAACCTTGTTTCTCGTCTTTTCAATCTGAAACAGGGTGGAACTATCTCTTGGACTGGCGACCCCACCGACGGTCGCATCCATGCCACAGGTGCCTATTCTCTTAAGACTTCGCTCTCTGGCCTGGGTGTCCAAGTTGACTCTACAGCCGCCAATAGCAATATCAACGTCGAATGTCTCATTCACCTTGATGGCGCTCTCCTCAATCCGACTATCACCTTCGGCATGAACCTGCCTAACGCCTCGGAGGACATCACCCAAACTGTGTATTCGCTCGTCGATACCACCAATCAGGCGGTGATGACTTCACAAGCCCTTTCCTTGCTTGTATTGGGCCAGTTCGCCTATGCAGGCGGTAACGGCGGCAGTGATTTCAGCCTAAGCAATCTCTTTGGCGGTACTCTCCAGGTCGATATCACCGATAAGCTCAATTTAGGCCTACGGTATCACTCAGGCAACGACGATTCGTACGATGAATATCAAGTTGCCATGCGTACCCAACTCTTCCAGGACAAGCTCACCCTCGAGACCAACCTCGGTATGATGACGGCCAACAACCCCAATGTTAGCAATGCCTCGAGCCTTGTCGGCGAGTTTGATATGTATTACAAGTTGACGAACGACGGGCGGCTTCAGGCACACTTCTACAATCATTCCAACTATAACTCCAACTTCAACAGCATTGCCTTCGACCGGCGTTCGCCTTACACCCAAGGTCTGGGTCTGTCATATAGCCGTTCGTTTGACAGCTTCGGCAACCTCTTCAAGAAGAAATCCACAATTAATCCTCAATCGATGATGAGGCCCAAAAAGGAAGAAAACGATTGACATCCATGCAGAAAGACGCTCATTTCAAAGTATATCAGGCCTCTGCTGGCTCAGGTAAGACCTTCACACTCATCAAAGAGTATCTGAAACTGTGCCTTGCAGATGAACGTGCCGTGGTTAACTACAAGCATATCCTCGCCATCACCTTCACCAACGCCGCGGCTAACGAGATGAAGGATAAGATCGTAAAGGAGCTTCGCAAAATCATCGACAGCACGAGTGTCAAGCCTAAGTCGATGGAGGCGATTTTGATACAGGAATTGGGCATCGGCGATGCAGAGCTGAAACGCAATGCACAGAGCTTGATGACCAAGATCATGCACGACTACAGTAGTTTCTGCGTCTGTACCATCGACGCCTTCGTACAAAAGCTGTCGCGCTCGTTTGCCCACGACTTAGGCCTGCCGAGCCAATACTCCGTCAGCATCGACACCGAAGAGATGGCCGAAGCCATTACCGAAAAACTTGGCTTGAGGATCGGCGTTGGAGATAAATATCTCACGCAACTCCTTGTTGACTTCAGCAACAATCAGTTTGACAACCAACGTTCAACAGATGTCCAAAGCCAGCTCGCTGAGTTCATCACCAAACTGATGACCGAGAAAGCCTACCAAAAAGACGAGAAAAACTTTATCCAAGATGATATACAATATCAGGAAACGATTGTCTTCCTGTACGATAAAGTGCGCAATTTCGAGCAAAAGATTAAGACCTTCGTGGATGATTTTAGAGCCGTCGAAGCTCGTTATGGCCTTACCGTCAACGACTATTGGCAAAAGAAATCAGGCGTGGCGTCGTTTATAGGCAAGTTGGAACGCAAAGAATATGGGCAGCCCAACAGCTATTTTCATACTGCCATCTCGAATCACAAATGTTTGAGCGACGTTTCAAGGATTGATGCTGAGGATGCTTTGCATCAGGTCCTTGCACCCTTGGAAGTGTTTTATCAAGCGGAATGCGGCAAGTACTTGTTTTTCAAGTCGCAACTCAATCTTTTGTATCTCTATGCATTGCGTACCCAGATTCGCATCGAGTTTAAACAACTGGCCTCAGAAGAGGAAGTGGTCCATATCTCCGAGTTTAACAAACTGCTCAATTCGGTGATGGGCGACTTTTCAGTGCCCTTTGTGTATGAGCGCCTTGGCGAGCAATTCCGTCATGTCTTCGTTGACGAGTTTCAGGATACCTCTATCTTGCAGTGGCAAAACCTGCTGCCGCTGGTCGACAATGGCTTGTCGTCAGGCAACTTGAGCATGGTGGTGGGAGACGGCAAGCAATCGATCTATCGTTTTCGCAGCGGCGAGGTGGAACAAATCGCAAGTTTACCTGAGATTTACGAAAAGCCTCAGGATGCTGAAAGTAAGGCTACTTTCCAGTTGTTTGAGCAGAAACTGAAGGACAACTACCTCTTTCAGAATCTCGGCACCAACTATCGTTCGTTTGCCCAGGTGGTCGACTTCAACAACCACTTCTTCGAAGGAGCTTATCTTTATTTGTCGGAGAAGTTGCGAAAGGTATATGTGGACGAGAAACCCGGTACCGATGAGGGCGCGAGCATCTTTCAAAAGAAAGACAAAACTGATGAAGGCTTGGTCCAAGTAGAGCTTTATGAGGCTGAAAAACAGTCTGATTACTGTCAAACGAGGATAGAGGCCATCGTTCGGGAACTCGTCGACCAGAAAGGATACCGTTTTGAGGACATCGCCGTGCTTACCCGCGATAAAAAACTGGGGTCAAGAATCGCCAATTATCTGAATGGGAAAGACATCCCTGTCATTTCCCAAGACTCGATATTGCTGCAGTCGTCCGACAGGGTTCAGCTACTTGTCAGTACGTTGCGTTATTTGATGGGTGATAACATTGAGACGAATGTCGCCAATGTGTTGAACTATTGGAAGTTGACACAGCAACCTGAATTTGATGGCGACATAAGCGACTGGTTTGATAAGGTCAAGGCCGTCGCTAAGGGCGAGGAGGCCATCGAGACGGTGATGTGCATTGGCGAGGCTGGGTTGCTGAACGAAACACTGTCGAAGGCCACATGTGTCTACGACCTTTGCTCGACATTGATCCGACTCTATGGGCTCGACAGCATCCGCGATTCTTTCTTGAACTATTTCATGGAAGAGGTCTTCAAAGCCCAATCCGGAATCAAAGAAGGCATTGCTGATTTTCTAACCTATTGGGACACCAAGAAGGATAAACTTTCCGTGATGTCGGTGAGTGGCAACGCGGTGAAGATCATGACGATACACAAGTCAAAGGGCTTGGAGTTTCCTGTGGTCATTTATCCTGACGCCATCATCGACTTGGACGAGAGACTCAATAATAGCAAGGCTGCCGAGGAATGGCTACGACCCGATGTCGACTTGGAATATGATGCCATCCCTCACTTGGACAGAGTGCTGTTTAAACTAGACAAAACCGCTGAGAGCATGGGCGGCAGGGCTAAGGAAAGGTTTGATAAGGAGAAGGAGAGCAACCGATTGGACAATCTTAACCTGCTCTATGTGGCCTTCACCCGTGCCGTGCAGCGCCTCTATGTCATCGCCAAGCAGACCAAGCCCGACAAGCCTAATATCATTCGTGATTTTCTGAAAGACAGAGAAAACCATCAAGTGGCATGCGATGAGGCTTTGGTGTATCGTTTTGGTGATCCGTGTTTCAGCAAGCCTAAGGAGAAAATCCCGGAAGACAAGGTGGCCGACATGACTGATTCCGCCTCTGAGGACTGGTTCTCTCGTATTGATGTCGACGCTGAGCCGACCAGCTTATGGCGTTCGCAGAGTGGGCGCTTGCAGCCGCGCGAGTGGGGCGAACGGGTGCATGAAATCTTGTCGAAGGTGCGCTATCTGAAAGACCTCGATGCCGTCTTGAAGCCTTATCTTGCCGACGGCACAGTCGACACGGAGACGGCCCAGTGGATTCGCGACAGGTTCATGGAGATGACGCAGAACGTGCTGATTGCTGAGGCTTTCAGCCTTCATGCCAGGGTGAAGACGGAAAGTGAGATCCTCTACAAGGGCAAAGTAATCCGCTTGGACCGCTATGCCGAGCTACCCGAGGCCATCTATTTGATTGACTATAAGACTGGCAAAAAGAGCGTCGAATATCACAAGCAGGTGCTGACTTACGCCAATGCTTTGAGGGAGATGACCGACAAGGAAATCAGGGCGTTTTTGGTATATTTGACTGAGGATACCGTTGAGGTTGAGCCTGTGAGTGTCAATGTACGATGATCAGCTTTTCGTAGTAAAGGTTCTTCATTTGTCTTACCTGTATGATGTAAATCCCATCAGCGAACTGGCTGACGTCCAACTCAACGGCTTCGCGATTCGCATCCGCATGGGCAACGTGGTCGCCATATAGGTTGAACACGTCTACTTCGTCAATGATTGCACAATTGACAGTGACTTTTTCGCTAGCTGGATTGGGGAATAATATCATTCCATCGTTTTTTTCTTTTACTTGCACGGTGATGGAGGCTTTTTTGCTGCATCCATTGAGGGCAAAGCCTTCGACATAATATGTTTCGTCTTTTGTTGGGGAGACGATGATGCTTGCGGTGTTCTCGCCAGTGGACCAAAGATAGGCATCGGCTCCGGAAGCGGTCAGCTGAACGGGATTCCCGTATTCGATGATGGTGTCGTTGCAGACTCGAAGTGGAGGACGTGTCAGGACGCTCAATTCAAGGTCGTATTTGATGCAGTCGACGGTGGTGCTGTAATGGCCGCCATAGTGAAGGGTCTTGTCAAAGAAAACGTAGGTATCGCCTTCGCATATCTCCTCGTTCAACGACATAAAAGTCAGAGGAGTTGGGCTGATGGTTAGGTCAAGCTCGTATGCTTTGCAATCGTAAATGGTAGAGTAGTGGCCCTCTTCGAAAAGTGTCTCTCCGAAGAAATCGTAAGTGTCGCCCGCACAGATTTCTTTTTCCATGGTGATGGTCTCTATCGGTTTGGTCGTCAAGCGAAGCCTATAAGTGACGCATTGCTCGATGGCCGTGTATTGCCCGGGCTCAGTGATGAGCGTGCCAAAGAAATCGTACGTCTCGTTTTCGCAGATTTCTTCCGTGAGGATAACCTCGGTGGATGGAGGATCCTGCATCTGTATGACGGTGAGGCTGTCGCAAGGTTGACCGCCATGTAAGGAGGTGTATATCCCCAATGCATTGAGAAGTGAGTCTTGATAATAGTAGGCTCCGTCTTCGCATAAGTTTGCCATGACAAAAGTTACGGCGGTATTTGATTCGTAGGCGCCAAGGTCGACAATCTCATGTTGACGTCGAGAGTTGCCGTCCAAATCAGCCGAAGATTGTTCGGCGAAGTTGGTTCCTCTGTTGATGCAAAGGCTGTTGGATTGTAGCCGCCAGTCGCCTCCTTGTCCCATATAGCCGGCCTCCGTATTGGGGTCTTGGAATCTTACATAGAACTTTGGCGAGCCGCCGTCGTTGTCGTTCGCTGCTTTGTAGTTTTGTTCTCCCACCCGTTGGTTGTTCTGAATGGCACAATGGGAATAGGTGCCCACTGGCCCGATTTGTGGCTTATCGCCTTCGCTGACATTGCCCCAGACGATACAGTTCTGTATCCGTGGCGATGATGCGGTGATGTAGACGCCTCCATAATCATCCTGCGCCTCGTTTTTGACGATGGTGCAGTTGAGTAGCTTGGTGCTGTCTTCCAGATGGCAGCCGCCTCCTGTTTCAGCAGTGTTGTTGCAGATGAGGCAACTCCAGAATGTGGCTCCTTGATTGATGGTGGACACCCCACCTCCGTTTCTTGCCCTGTTGTTGCTGATGATGCAGCTGTAATACTGACTTGGGGTCTCGTATGATCTGCAATGGATACCACCTCCGTCCATTTGAGCGAGATTGTCGCTAAACCGGCAATGGAAGCATTTTGTATTTCCTTGATCATAGAGGCCTCCTCCGTAATATTTTGCTTCGTTCCCGACGAATTCACAGTCTTCAATAATCACTCTCTCCGAATAGGGCGATTGCTGCGAAAGGCCACCACCACTACTTTTAGAATAGTTGTCTCGGAACTTGCAGTTTTTGATGTGTGCCAGGCATTTCACTAAGATGCCACCATTTTGGGCGTGGCAGTTTTGGATGGTGAAGCCGTCTATGATGACGCGGTTGACGGCATTTTGCACGTTGAAAATGCCATGTGAATGGTTGCCGTCAAGGATGCTGGGATGGGTTTCAAAATCTCTTAAAGAAAGGTCGTAGTCGTATGGTTCGTCGCCTATGAATCCTCCATAAAGCCGGCAATTTCCGAACATATTATAGGCATATCCTTGGATAGGCTCTCCAATATAGGAGCCTTCTTTGACCCAAATGACATCGGAACTCGCATGTGATTTATAGATGGCTGCCTGTATGTCGCTGGTTGCTTCCTCCCATGACGAGCCGTCGCCGTCGCCGTCTGGAGTCACGTAGATGATGCCATGGCTGTCGCTGTGAATGGGGATGTCGGCAGCAGGGATGATGCTGTGAATACAAGTTTGCAGGACCGAAAAACCGTATGGATTGTCTATGGAGTAGAAACCATCGGCAACACCGTCCCAGCCGAAGTTGAAATGAAACAGCCCATTGTCATCATAACCGTCACAAACGAAGGCGTGTTTGCCGAGCGAGGAGGTCCCCGAATAGTAAACAGGAAGATGTCTGTCAAGGTCTTCCTTGATGAGGCTTAACCATTCCTCATCGCTGTAATAGGTTCTTTGTGATAGTGTTGCAGTAGGGTAGGAAAAGAAGTAACGGAAAGCCTCAACGGCTTTTGTGCTGCTGCTATAACTCGAATGGGCGCCATAGTTCATCTGCACACTGATACCGCAATGTTTAATCAGCTGCGCAACGGAAGAATAGTTGTTTTGGTTTACCGTGTCGACCATGTCATCCCATTGATAGGTGGTGGCACCGAAATCAGCTGACAGGATGCCGTAGGGTGAACATGAATAGGTCATAGAGCCGATGCCTTTGATGGGCTCCTTATGATAATACATGATTTGAGCCATCGCGATGGCCACGCAGCCTGCCTCGACATGATGACATGGTCCTGACGACTCTTGTGGACACAATGCGTTGTGGTAGCATCCCTGGCCCCAGACAGAGGTTAGCAGCGGCCCAACCGATTGCATCCCTTTCAAAGGCTTTCGGACTTGGTCGGGATGCATCGCGACAAAATCCGTCTGCTCGTTGTAAAGCTCTAACCAATAGGCGATAGGGTCGGGGAGACCTCCTGTTTTCGGCATGGTCGAAGTCAGGGAGTAGGCTAACACCTCGTTCATCGCCGTGACAATGACAAAGCCTTGAGGTTCTATCGAGAACACGAACAGGTTGGGTTGAGGCGTTGTCGGGCTGTAAACGATTTCGTTTAACGAGAGGACAGGGTTTTGCTGCTTTGCGTTTTGTCGCAGAAAGAGCTCAGCGGTCGACAAAGCTTCTTTTTCACCAATTCGTACTTGTGCTTGGAGCTGTATGGTAAGAAAGAGGAATACTATGACGAGAGTCTTCTTCATTACAATCAGCAAAGATAGAAAAATTTGATCCAAGCGCCTCTACAGGTCAGTGGCAGACGACGAGTTTGTCGTAATAACAGTTCTTCAGTTGTTTCACCTCTACGATATAAACACCATTGGGGATGTCGTTGAGGTCCAATTGCACAGCGTGCCGATGGGCGTCGACGTGGACCACACGCTTACCAAACAGGTCGTAGAGCGACACCTCGTCGATTTCATGCATGTTGACCGTGGTTGCGGTGCCGGCAGGGTTAGGGTAGAGCAACAGTTTCTTCGTGGTGTCAATGCGTACTTTGACTCTTGCGTCGGACGAACAGCCGTTGCTTGAGTATCCCGTGACGATATAGGTGGTTTCTTTCTCAGGTGCTACGGTGATAGTGGCCGTGGTGTCGCCCGTCGACCAGAGATAGGTGTCGGCTCCTGTGGCAGTGAGTTGGATGGAGGAGCCATAGTCAATGATGGTATCGTGCGTGCAGCGGGTCTCGGGTAGCGGTACCATAGTCAAGTCGAGCTCGTAGTCTTTCTTGTTGTGGATGAGGGAGTAGTGCCCAGCTTCATTGAGTATCGAGCCAAAGAAGTAATAGCTGTTACCTTCACAGATTGCTGTCTCCATATTGATGATAGGCATGTAGGGCGACACGTGGATGATCATCTGGCTATCGGAGAATCCCGACGGGTCGTCGATGCTGTAATAGCCGTCGGCCACGCCGTCCCAGCCGAAGTTGAAGTGGAATAGCCCATGGGCATCGTAGCCGTCGCAAACGAAGGCATGTCGGCCCAGAGCGGATCCTCCGGCATAATACAGCGGAAGATGCGCCTCGAGGTCTTTCTTGACCATCTCCGTCCATTCTGTGTCGTCGACGTTTTTTCTGCGCGTCAGCTCGGTGTCGGGATAGAGGAAATAGTGGCAAAAGGCATTGGCAGCATCAGCGCTGCTGGCCACGCTCATGTTGGCGCCGTAGATCATGGATACACTGAGGCCGCAGTGATAGATCAGTGTGGCGACGGCAGGGTTGCTTTCGTGCAACGTGTCGACCATTCGCTCCCATTGGTAGATGGTACTGCTGAAGTCGGCTGACAGATGGCCGTATTGCCAGCTGGAATAGGATATCGATTGGTAGCCCATTGCGGGATACTTGTGAAAGTACATGATTTGTGCCATGGCCACGGCCACACAGCCCGCCGAGGCATGCCCGCAAGGGCCTTCAAGGTCGGCAGGGCAGGCCTCGTTGTGGAAACAGCCCTGACCCCAGCATGATGTCAGCAAGGGTTCCACCTCCTGCGTGAGTCTCGTTTCCTTGGCAGCACGTTCGTGATGCTCGATGAGATAGTCCGTGCGATTGTTGTAGGTGTCGAGCCAATAGTCGAAGGCGGCCATGCCACTATCAGGGAGGTTAGAGGTAAAGGAATAGGCAACCACCTCGTCGTTGGCTGCCACGATGACGAAGCCTTTTGGCTCGATTGAGAACATGAACAGGTTGGGCTCACCTGTGAGCCTGCTGTTGACCACCTCGTGTAAGGCCGGTGCTGACACTGGCCCTTTTGCGTTTTCATTCAAGAAGCGCTTGGCGGTCGAAAGCGCATCTTTTTCCCCGATCCTCACTTGAGCATTGAGCGAGGTCGAAAGCATCAATAATGCTATAACGATGAGCTTTTTCATGGTATTAAATTTTTGGTTTAATGTGCTATTCTGGCGACAAAGATAGTAAAAAAAACGCTTAAGTCAAGAAAATTCCGATTTTTTTGTGTTTTTCTACAAAAAAAAATGAGAGCCCCCGCTACAGGAGGCTCTCAATCTTTGAATTTTGAATTTTAAATATTCAATCCAAAATTACTTGCTGCGTTCTTCTTTGATGGCAGCTTGTGCTGCGGCCAGACGTGCCACGGGGACGCGGAACGGCGAGCAGCTGACGTAAGTCATGCCAGTCTTGTAGAAGAATTTCACGGATTCGGGATCGCCGCCGTGTTCACCGCACACGCCACACTTCAGGTTGGCGCGCTGGCTACGGCCACGTTCCACACCGAGGCGCACCAGCTGACCGACACCTTCTTGGTCGAGGGTGTTGAACGGGTCGGCAGGGATGATCTTCTCTTCGATGTAGTCCTTCACGATGGCGTTGACGTCGTCGCGGCTGAAGCCGAAGGTCATCTGGGTGAGGTCGTTGGTGCCGAAGCTGAAGAACTGGGCCACGCTGGCGATCTTGTCGGCCACGAGGGTGGCTCTCGGGATCTCGATCATGGTACCATAGAGGTAGCTGATCTTCACGTTGAACTTAGCCTCGATTTCAGCTTGCACACGGTCGGCGATAGCCTTCTGGTGCATAAGCTCTTCGACGTTGATGGTCAAAGGAACCATGATTTCCAGACGCGGGTCGAAGCCTTCGGTCATCAGTTCAGCGGTGGCCTGGAACAGGGCGCGGAACTGGGTCTCGGTGATCTCGGGATAGACGATGCCGAGGCGGACGCCACGCAGACCCATCATCGGGTTCACTTCGT
>CAMYYV010000014.1 GCA_947303625.1 uncultured Bacteroidales bacterium | reverse complement strand
AGAAGATCAGCTATACCAAGCGCGACATACACAAATACCTCAACAACGTGCTGCAGATGGAAGCCGTGGCCTGCAAGGACTGGCTCACCAACAAGGTGGACCGTTCCGTGACAGGTCGTGTGGCACAACAGCAGTGCGTGGGTGAGGTGCAGCTGCCTCTGGCCAACCTCGGCATCAGCGCCTTGGACTACAACGGCAAGCGCGGCATTGCCACGGCCTTGGGTCACGCCCCCATCGCGGGCCTCATCGACCCCGCCGCCGCTTCGCGCCTCTCCGTTTCCGAGGCCCTGACCAACATCCTCTGGGCCCCCATCGAAGGCAACCTCGAAGGCGTCTCGCTGAGCGCCAACTGGATGTGGCCCGCCAAACAGGAGGGCGAGACCGCCCGCCTCTATGAGGCCGTGAAGGCCCTGAGCGACTACTGCGTCGCCTTGGGCATCAACGTCCCCACAGGCAAGGACAGCCTATCGATGACGCAGAAATACCCCAACGGCGACAAGGTCGTCGCCCCCGGCACGGTTATCGTCTCCGCCGCTGGCGAGGTGTCGAATATTCGCCAAGTGGTACGCCCCGTGATGAAAGCCGACGAGAACACCGAGCTTCTTTATATCGACTTCTCGAAAGACGGCTTTGAGCTGGGCGGCAGCAGCTTTGCCCAAAGCATTGGCGCCATCGGCCAGGCTGTGCCCGACGTGAAGAGCGTCAACTACTTCAAGAAGTGCTTCAACGCCATCCAGATGCTCGTTGAGAGCAACCTCATCTTGGCCGGCCACGACGTGTCGGCAGGCGGCCTCATCACGACTTTGTTAGAGATGAACTTCGCCAACACTACCTACGGCATGAACCTCGACATGAGTGCCTTCGACAAGGAAGACCTGATGGCCGTGCTGTTCTGCGAGAAGCCTTCGGTGGTCATCCAAGTGTCGAACGACGGCATCGCCAACCGCATGCTGCGCGAGCTGGGCATCGCCTTCAAGATGATTGGCAAGCCCCAAGCCAAGCGGCAGATCAACATCGCCCATGCCGACCACAACTACATCTTCGACATCGACGCGCTGCGCGACACGTGGTACAAGTCATCGTACCTCCTCGACCGCCGTCAGAGCGGCGAGCGCAAAGCCATGGAGCGCTTCATGAACTACAAGAAACAATACCTGCACTATAGCTTCGGCCGTGGCTTCACTGGCAAGGCTGCCAGCCTCGGTGTCGACCTGCACCGCCGCAAGCCCACGGGCATCAACGCGGCCATTATCCGCGAGAAGGGCTGCCAGTGTGACCGTGAGATGGCCTACGCCCTCTATCTCGCCGGCTTTGACGTGCGCGACGTCACCATGACCGATCTCGCCACGGGCCGCGAAGACCTCAAGGACGTCAATATGATCGTATTCGTGGGCGGCTTCTCCAACTCCGACGTGCTCGGCTCGGCCAAAGGCTGGGCGGGCGCCTTCCTATACAACAAGAAGGCTAAGAAAGCGTTGGACGACTTCTATGCCCGTGAAGACACCCTCAGCCTCGGTGTTTGCAACGGCTGTCAGCTGATGATGGAACTCGGCCTACTCTATCCTGACCATGAGGAGCACCCCGTGATGATGCACAACGACTCGCACAAGTTCGAGTCGGGCTTCCTCAACGTGGAGATCGCCCAAAACGAGAGCGTCATGCTCAAGTCGTTGTCGGGCCGCCGCCTCGGCGTGTGGATCGCCCACGGCGAGGGTCGCTTCTACTTCCCGTATTTCCGCGACAAGTACAAGATTGTGATGAACTACGGCCAGGACGAATACCCCGGCAACCCCAACGGCAGCGACTGGTCGACAGCGGGCATCTGCTCCAACGACGGCCGTCATCTCGCCATGATGCCCCACCTTGAGCGTGCCTTCCTGCCCTGGCAGTGGGCCTTCTATCCCGAAGAACGCAAAAACGATGAGGTCAGCCCCTGGATGGAGGCCTTCGTCAACGCCCGCAAATGGGTGGAAGAGAATAGAAAATAGAATCTATCAAATTCAAGTTTAACTAAATAGAAAGGAAAAAACTTATGAAAAAACTGTCATTAGTCTTATTGGCCATGTTGGCCTTTTCATTCGTGGGATGCGAGGAATGGCTGAATATTGACGATCCTACTCCAGAGCCAGAACCAGATCCGGATCCGGAGGTGGAGGTTGTGATTACACTTGAGGAGACCTCAATCACCTTGCATAGCGGTGAAACCTATCAGATCAATGCCGAATGCGAGTATCCTATCACATATTCAAGTGAGAATGAATATAATGCATCGGTATCAGAAGATGGTTTGGTGACTGCGAATTTTGTGGGTAGCACGACCATCACGTTAGAAGCAGAGTCTGACACGCAGACGATAGAGGTGACCGTTGAACCAGTGAGTGACCTTTATCCTGAACCCGAAATCGAGATCGGCGAGTCGAAGGAGGCCATAATCGAAAGATTTGGTGAACCGGGCGCTGAAACCGACGAGGCCATTGGATACCAAGGCTATTCGGATAATGCGACCATGCTGATGGTGATGTTTGACGAGAATGATCTCGTGGAGTTGTATGCAGTGATCTTAGATCTCAGCTTTGAAGAAGATCTGGAGACTTTCCTCTCTGAAAGGTATTTGTTTGTCCAAGAAGAGGAGAGCGTAAAGATGTATATTAACGCTCTGACCGTTGAGGAGGCAACCAAGATTGTCGGATCACAAGTGGCTGAAGAAGAAGGCTTTTTGATGGCTTTCTACATGGGCAATGATAATGGTGGAGGCGACGAAAAGACCACCATCAATATGAAGGCTTTAGTAAAAGCTCTCGGCAAATAAAACATCATTGAAAAAGAAGGGAACCGGCAGGGCGAATCGCTCTGCCGGTTTTTATGCAAATGGCTAAAATCAATAAAACCAACGCCTGCCGTATCCTCGATGCGAAGGGGATCGCCTACGAGCTGATACCCTACGAGGTGGACGAGAACGACCTCGGGGCGCAGCATATCGCCGACCAATTGGGCGAGGACATCGACCAGGTGTTCAAGACCTTGGTGCTGAAAGGCGATAAGATCGGGTATTTCGTCTGCGTCATCCCGGGCAACGACGAGCTTGACCTGAAGAAGACCGCCAAGGTCACGGGTAACAAGAGTTGCGACCTCATTCCGATGAAGGAACTGCTGCCCCTCACGGGTTACATCCGCGGTGGCTGCTCGCCTGTCGGCATGAAGAAACAGTTTCCTACCTTCATCCATGAGACCTGCGAGCTGTTCGACTATATCTACGTCAGTGCGGGGGTGCGAGGCTTGCAGTTCAAACTCAACCCACAGGACCTGATCCAGGTAGCGGACATGACCGTGGCCGACTTGACCATCTTTGAACTCGGGCAAAAATGAGTTACATCATCCGTCCATCCACCTTGGAGGACCTGCCTGTCATCCTCAGCCTCCGCGACCAGGCACGTGAGATCATGCGCAGCTATGGCAACGTCTACCAATGGCCTGACGGCTATCCGCGTGATGACATGTTCTTGAGAGACATTGAGCTGGGTGGTAGCCATGTCATGCTTGACGATAGGGGAGAAGTGGTCGGCACCTTCGCCCTCCTGCCCAGCCCTGAGGTGACTTACAATGTCATTTATGACGGACAATGGCTCGATGACGCGCCCTACCACGTCATTCACCGTATCGCCAGCACACCCGAATCACACGGCATCCTTGACGCCCTGTTGGACTATTGCGAAAGCCAAGTCGACAACATCCGCATCGACACGCACGAGGCCAATGTCATCATGCGGAAGGGCTTGGAAAGGCACGGGTACCAGTACTGCGGCATCATCCACCTTTTAAACGGAGATGAACGATTGGCTTTTCAGAAGTCTTGCTCATGATAAAAGAATTATGTAGTTTTGCAGTCAAAATAATGAAGCATTATGGATACGTTGCAAGAAAATGAAGTTAAGAGCCGAGAGTTTGATGTTTTAATCGCTTTGCGAAAGAAAGTGTCGGTTCTTGCGTCCCAATCAGAAAGTGAGGAATTGCTTGCTGAAGCCATGGCCATTCTTAGCGGTATGCCTTTGCCATGCGCTTACTCTCATGAGCAGATGGTAAGCGTGCTTCGTGAGGCTGATGCAGATTACCGTAATGGTGATTTTGTGAGTCACTCAGATATATGCGAGCGTTATGGCATATAAAATCCATTGGCTGAGACGCGCTTCAAACGAGCTTGATGACATCTTTCGTTTTTACAGTGAGTTTGCAAGTCCACAAGTGGCAAAACGTAGGGTTGGAAAGATAATACAAGCTATTAGTAACCTTCATACTATGCCCTATTTGGGTAGGCAAGATGAAGAGTTTACCGAAATCAGAGCATATCGCTATTTGATAATATTGACTTATAAAGTCTATTACTTTATCGAAGAAGAGGAAGTTTATATTGCCACTATTTGGGATTGCCGACAAGGTGGGAAAGCTTTCTGAGTCAATTTCAATCGTTATTTTCAATCATTTTGTCTTCTTTGCTTAAGTCGGGAACAAGCCGCTGGATAGGTTTGAACCGGTAGAAGAACCGTATGGCGACGACGCGCACCACCGTGTAGGCGGGGATGGCCACCAGCATGCCTTTGATGCCGCCGATGTGACCGGCCATGAGCAACACGATGAATATCTCCAACGGGTGCGCCTTGATGCTCGTCGAATAGATGAGGGGCTGGTAGATGAGGTTGTCGACAACCTGTGCCGCCGCCATGATGGCCAAGACGATGAGGGCGAAAACCCACACGTTGACGTCCAAGCCGATGCCGATGCCGAGTTTCAAGAGGACGCCAAACAACACGCCGAGGGTGCTACCGATGAGAGGACCGACGTAGGGGATCACGTTGAGCATCCCCGCGAGGAAGGCGATGCCGATGGCATAGCTGAAGTTGAGGCGGGCGATGAGCCACAGACCGAGGAAATCGATAAGGGCCACACCGAGGATCTCGATAAGCAGACCCACAAAATAGCGTGACAGCAGCTGCTTGATCTCGCTCAGCGTCTTGCTCAGCGTCAGCTCGTGCTTGTCGGGTACCAAGGAGCACATGATGCGCTCAAACAAGCCCTCCTCCTTGAGGAAAAAGAACGAGATGAACAACACGGAAAATGCAGCGATGACGAGGCTCGACACCATCGAGGCCAACGACCCGACAAGGCCGCTCACCCTGCTGAAATCGAGCAATCCCTCCACTTGGTTGATGACGAGGGCCACGATGTCGAAGTCCTTGTCCACGTTGGGAAACACACTGACGATCCACGCGTTCAGCTTGTCGATGGGATTCGACTCGACGTTGATAGCTCCTGCGATGGCAGAGACGTCGCTGATGATGCTGGAAACCACCGGGATCATCAATATGATGAGTAGGGCCATCAGCGCGATGACGACCAAGAGGGTGAGCAGGGCCAGAAGCCAGTCGGGGGCACTCTTTCCCTTGACCTTCACCTTGCGCATCAACTGCATAAGTGGACGCCCGATCATCGACACTACGAAGGCCACGATGACATAGATGAGCACATTCTTGAAATACCAGCACAAGGCCACGATGGCGGCCAAACCACCCAGTTTTATGATGTAACCCGCTAATTTATCGGTGTTTCGCTCGTTTTCCATAAGGCTGTCGTTTGCTTTTTCAATGACAAAATTAGTATTTTTTCTCTCTTTTGTAGACGATTTTTGGTATTTTTGCGTTCGCTTAAAAATAAGTATTACCGAAGTCTTAATTTTTATCCCAATGAAGCGCATACACCTTATCGTTTTCCTGTCACTTTTCCCCCTTGCCGGCCTGATGGCCCAACACCATACGCCGACCACCACCCATACTGACACCCTCAAAACCGAGCAGGACGACCAGAGAATCTATGACCCGAACTCAGGCAAGACGGTCGTCGAGGAGTCGACGGTGATGGAGATGCTCGACATGGTGAGCAACTACAATACCACCAAGGACATCTACTTAGAGATCGATAGGGACGTGTGGAACAAGTATGGCTTCAGGGAGGACGAGGTGCCCGTCTACGACGACAGCATCTACATCCGCCGCATCCAGACCTTGGCCTACGAGTCGACCGTCCCACTCACCTACAATTCCCATGTGAAGTCGTTCATCGAGCTTTATGCCAACCGCCGTCGTAAGCAGGCAAGCCGCATGTTGGGCTACTCCTACGTTTATTTCCCGATGTTTGAGGAATACCTCGCGAAATACAACCTGCCTTTGGAACTCAAATACTTAGCCATGGTTGAATCTGCCTTGAATCCCACTGCTGGTTCCAAGGCTGGTGCCAAGGGCCTGTGGCAGTTCATGAGCTTCACGGGCACCGAGTTTGGACTGAGGATCAGCTCGTTGGTCGACGAGCGTTTCGACCCTGAGAAGGAGACCGAAGCCGCCTGTCAATACCTGCAGAGCCTCTATGCTCGCTATGGCGACTGGTTCCTCGTGTTGGCTGCCTATAACTCGGGTCCCGGCACTGTCAACAAGGCCATCCTGCGTGCTGGCGGCGTCAAGAACTATTGGGCCATCTGGCCTTACCTGCCCGCTGAGACGCGCGGCTACGTGCCCGCTTTCATCGCCGTCACCTACGTGATGAACTATGCCCCCGAACACAACATCTATCCCATGAACCCGGGCTTGCTCATGCACGGCACCGACACCGTCACCGTACGCAACCGCGTCGCCTTCAGCCAACTCAACGAGTGCATCGGTGTGCCTATGGAAGACCTCCAGTTCTTCAACCCGCAATACACCAAAGGTATCATCCCTGGCACCGAGGAATATCCCTATGTGCTGCGCATGCCCACCAAATATACCCTCCGCTTCGTCCAACTCGAAGACAGCATCTACACCTACGCTAACAGGACCGAGAAAGTCCGCGAAGTCGTGGAAGAGAAGGTGGAGACCGTCAGCGACAGCTTCGTCCACACCGTCAAGAAAGGCGAGAGCCTCGGCAGCATCGCCCGCAAATATCACGTCACCGTGGCCAACATCAAGAAATGGAACCGCCTCAAGCGCGAGACCATCCACGTCGGACAGAAGCTCACCATCTACCGCTCGGGAGGCCCTGTGGCAAAAGTGGAAAAGAATAACAACAACAGCAAGGCAAACAGCAAGACCAACTCTAAGACCAACTCCAAGTCGGGCACGGTCAAGACCCACACCGTCAAGAAAGGGGAGACCCTCAGCAGCATCGCCCGTAAATACGGCTGCACCGTCAACGACATCAAGAAATGGAACAACATGAAGAGCAACACCGTCAAGGTGGGGCAGAAACTGAAGATAAAGAAGTAAATGACCCAGACCACTGACCCAGACCCAGACCAGCTTCAACAAAAGCTAGGGCTGGTCAGGGTCAGGGTTTAAGGTCAGGGTCAATAACAAACCTCAAAAACATTAATACCATGAAAAACACTTTGAAAATCACAGCACTCCTCCTCCTCGTTGTCTTGATGGCAGCGTGCAGCGAGGGGACGAGGACCAACAGTAAGGATCGCTCGGTGGGCGGCACCTCCGAGATCCTCGTCGTCACCCAAAACAAGGAACAATGGGACGGTCGCATCGGCGACTCGATCCGCCATTTCTTCCTCGACTACCAATATGGGCTGCCGCAGCCCGAGTCGCGCAACGAGCTGGCCCATGTCACCACGCAGGGCTTCTCCGACATGTTCAAGAAACACAAGTGCATCCTCGAGGTCGAGATCAACTCGAGCCTCGAGAAGGCCGTGGCCGAGACTTCCGAGAATGCCATGGCCGAACCGCAGCGTTATGTGAAGATCAGCGCGCCGAGCATCACCGCTTGGGTCGAGTATTTCGACCGCAACAAGGAGGTCTACAAGGCCTGGTTCGACAAGGTGGAGCGCGAGCGCATCCTCCATTTCTTCCGTCCCGATGCCGACGCCGCCATCGCCGCCGCCATCGCCAAGAAGTTCGGGTTCACCCTCACCGTGCCGCCTGGTTTCTACATCGCCAAAAACGAGCCTGACTTCATGTGGCTCCGCAAGGAACTCGAGAAGTCGAGCTCCGACATCGTCATCTACCAGATGCCCTACAAGGACACCCTGCAGTTTGAGGCCCCCAGCCTTGTCGCGATGCGCAACATGATGGAGGGACAGTACATCCCTGGTCCCTCGGAAGGCTCGTATATGGGCACCGAGACCGAGTTTGTGCCGCCGTTGGTGACCACCGTGAAGGACTATCCCGCCGGCTATACCCGCGAGATGCGCGGCATGTGGAAGGTGGAGAACGACTACATGGGCGGGCCCTTCGTGTCATACACCTTCGCCGACGCGCGCACGGGGCAGCTCGTCACCGTCGAGGGCTTCTACTACGAGCCCAACCAGAAGAAACGTATGCCGCTGCTCCAACTCGAGGCCGTCGCCTACAGCCTGAGGTTCGTCGAACCGGAGGAGTAAGATTCCCTTGTCGTCGCTTTGCGCTGCGTCGCTTCGCGTCATTGCGAGGAGGAACGACGAAGCAATCTAGAATTCGGCATATCTGGATTGCTTCGTGCCTCGCAATGACGCAAAGCGAGTCCGTAGTCTGGTCTATAGAATAATCCCAACAACAAACAGCCATTAATCCTAAGATTTCTGTATCTTTGCCCTCGCAAAAAAGTCTGCCAATGCCAACACAGTCTTTACAATGGTTCCGTACCGAGCAGCGCGAGGGCAAAGACGTCGTCTTCGATCCCTTGCGCCGCCGCTGGGTCGCCCTGACGCCCGAGGAGGAGGCGCGTCAGAAGACCCTGTACCTCCTCGTGGAGCACCTCGGTGTGCCGGCAGGTAGGCTGGCGGTGGAGTACAGCGTCAAGGTGAACGGGCAGGACAAGCGCGCCGATGCCGTCGTCTTCGGCGACGAAGGTCAGCCCCTGATGGTGGTGGAGTGCAAGGCCGCCACTGTGGCCCTCACCGACACCGTCCTCGACCAGGCCGTGCGCTACCATTCGGCTTTTCCCCCTTCTAAGGGGGTGGCCGAAGGCCGGGGGATTCAAACACACCCCTCCCCGCAAGGCGGTGGAGTCAAATACCTCCTTTTAACCAATGGCACCACCTTTTACTGTTACCAAACCGAAGGCTCCTCCCTCCAGCCCCTGGACCATCTCCCCACCTACGCCGAGATGCGGTGATAGTCTCCAGCAGGCATGTCATCCCAGCAGAGGTCTGTGGGTGAGAGGGAAATGCTTTGCATTCGACGAAGTCAATCTATGCCTGCGTACTCTAACCGAACATATCCGAAAGAAACCGATAGAGATTTCTCTCCCGTTTCGTCTGGGTTTTCAAGCCCTTTAAATCCCATTCCGTTCGCTTGGAAATTAATTTCCCAAATCCTACGCGCGCGAACTAATTAATTCCCTATCTTTGCGAGTGAAAAGAAATTGTTGGAAATCCAAAGGAATTGAAAAGAAATATATATTTAAATCATTAAATCATAAATAATTAACTACTTAAACCTTAACAAATGAAAAGAAAAATTACACAATTGACAGCGGCCCTCGCGCTGCTCGTCGCCCTCGCGATCCCACTGGGGATGTGGGGACAAACAAGAGAAGCGGTTACCCTACAATACACAGGTAACTCAACTTTCATATGGGAAGAAAATACCAACTATGCAGATCAGTTGAATTTGTCCGAATCCGATTGGTCTGTTACTGGTCAAAAAAACGATGCGTCAAATATGACCGCCTGCAATAAAGATGGCTCTATTCGTTTGTATCCAAAAAGCGGGAATGGTAGTTCTATTACTGTTTCAAGTAGTAATGGCGCAACTATCTCAAGCATATCTTTTGTTATGCAACTAAACGAACCAACCGTAAAGGTGAATGGGAATACTATTGAACCTGTGGAAGGAGTTTATACCATTAATAGCACTTCGTTTATGGTAATCAATGGAATAGATGCTACTTCAGGTAATCAGGTTCAAATTAAATCAATTTCAATTAACTATGAAGGAGGCACTCCCACCCCTACCACTTATACTGTCACTTATGACTGCAATGGTGCTTCTAGCGGTTGCCCCGAGAATGTAACGGGCATTGAACCTGGTACTGATATTACCCTCGCTGATGCCCCCACCAAGACGAATTATGACTTTGTTGGTTGGAGCGATGGTGCTAACATATACGAAGCTGGTGAAGACTACACCGTGAATGGTAATGTCACTTTCACTGCTCAATGGACTGCTCAAGCTGGAGGCAACTCCCAAACACTCACTTTCGATTTGACTTCTAACCCCGGCGATTGGCCTACAACAAATTCTAACACTTTAACGGAGTACACATATACCCTTAACGGAGTTGACTACACATTTGCTCTCAAGAATGTGAAATGCAACTCTGGTTATCTTATGATTTATTATGTAGGTGCTGTTGGCCTTCCTGCCATTGAAGGTTATAAACTTACAACAGTTGTTGCACACAATTCGAACGGTTGCTCTACCACTACCCAAGTAGGTATTAGCAGTTCTGCTTCTCAGGCTTCTTATATTGCCGGTGGTGCAGCCCAAACTTGGTCATCCACGGGTTCAACATATACATACAACCTTACGTCGACTGAAGAAAACACGATGTATTATCTGTATGTGACGAACAAGAATGCCCAACTTTTCTCGTTGGATCTTACTTACGAGGCCGTTGCCGCCGCCGCCGTTGCCACTCCTACCTTTAGCCCTGCAAGCGGCACCGAGTTTGGTAATGAGGGTATTGATGTGACCATCACCTGCGCAACTGAAAACTCCACAATTTACTACACGCTTGATGGTAGCACGCCTGACAACCAAAGCACTCTTTACAGCGGCGTCATCCATCTGACGGAAACCAAGACCGTCAATGCTATCGCTTATGTGGGCACCGATGCCAGCAATGTGGCCACCGCCACCTACACCTATGTTGATCCCAACGCTCCCGGCACTGTGAACAATCCTTACACCGTCGCCCAAGCCCGCGCTGCCATTGATGCTAACACTGGTATTACCGACGTGTATGCTACGGGTATCGTTTCCGCAATCCCAACGGCATGGAGCACACAATATAACAACATCACTTTCAACTTCGTTGACAACGAAGGTGACACTGACTTTTTGCAGGCCTACCGCTGCGTTAGCGGCACTGGCGTAGATGCATCCACGGTTGCCGTTGGTGATGTTGTCGTTGTTTTTGGTACTTTGAAGAAACATACTGATGGCACATACGAATTCGGATCAGGTTGCCAATTGGTTTCGTTGACTCATCCTGTGATTACCACCCCCACTGTCACCGTCACTCCCAACACCATCAATGCTCCTGCTGAAGGTGCTGACGGCACGCTTGTACTCACCTATGAAAACATCACAGACTTCATCGCCTTCGATTACTCTTTCTGCGATGCCGAGGGCGGAGATCTCCAAGAGGATCCTGACTGGATTTATGCAGAAATCAATGAGGAAGGTGATTCTTATTCCTTGGATTATCTCATTGATGCCAACGACGGCGCAGCTCGTACCGCTTACATCAAAGTTTATACTTTTGATGATGAACTGGAAGAAGTTTATGCCATCGTCACCGTTAACCAAGCTGAATATGTGGCCCCCACCTATGCTACACTGCCCTTCGAATTTGATGGAGGAAAGGGTGCCATTGAGAGTACCAACGGCCTCTATCAAGAAGGTCTTGGCAGTGACTATAACAACTCGCCCAAGCTGAAATTCGATGGTGCTGGCGACTATGTGCTGCTGCAATTCGAAGAGCGTCCCGGCACCTTGACCTTTGATATTAAAGGTAATGGCTCTGGTTCGGATCCATGGGCTGGTGTGTTTAAAGTGATGGTTTCTACTAACGGTGTCAATTTCGTAGATAAGGTAGTTTACGAAACCGGTGGTTTAACTAGTGAAAAAGCTACTATGACTATTGATGACCTTGCTGCGGATGTCCGCTACATTAAGTGGGTTTATGTCACAAAGACTTTGGGTAATGTCGCTCTCGGCAACATTAATCTTGCCGCATACCAAGCTCCTGTCGCTTCCATCACCGTGACTCCCGATGAGGTTAATGTTGATGCCGAAGAGCATGATGGTACCTTAGCTCTTACCTATGAAAACCTTGAAATTGAAAGCTTTGATGATTTCGATATCCAGTACTATGATGCCCAAGGCGAAGAAACCACTGAACCTGATTGGATTGAGGTCACCACAGCCGAAGACGGAGATAATCTCTTGGTATCGTACTATATGATAGAAAACGACGGCGATGCCCGCACGGCTTACTTCAAGGTTTACGCCATGGATGCCGAGACCAACTTGGTCTATTCCAACCTCGTCACCGTCACCCAGGCTGCTCCTGTTGCCCCGGCCTATTACGTTTGCTCTGAAAACGGTGTTGCAGGCGAACCCGTAGAGGTCACAACACCTGGCACTACCGTCACCTTGGCCCCTGGTCAAGACCTGAACAGCGACTTCACCTTCGCTGGTTGGACTGATGACGAAGACAACGTCGACCAACTCATCACTGAATTCACGCCTGAAGCGGGAACCTCTTATGCCTTCTTTGCCGTGTATGCCCACACCACTGGTGCTCCTACCTCCAAAGAAGGCGAAGGCAGCTATGTGAAGGTGACCAACACCGCTGACATTACCGATGGCAATTATCTGATTGTTTACGAAGGTGGTGCAGTTGCTTTCGATGGTAGCTTAGAGACTTTGGATGTAGCAGACAATACTATTAGTATCTTTGATAATTATGATGCTGAAAATAATGTTATTGCTTCCAATAATGCTATGGACGCAGCAATCTTTACCATTACATCAAAAGAAGGAGGCTATTCTGTGAAGAGTGCAAGTGGCCTTTATATTGGCGCTACTGCGTATGAAAATAGCTTGAAAACAAATGAAGAAGATATCTATACCAATATTATCTCTATTGATGGTGGAAATTTGGTAATGCAGGTTGCCGTTAATACAACTCAAGCAGTAACTATGAAATACAATTCTGCCTCGAACCAGAACAGATTCCGTTATTACAAGAGTGGTCAAGAAGCCATCCAGCTCTACAAGTATGTTGCTGGCAGCACACCTACGCCTGCTCTTACCACCGCCTACTACACCCGCGTGTTCATTGATGAAACCGTTGAAGAAGACATCGAAATCGTCGGTCCGTCCATAGTGCCGAGCGGCGAGATTTTGGATATGGGCAGCTACAACCTTGAGAACAATCTGGGCTACTCCAAACTCATCATCGAAGACGGTGGCCAGCTGAAGATTGCCAACACAGTGAACGGCACTATTCAAAAGAATGTCGCTGGCTATGGCAACAGCACCAATGGCAATTATGTATTGCTCGCCACGCCCGCCTCTATGGACGCTTGCAACAATACTGGAATGTGGCCCACTACTGGCAATGACCATCAAGCTATACAAGCTAACATCGACTTCTACAGCTTCGACCAAAGCGCCGAATTGGAATGGCAGAACTTCAAGTATGGATATTCCTATTTCGCAGGTCCTTACCTGATGGCACGTGGCCAAGGCTACCTCTATGCCAACCCGAACGATGTCACCCTGACGCTTCAGACCAGAGGCTACTCTTATCCTTCTGGTCAGACCGTTATTCATGAAGAGTATCCTTTTGAACCCACCAATGCGGCTTATACCGTCCCCACCAATGAGCTGGGTTACACAGAAACTGCCGACTGGGCCGGATGGAATCTTGTGGGTAACCCCTTCACCTGCGATGCCTATCTCAACCGCACCTACTTCCGCATGAATGAGGCTGGCGATGCCATCCTCGAAGGTGATGGCGCCATCAAACCTTGCGAAGGCGTGTTTGTCGTGGTTACTGGTGAGGATAAAAATGTCAAATTCAGAGACTCACAATGGCTCACTTCTCCGAGATTGTCCGTCAACCTCAATGGTAACAACAAGCTTTTGGACCGCGTGTCGCTCCACTTCGATGGAAGCAACAATATCAAGAAGTTCGTCTTGAGTGAGAACGCCTCTAAGCTCTATATCCAGCAAGGCATGACCGACTACGCTGTGGTGAACAGCGCTAACGAAGGTGAAATGCCTGTCAGCTTCAAGGCCAAGAACAACGGCACCTACACCCTCAGCGTCAACACCGAGAACGTTGAGATGACTTACCTCCATCTCATCGACAATATGACCGGCGCCGATGTCGACCTGCTTGCCACCCCGAGCTACAGCTTCGAGGCCAAGACGACCGACTATGCCAGCCGCTTCCGCCTCGTATTCAGCGCCAACAGCAGCCTCAACGAGAACGGCAATGAGACCTTCGCCTTCTTCAACGGCAGCGAATGGGTGATCAGCAACATGGGTGAAGCCACCCTGCAGGTCGTCGACGTGATGGGCCGCGTGCTCAGCACCGAGACCGTCAACGGCAACGCCACAATGAACCTCAACCAAACGCCCGGCGTCTACATGCTCCGCCTTGTCAATGGCGAGAACGTCAGAGTCCAGAAGGTGGTTGTCAGATAATTGTGGTTACTGGCCACTGGCTATTGGCCTCTGGCAGCTCCTAAAGAAGGAAAGACCTTCCCTCTTCAAAAAGCTGCCAGAAGCCAGAAGCCAAAAGCCAGAGGCAAACGAATCCAAAGAACGAACATAGAATCAGAAAACAACATAAAAACATAAAACGATGAAGAAACTAGCACTGACAATCGCAATCGTCCTCGGACTGAGCATGACCACCTTTGCCGATCCCGACGGTGGCGGCCTGTTCCAACGCGGTAAGAGCAACGAACAGACGGGCTTCATGAACAACCGTGATGGTGGCGCGACACCCGCGCTGCCGAACCACGGCTTAAGTGAAAACCAAAACGCACCCGTGGGCAGCGGCATCGCCGTCCTCGCCCTCCTTGGCGGCGCCTACTTAGTTGGCAAACGTCGCAGAGAGGAATAATAGAGATTCCCCTGCGGGGAATGGAGTGAGGCATTGTAATATTTTGCGGCGGCTTGAGGATTCTACTGTCTTCAGGGCGTTTGAAGCCGCCGCAGTTTAAACCTCACACCCACTCCATTCCCGCAGGGAACCTCCTTTGGCAATAAATGTTTCCTTTTCATACTTTTTTGAGAGGGCCGGTGGCGCAAGCTGCCGGCTCTTTTTTATACAACAAATGACGTTTTTGATTGCTTCATGAAAAAAACTTGCCCGAAACAATCCGTTCTCAAAAAAAGATTTGCTACCTTTGAAGCCGAAAAACCAAATAATGCCTCTCCTATGAAAAGATTGTTATTCTCCTTGATTTTGATGGCACTGCTCCCCGCGATGACCTTCGCCGGACATGTGGACCCCAGCCGTGCCCAAAAAGTGGCACAGACCTTCCTGAACAACAACGGAGCCAAAGCCGCTCAGCTCACCGACCTCTCGAAGCAGGCGGGCTTCAACAACCTCTATATCTTCACCGCACGGCAAGGCTTCGTGGTGATGGCCGCCGACGACTGCGTGCAGCCCGTGCTGGGATACTCGCTGACAGGGACCTTCGTGGCAGAGAATATGTCCACCAACGTCAGAGGCTGGCTGCAAGGCTATGACGAAGAGATACAGTATGCCATCGACAACCACGTGAAAGCCACCAAGGAAGTCTCCCAGCTGTGGAACGATCTGGTGGAAGGCAACAGCAAGGCGGGCAGGGCCACCGTTGTGGTGGATGCCTTGATTCAGTCGACCTGGGACCAAGATCCTGGCTACAATGACCTTTGCCCCTTCGACAATAATGTCGGTGAGCTCACCGTCACAGGTTGCGTGGCTACTGCCATGGCCCAAATTATGAGATATTGGGAATATCCGACCAGCGGAACGAGTTCACATTCCTACACTCCCAGCACCCATCCTGAGTATGGCGTGCAAATGGTCAACTATGCCAATGCCACCTACGATTGGTCGGCAATGCCCCTCCATACATCCAGTGCTGAGATTGCCAAACTGATGTACCATTGCGGAGTCTCGGTGAACATGATGTACGGTACTAGCGGTGCCCCCGACTATGGTAGCGGCGCTTATTCCAACGACATTCCCTATGCTTTGACCACCTATTTTAGGTATAAAACAGGGGTGAGTTACAAACAGAAATCACAATATGGCAACAACAGCTGGCTTTCCCTCATTAAAACCGAATTGAATGCCGGCAGACCTGTGGAATATAACGGTAGCGGTAGTGGCGGTGGACATGCCTTTGTATGTGACGGCTACGACAGTAGCGACTACTTCCATTTTAACTGGGGATGGAGTGGCTCTAATGATGGCTTCTATGCATTGAACAACCTCGTCCCAGGTAGCGGCGGATCGGGAGGCGGAAGTTACAGTTTCACTAGTGACCAGAGCGCAGTCATTGGTATCCAGCCTAAGGACTGCACAGCTTCTGCACCTACAGATTTCAGCGTTGTCAAGGAGGGTAGAAATGCCATCTTGTCGTGGACTTTAGCTTCCAACGCAGACTCTTATTCCATTTACAGAGACGGAGTTGTTGTGGCAAACACCAATAGTACCACCTATACCGACAGCGACCTGTCATACGGTACCTATGCCTATTATGTGAAAAGCAGAGATGCCAACGGAGCGGTATCCGCACCCACTTCAACCATTACCGTTGCCATCGAGCCCGTTCCGACTAACTTGACTGTTACTCAAAACGGCGACAACACGGCTCTCAACTGGACAGCACCCGAATGGTGCCTGCCTTCAACTGACGAAGAAGTACTGACTTATGGAGATGGTAGTTTTACAGGACCGTTCGGATCAGGTACAGCAGGTTCTATGTATATTTATTTCGGCCATAAGTACCCGGCTTCAATGTTGGAAGCCAACAAGGTAATCTATAAGGTTTCGTTCTACGCCACTGAAACAGGTGCTTTCCAATTGTTCATCTATACATCAACCGCCAATAACAGCCGTCCCCAAACCCAAATTCACACCCAATCCATCACAGTTTCATCCACTGGATGGAATGACATTGCCATCAGTGAACCGATTGAGATCGACCCAACCAAAGACTTGTGGGTGTTTATTTATGACCCAGAAGCCAAAGCTCATCCTATGGGATACAACAGCACGGTCGTCACAAATGGCAATTATTGCAGTTGGGATCCTGACAATCCGACAACCAATGTCAATACACAAAATGTCCTTTTCCTCATCCGCACCTGCATTACTGATGGCTCATTCTTCTATAATCTGTATGACAACAATACGAGCGTAGCCTCCAACATTTCAGGAACGAGCTACACGCTTTCTAACATCGCCAACAACACAGCACACCAATATACGCTAAAGACCATCTTTGACAATGGAGAAACGGAAGCCTCCAACATGGCTGGCCTCTCCTTAGGCACGGCCAGCCTTCCATCGTTGGAGCTCAACGCCAACGACAAGATGACTGTCACCGAGGGCAGCAAGCTCACCGTCAGCGGCACGCTTACCAACGATGACCCCGGTAGGCTTGTCATCGAAGATGGCGGCCAGCTTTATACCCCCAACGACGTGCAAGGCACCATCCAGAAAAACATCGTCGGCTATGGTGCCGAGAATGTCAATACCAACTCAGGCTATTACCTGCTGGCCTCGCCGAGCGGTATCAAACCCGAGGTGGCCGTCAGCAGTGGCATGGTGGGCGGTACCGTCGAGAATCCCGACTTCACCGGCGTCGACCTGTATGAGTTCGCCCAAAACGGGGACGACGGCCTCGAATGGATAAATATGCGCTACGGCAATCAATTCGCCCTGATGGGTGGGATTAATACTAATGGCTGTCTCTATGCCAACGTGAACGACGTGGTGCTCAACCTGACATCGAGAGCAGTCGTGCCTTTCCCCGCTACCACCGATGACAAATATGTCATTGTTCCCCGTTCCACCGACAGCGGCGTGACGTTTGTGGGGTGGAACCTCATCGGCAACCCTTTCACATGCGATGCCTATCTCTATAGCGGCCGCGACTTCTACCGCATGAACGCTACTGGCGACGCCATCGTGCTCGCCACCGACAACTGCATCAAGCCCTGCGAAGGCATCTTCGTGGTGGCGGCCGAAAACGACCCCGAGCCATATTCTATGCAGGGGATAGTTTTCCCGAATACTGCGAATATCCGTTTCACCACCACCGAGCCGGGCAACAAAGCCGCTCTGGTGAACATCGAGGTCCTTTGTGAGGGACGCCAACTCGACGTGGCTCGCGTGCGTTTCGGCGAAGGTGCCTTGCAGCGTAAGATGGTGTTTAACGACAAGGTCACGCGCCTCAGCCTCAAGCAAGGTGGCATCGATTGTTCCGTGGCACGCGGCGAGGGCCAAGGCGAGATGCCCATCAGCTTCAAGGCCTCGCGCAACGGCATCTACACCCTCAACGTGGACGTGCAGAACGTCGACCTGACCTACCTCCACCTCATCGACAATATGACGGGTGCCGATGTCGACCTGCTGGCCAACCCAAGCTATGCCTTCGACGCCACGACGAGCGACTATGAGAGCCGCTTCAAGTTGGTGTTCAGTCAACAGGCCCCTGAGCCCGTCGAAGGGCCGTCAATCCCGTTCGCCTACTTCAACGGCAACGCTTGGACGATCAGCAACGAGGGCCCTGCCACCTTGCGGGTCATCGACATCATGGGTCGCATCGTCAGCAGTGAGACTATCGATGGCAACGCCACCGTCACACTCAGCCAAGTGCCGGGTGTCTACATGCTGCGCTTAGTGAACGGCGCGGACGTGAAAGTACAGAAGGTAGTCGTTCAGTAACTATGGCCTATAGCCTATGGCCAATGGCCCGCTTTGCACAAAGGCACGGTTTTCACGCCTTGGGAGAAGCGAGCCATAGGCCATAAGCCATGAGCCATAGGCCAAAGAAAATCATTTCTTAGTCAGGGATTGTTTCCCTTTCCACCAGCACCATACGATGAGGCCTGTCGTCACTACTGCGCTGGCCACGATGATCCATACGTTCTGCGTCGTCCCGAGGTGGTCGACATCGACGTCGATGACGCCCTTGTTGTTGAGGTAATACACCATCACAGCGCTGCCGTTGTTGAGGAAATGCATCAGCATGCAGACCCACAACGAGCCACTGGTGTAGAACATATAGCCAAGCAGCAGGCCGAGGAACATGCGCGGCAGGAAGCCGTAGAACTGGAAGTGGATGAACGAGAAGATGGCTGACGAGAGGATGATGGCGATGTGCGGGTTGATCCTTCGCGACAGGCCCTGTTGCAACACGCCGCGGAAGGTCAACTCCTCACCCACGGCGGGGATCAACGCGATGACGACCAGGTTGAACAGCAAACCGCCGATAGTGTCGACGTTGAGCATCTGCTCGGTGGCGTTGGCGGCCGCTTCCTCCAGAACCTTCAGGTAGTCTTCAAGCGTTTGCAACGCACCTCCCAACTTCATGCCTTCGTTCCACTCCGTCAGCTGTTCGGTGACGGGCAGGGAGACGTACATCACCGCGGCGCCAGCGAGGACGAACAGCGGCCACGGGCTTTTGACGCGGCGGAAGCCAAGGTCGTGCATCTTGTGCTCCTTGCGAGTGATGAGATAGTAGACGATGGGCGGCACCACAAACATGAAGATGGAGCTGATGCCCTGCCCGATCTTCATACCCGTGTCGCCTCCAAAGATGAAGAGGGCGCCAGCAGCGACACTGATCAAGCCGCTTACCAATAAGATGACGAGGAAGAGTAGGATCCTAATCCCCGTGGATTGTTTCAAGTTGTCTGACATGATAATACGTTTATAATTTTGCTGCAAAGATACACTTTTTGTAATTTTGCGGTGTTTTTTAATTAACTATAGCCCATGACTGATGGCCTATGGCTCGCTTCACCCAAAGCGCGAATTGCGTGCTCTTGGCTGTAGCGGGCCATAGGCTATAGGCCATAAGCCATAGTCCAGTCAAATCGACCATGAAATGAAATACACTCTCGGCCCACTGGAATTCGAACACTACCCCCTTCTCCTCGCCCCGATGGAGGACGTCTCCGACCCGCCGTTCCGCTATGTGTGCAAGCTCTTCGGCGCCGACGTGGTCTACTCGGAGTTCATCAGCGCCGACGGCCTCATCCGCGACTCGGTGAAGAGCATCAAGAAGCTGGATTTCGAGGAGATGGAGCGCCCCGTGGGTATCCAGATCTTCGGCAATGCCGTCGAGCCTATGGTGGAAGCGGCTCGTTATGCCGAGACCGCCCACCCCGACATTATCGACATCAACTTCGGCTGTCCCGTGAAGAAGGTGGCCTCCAAAGGCGCCGGCTCAGGCATCATGAACGATATCCCCAAGATGGTGGCCATCACCAAGGCCGTGGTGGAAGCGGTGAAGACACCAGTCACCGTGAAGACGCGCCTCGGCTACGACGACGAGCACCGCGAGATCGTCGACATCGCAGAGCGACTGCAAGACGTGGGCATCGCCGCCCTGACGATACACGGTCGCCTGCGTACCACCAAATACAGCGAGCCCGCCGACTGGACCCTTATTGGTGCAGTGAAAAACAACCCACGCATGCACATCCCTATCATCGGCAACGGCGACGTGGTGGATGGTCCTTCGGCCAAGCATTACAAGGAAACCTACGGTGTGGATGGCCTAATGATAGGTCGTGCCTCCTACGGAAATCCCTGGATATTCAGCCAAATTCGGCATTATCTCGAGACAGGGGAGGAGCTTCCTGTGCCCGACGTGGAGGAACGTGTGCGGGTCAGCAAAATACAGTTGGAACGTTCGGTGGAGTGGAAGGGAGAACACATCGCCCTATTGGAAATCCGCAAGCACTGGGCGTCGTATTTCAAGGGGCTGCCCAACTTCAAGCCGTTCAAAATGAGATTGATGGAGACGCTGTCCGTTGAGGAGGTCTATGGGATTTTGGAGGAGATAGAAGGTTATTATTAGATTCCCTTCGGGAATGGAGTGAAGGTATAGTCTATAAAGCGGCGGCATGTGGCTCTTACAATTCGTGGGCTCTTGCTGCCGCCGCGTTTTAAAAACAAACAGTAATCCATTCCCGCAGGGAATCTCATGGATTTCTCATTATGTCATCTATGACCTGTTTCACTTTTTCACTCCATGGCGTTTTGTCATATACGAACCCTTTCTCGGTCACTAGTTCTTTCCATTCTGGATTCTTTTCTTCAATCAGCTTGATTTTTACTTCTCGAGACAATCCTTTTATCCTGTTTTCTTCGTCGATGGCAGATTGATAACTGGTGAATTCTTTATAGAAAACACAATATTCACAATTGTACTTGTCAGTAAAAGACCCCTTGTAATGATGTTTTTTATGCTCACTCACCCTCCGCACTAAATCATTTGTGCATCCTGTGTATAAAATAGAATGCCCTTTGTTGGTCATAATGTAAGTGTATGCGAAGTTCATAAGGAAATGTTTATTATTCCATTCCCGCAGGGAATCTCACGAAACCACCCCTTCCTTCAACACCCCACCCTCAAACAGATTCCTAACCAACTCGTCGCGGCCGATATGATACGTGCGGATCCCCAGTGACTGGGCGGCTTTGATATTGGCTTCGGTGTCATCAATAAACAGGGTCTCTTCTGGCACCAGGCCTTCATGGTCAAGAATCAATTCAAAGAAGCGCGGGTCGGGTTTTTCCAGGTGCTCGGCGAAGGAGAAATACGACTTGTTAAACAGTTCGTCAAACTCATTGTAGCCGAAACGCAGTTGCAAGTCCCTGACGTAGAGGTCGTAATGGATGACGTTGGAGTTGCTCATCAGGAAGATTTTGTAGTGTTTCTTCACTTTCTCGATGGCCTCGATGCGTTCGCGGGGGATGTCTAAGAGCATGGAGTTCCAGATGGCGTCGAATCGTTGGTCGGTCATCTTCTCTTGTCCGATGAGGGCTTTCATGCGTTTGCGGAAGGTGGGGGCGGTGTAGATGCCGGTGTCGAACTTGCTCATGACATCGTTAAACTCCTCGGAATGAAAGAGTTCCTTTACGCTGATGTCCATTTTTTCAAGTTCCTTGACGATGATGCCTTCGTCGATATCGAGGACGACACCGCCTAAGTCGAAGATGATGTTTTTGATTTTTGTGTTCATTTATGAGAAAATTTAGGTCTATTTCGATGCAAAGTTGTAACTTTGCAGCGCAAAAAGCAAGAAAAAAGACGATTATTTGCCTGATGGATGGCTTTTTTGCGGTCCCATAGCGCAGTTGGTTAGAGCAACTGACTCATAATCAGTAGGTCCTAGGTTCAAGCCCTAGTGGGACCACAAAACAATCCCCTAACTTGATGATTCTCAAGATAGGGGATTTCTTTTTGCACTAAAATTGACCTGCCGTTATGGCTCTTCCGAGTAATCTCTTGCCAGTCCACCCTGCGAGGTCTCCTTATATAATGACGGGATGTCTTTTCCGGTTTGTTTCATGGTCTCCACGACCTTGTCGAACGACACGCGGTGATGGCCGTCGGAGAAAGTGGAGTAGATGTTGGAGTCGAGGGCGCGGGCGGCAGCGTAGGCGTTGCGCTCGATGCAGGGAATCTGGACGAGGCCGCACATGGGGTCGCAGGTCATGCCCAAGTGATGTTCAAGCGCCATTTCGGCGGCATATTCGATTTGGGAGGGACTCCCTCCAAACAGTTGGTTGGCGGCAGCGGCAGCCATGGAACAAGCCACGCCCACTTCACCCTGACAACCTACCTCGGCACCCGAGATGGAGGCGTTGGTGCGCACGATGTTGCCCACCAAGCCTGCCGTCACCAAGGCACGAATGATGCGTTGGTCGGAGAATTCATAACTTCTTGACAAGTGGTACAATACCGCAGGCATCACACCGCATGAGCCACAGGTCGGCGCGGTCACGACCACCCCACCCGATGCGTTCTCTTCCGAAACGGCCAAGGCATAGGAATACACCAAGCCACGGCTTTTCAATGTGTGCGTATAGCCCGAGGCCTTGATGTGGTAGGTGGCGGCCTTGCGACTCAGGTGGAGCGGTCCGGGCAGGACACCCTCGGCCTGTAAGCCCCGCTCGACGGCGGCCTGCATTGCCTGCCATACCTCCATCATGTAGTCCTCAATCTCTTTCTGGTCCTCGTATTCGTACACATATTCCCAATAGGTGCGCCCGGTTTGCCCGCACCATTTGAGGATATCGGTCATCTTCGAGAGCGGGTAGACCTCTGGCGATTCGTCCACTTTGCCTTCTTCGGCCAAGTTGCCGCCTCCGATGCTGAACACTTGCCATTCGCCGAGAAGGTTTTTCTCTGCGTCGAAGGCTTTGAATAACATGCCGTTAGGGTGGAATGGGAGGACGACTTCGGGCTTCCAGACGATTTCGGTGGGTGCCTGGAGGGTGCTGAGGATGGCTTTGTCGGTCATGTGACCTTTGCCTGTGGCGGCGAGGCTGCCGTAGAGCGTCACCTCAAACGAGGTGGCATTGGGGAAACGACTGTTGAAGATGCTTGCTGCCTTCTGCGGCCCCATGGTGTGGCTGCTCGAAGGGCCTACACCAATCTTATAGATGTCTTTGATGGTTTTCATGGCGCAAAATTAGAAAATTCTTACCTTTGCAGCAAATAACGAATACGATATGGAACAAGAAACCACCCCCAAACCCTTGACTGACCTTGACGAACTCGGCGAGTTCGGCCTCATCGACCAGCTGACCGACGACTTCCCCTTGCGCAATGCCTCCTCGTTGAAAGGCGTGGGCGATGATGCCGCCGTCATCGACCACGAAGGCTACCGCACTCTGGTCTCAGTCGACATGCTCATCGAAGGCATCCATTTCGACATGACCTATTGCCCCCTGAAGCACCTCGGCTACAAGGCTGCCGTCAGCAATTTCTCCGACATTTACGCCATGAATGGCATCCCCACGCAGATTGTGGTGGGCTTGGGCGTGTCGAGCCGCTATTCCGCGGAGGCACTGGAAGAGCTGTATGCAGGCATCCGTCTGGCCTGTGAGCGTTATAACGTCGACATGGTGGGCGGCGATACCACGAGCAGCAAGACCGGCCTCGTCATCTCCATCACGGTCATCGGCATGGCCAAGGAGGAGGATATCGTCTACCGCAGCGGCGCCAAGAAGAACGACCTGCTGTGCGTGACAGGCGACTTGGGCGGTGCCTACATCGGCCTGCTCATCCTCGAGCGCGAGAAGGTGGAGTTCCTCTCTAATCCTCACATGCAGCCTCAGCTGAAGGGCCTGGAGTATGTGCTCGAGCGCCAGCTGAAGCCCGAAGCCCGTAAGGATGTCGTGGAACAGTTGAAGACCTTGGGCGTCAAGCCCACCTCGATGATCGACATCTCCGACGGCTTGGCCTCCGAGATACTGCATCTCTGCAAAGAGTCGGGCGTGGGCTGCCAGCTTTATGAGGGCAAAATCCCTATTGACCCGACCACAGACAAGATGGCCAGGGAGTTCCAAATTGTGCCTTCGGTGGCGGCACTGAGCGGCGGCGAGGACTACGAGCTGCTCTTCACCATCGACCAGAAAGACTATGAGAAGATAAAGACGATGTCGGCGGATGTCACAGTCATCGGCTATATGACCGACGACAAAGGCATCGCCGAGATGATCACCCCTGACGGCCATGTCATCCCGATTAAAGCTCAAGGTTGGGATCACATGAAGAAGAAGTGACTATGGCCTATAGCTTATAGCCAATGGCTCGCTTCACCCAATGCGCGGATTTAGCGCCTTTGGCAGTAGCGAGCCATAAGCCATCGGCCATGAACCATAGTAATAAAAATAGAAACAATGTCCGACCTCCCTGAAATAGTGAAACAAAAACTCGCCGCGCTGCCCAGTAAGCCAGGCGTGTATCGCTATTTCGACAAGAAAGGCGAACTGATATACGTAGGCAAGGCCAAGAACCTGAAACGTCGCGTCAGCAGTTATTTCACCAAGGAACAGACGGGCAAGACGCGCGTCCTCGTCAGCAAGATTGCCGATTTGGAATATAGCATCGTCGACTCGGAGTCGGAAGCACTGCTGCTGGAAAACACGATGATCAAGCAGTACAAGCCGCGCTACAACATCATGCTCAAGGACGACAAGACCTACCCTTGGATCTGCATCAAGAAGGAGGCCTTTCCGCGCATCTTCCTTACCAGAAGAAAGGTGAACGACGGCTCGGAGTATTTCGGTCCCTATCCCTCGGTGCGCACGGCGCATATCCTGTTGGACTTGCTTGGACAAGTATACAAGGTGCGTTCCTGCCACACGCCGCTGACGGAGGCAGGTGTCGCCAAAGGCAAATACAAGGTCTGCCTCGACTATCACATCCACAAATGCAACGCGCCCTGCGAAGGCCTGATTTCGAAGGACGACTACAACGCCATGATTGCCGAGATCCGCGAGGTCATCAAGGGCAATTTAGGCGGTGTGCTGCGCGGCTTGAAGACGCTGATGATGGACTATGCCTCGCGTATGGAGTTTGAGCAGGCACAGCTCGTCAAGGAGAAATACGACCTCTTGGAAAACTACCGCAGCCGTTCGACGGTGGTCAGCGCGACAATCCACGACGTGGAGGTGTTCTCCTACGTCGACGACGACGAGACGTTCTATGTCAACTATATGAAGGTGAAGGACGGCGCCGTGGTGCAGAGCCATTCGTTCGAGATGAAACGCAAACTTGAGGAGACAGCGGAGGAGCTGATGCTTTTGGCTATCACCGATTTGCGGCAGCAGTTTGGCGACCACGCCCCCGAGATCATCGTGCCGATGAAGCTCGACTACGCCATCGAAGATGTGACGATGACCGTGCCCCAGCGCGGCGACAAGCTGAAACTCCTTGACCTCTCGCGCCGCAATGCCATGCAATACCGCATCGACCTTGAGAAACAACGCACCCTCGTCGACCCTGAACGTCATCAGAAACGGGTCTTGAACCAACTGAAGGAGGCCTTGCAGATGGAGCAGGTGCCCAATGTCATCGAGTGCTTCGACAACTCCAACTTCCAAGGCGACTATGCTGTGGCGGGCATGGTGCAGTTCGTGAACGGCAAGCCCAACAAGGCCGCCTACCGCCATTTCAACATCAAGACGGTGGAAGGTCCCGACGACTATGCCTCGATGAAGGAGGTGGTGAGAAGACGTTATTCCCGACTCATCGAGGAAGGCAAGCCCTTGCCCGACCTCATCATCACCGACGGCGGCAAGGGACAGATGGAGGTGGTACGTCAGGTCGTCGAAGACGAGCTGCACGCCGACATCCCCATCGCGGGTCTGGCCAAGGACGACCGTCACCGCACCAACGAGTTACTCTTCGGCTTCCCACCCCGTGTGGTGGGCCTGAAACCCAACTCGGAAGTGTTTAGGCTGCTGGCGCACATCCAGGACGAGGTGCACCGTTTCGCCATCACCTTCCACCGCAAGAAGTTCGAGAAGGGCTTCATGCACTCCGAGCTGGCCGACATCAAGGGGATAGGGAAGAAGACGGCGGAGAAGCTGCTCCTGGAGCTGAAGTCGGTGAAGGGAATCAAGGAGGCCTCGCTGGAGCGGCTCACCGAAATCGTCGGACCCGCCAAGGCGGAGATAGTATTCAAACACTTTGAGAAATAAGGAGATTCCCTTCGGGAATGGAGTTAGTCTGCCTTTTTTTATCGCGGCGGCTTGTGGTGTCTACTTTTAGTAAGCGCTACTTGCCGCCGCAATTAAGAACAACTAACGTTTTCCATTCCCGCAGGGAATCTCATATCGTCGCATTAAAACTACACAGGCTAATTTATCCCTTTAACGCCTCGGCGCCACCCACGATGTCGATCAGTTCGTTGGTGATGACATTCTGGCGGGCCTTGTTGTACTGGATCTTCAGCTCCTGCGACAGCTGGTCGGCGTTGTCGCTGGCGATGTGCATGGCCGTCATGCGGGCGCCGTGCTCTGCCGTCAGGGCGTCGAGCATGATGGAGTAGAAGTTGGTGCGAATCACCTTGGGGATCAGGTCGTTGACGAAGGTCTCCTTGTCGGGCTCCACGATGTAGTCGTAGCTGGGCCCTTCGCTGGAAGTCGCCGCCTTCAGGGGTAGCATCACCTCGCGCGTAGGCACCTGCACGCCGGAGTTCTTGAAGTGGTTGAACACCAGCTCCACACGGTCGACTTTCTTGCTGAGGAACAGTTTCACCATCATGTCGCTGATTTCCATGGCCAGGTCGTACGACATGGTCTCGGCCAAAGGAGCGTATTGTTTCTCTACCTTGATGCCATATTTCTTGGCGTAGTCGTTCACTTTCTTGCCTACGAGGAAGACGATGACATTCTCGGCGCCAAGGCTTGCAGTATATTCGTCGTAGACCTGCTTGAAGAGCCTGCAGATGCTGGAGTTGTAGACACCGCACAGGCCGCTGCTCGACGAGAAGGCCATCAGCGCGACTTTCTTTACTTCGCGTTTCTCAGCTAATGGGATGTTGACTTCGCCCTCAAGGGAGCCGAGGTAATTGCCCAAGGCCTCGCTCAGCTTGTTCTTGTATGGCAGAAACCGCGTCGTGATGCCTTCGGTCTTCTTCAGCTTGGCCGCCGATACCATCTTCATCGCACTCGTGATCTTTTGCGTTGAGGCGACAGAGGTAATGCGGGCCCGTATTTCTTTTAGTGATGCCATTTTTCTTGCTTTTGGCTGCTGGCTATTGGCCTTTGGCTTTTGGCAGGTATGGCCAGTAGCCAGAAGCTAGTAGCCAGAAGCGATTATACGAAGTGTTCACTCAAATTCAAAGCTTCCTCCTCCAATACTGTCTTGATGTCGTCGTCGATCTTGCCGGCTTTCAGCTGTTCCATCACGTCTTTGTGTTTCACCTCCATCATGTCGAGGAACTGCTTCTCAAACTCGAGTACTTTGTTTTCGGGCACTTTGCTCAGCAGTCCGTTGGTGCCGCAGAAGATGATGGCCACCTGTTTTTCGACGGGCATGGGCGTGTATTGCGGCTGTTTCAGCAGCTCGACGTTCTTGCGGCCCTTGTCGAGGATGGCGAGGGTGGCGGCATCGAGTTCGGCGCCGAACTTCGAGAAGGCCTCCATCTCGCGGAACTGGGCCTGGTCGAGTTTCAGGGTGCCGGCCACCTTCTTCATCGACTTGATTTGGGCGTTGCCACCCACACGCGACACCGAGATGCCGACGTTGATTGCAGGACGGATGCCTGCGTTGAAGAGGCTGGTTTCCAAGAAAATCTGTCCGTCGGTGATGGAGATGACGTTGGTGGGGATGTAGGCCGACACGTCGCCAGCCTGCGTCTCGATGATAGGCAGCGCGGTGATGCTGCCTCCGCCTTTCACGATGTCCTTGATGCTGTCGGGTAGGTCGTTCATCTGGCGTGCCACGTCGTCGTTTTTGATGATCTTGGCGGCGCGTTCCAGCAGACGGCTGTGGAGGTAGAAGATGTCGCCGGGGTAGGCCTCACGTCCCGGGGGACGGCGGAGGATCAGCGACACCTCACGGTAGGCTACGGCCTGCTTCGACAAGTCGTCGTAGATGATGAGGGCGTGACGGCCCGTGTCGCGGAAATACTCGGCAATGGCGCAGCCTGCGTAGGGGGCGTAGAATTGCATGGCGGCGGGGTCGGAGGCGGTGGCGCTCACCACGATGGTGTAATCCATGGCACCGTGCTGCTCGAGGGTGTTCACCAAGTTGGCCACGGTGGAGCCCTTCTGTCCCACGGCGACATAGATGCAGTAAACCGGGTCACCGTTTTTGAAATTCTCCTTCTGGTTGATGATGGTGTCGATGGCGATGGCTGTCTTACCCGTCTGACGGTCGCCGATGATAAGCTCGCGTTGGCCGCGTCCGATGGGGATCATAGCATCAACGGCCTTGAGGCCTGTCTGGAGGGGTTGGTTCACGGGTTGGCGGAAGATGACGCCAGGGGCCTTGCGCTCCAAGGGCATCTCGTAGGTCTTGCCTTGGATGGGCCCCTTGCCGTCGATGGGGAGACCGAGGCCGTTCACCACGCGTCCAAGCATGCCTTCGCCCGCCATGACGCTGGCGATGCGCTGGGTGCGTTTCACCGTTTCGCCTTCCTTGACGCCTTCGGTAGGACCGAGCAGCACCACGCCGACGTTGTCTTCCTCAAGGTTAAGCACCACGCCCATGGTGCCGTTCTCGAACTCGACGAGCTCGTTCGACTGCACCTTGTCGAGGCCGTAGACGTGTGCCACGCCGTCGCTCACTTGCAGCACCTTGCCGATCTCCTCGAACTGCACCTTGTTGCTCATGTTCTGGAGCTGCATCTGCAGGATGCTTGATATTTCACTTGGTTTGATGTTTGCCATTTATTGTTGAGTTGTTGATTGTTTAATCGTTTAATTGTTGGGCTGTTAGCCGTTAGCTGTTAGCCATTAGCATAGCAGCAACTAAGCTAACAGCTAATGGCTAATAGCTAAGAGCTTTTTAGCTTATTTTTCAACGCATTCAGCTGACCCGCCACGCTGGCATCCATGCGTGTGTTCTCGATGTCGAGGATGAAGCCTCCGATGAGGTTCGGGTCGATCTTTACCTCCAATTCGGCGTCGGCACCGAAGGTCTGCTTGATGAAGGCCTTGATATGGTTGTAGGTCTCCTCGGGTAGTTCGGTGGCCGTGGTCACTTGCGTGTTCAGGATGTTGTGCTTCTCGCGGTACATCTCCATGTATTTCATCGCGATGAAGAACATCTTGTCCTCGCGTTTCTGCTCAGCAACGAAGGTGATGAACCGCTTCAGCGTGTCGTCCAAGGGCTCGCCCACGGCCATCTCTACTAGTTTCACCTTCTCTTCTGCTGCCACGATGGGGTCGGACAGCACCTCATTGAACTGGCTGATGGCCAGAAGGTAGTTGTGGGCAAATCGCGTCAGGCCATCGTACACGGCGTCTTCGCAGCCCTGCTGTTGGGCCGTTTGGAACAGCGCGCGCGCATATCTCACCGATATTCTTCCGTTATCCATAGCTTATGCCTCGATGCGGGGTTGGTTGTTGTTGAGCAGCTGCTCGATGTAGGCAGTCTGCGACGGTTTGTCGTCCAGCTCGCGTTGCAACAGCTTCTCGGCTATGTCAATCGAGAGGGCGATGACCTCGTTTTTGATGTTGGCCATGGCCTCGGCCTGTTCCTTTTCGATTTTCAGTCGGGCCTCAGTCACAATCTTCTCGGCTTCTTGCCGGGCTTGCACCTTAGCCTCTTCGATGAGCTGGGCCTTCAGGTCTTGGCTCTCCTTCATGATGCGAATCTGCTCGGCTTGTGCCGCCGCCATTGTCTCCTGCCGTTGCTGCTCGATGCCGGCGAGGGCTTTGTTGGCCTCTTCGGCGGCGAGGAGCGACTCGGAGATGTGGGCGTTGCGCTTCTCGACGGCGCCCATGATCATCGGCCATCCCTTTTTCGCCAAGATGAAAAAGACGATGAGGAAGGCGATGAGCATCCATATCACTAATCCACTTTCGGGAAGGAATAAATCCATAATAGGTGGTTTTTATGTTATAAACGAATTGTTTTCTTTTTGAAGCGTCTTTGACCCTGACCGATGACCTTGACCCTGACCGCTTTCCCTTTGGGTTGAAGTGGTTAGGGTCAAGGTCAATGGTCATGGTCCCCAGACTTAGCTAAGCACAGCTAACACGCACACGACGATGGCGAACAGCGTTGCACCTTCGACGAGAGCGCCGGCGATGATCATGCCGGACTGGATCTTGCTGGCGGCTTCGGGCTGACGTGCCATGGCTTCCATGGCCGACTGACCGATTTTACCGATACCCAAACCGGCTCCGATAACTGCGATTGCGGCTCCGATGGCGGCCAAACCCGGCACAAAATTCACCGCGTCAAGGATGATTGATAATAACATAGTTTTGAGTTTTTAAGTGATTGATTATTTTATTTAAAGATTTAATATTCAAAATTTATATTCCTAATTCCGTATTCTGCATTCATCATTCATCATTCCGCATTCCTCATTTCATTCATGTTCAGGTTCTTGCTGTGCCATCCCAATAAACAAGGAGGACAGGATCGTAAATACGTAAGCCTGGATGTAGGCTACCAGTAGTTCCAAGACCATCATAAAGATCGTCATGAAGAGGGAGACGACGCTCATCACGCCACCCATGCCAGCACCATACATGCCGCCGATGATGAAGATCAGGGCCATGAGCACCATGATGACGATGTGGCCGGCGAGGATGTTGGCGAACAGACGGACCATCAGGGCGAAAGGCTTGGTGATGGTGGAGATCAGCTCGATGATGGGCATCAGTGGGAAGGCTTTCAGGAAGATGGGCACATCGGGCCATAAGATGTCTTTCCAATAATGGCGGTTGCCGAACAGGTTGACGAAGAAATAGGTCAGCAAAGCCAACACAATGGTGATGCTCAGGTTGCCTGTCACGTTGGCGCTGAAGGGGAAGAAAGGGATGAGGCCGAACAGGTTGGAGAAGAAGATGAAAAAGAACACCGTCAGGAGATAGGGTGCAAACTTCTTCACTTTCTTCTCGGGGATGTTGGGTCGGATGATGCCGTCCAAAACGGTGTAGGTGAGCCATTCCACCAGGCCTTGGTATTTCGTCGGCTTGGCCATGGGGTCTTTCTTGTATTTCCTCGCGGCAGGCAGGAAGAAGGCCAAAAGGAAGGCACACACCAGAAAGATGCCGAAGGCGTTCTTGGTGAACGAGATGTCGAACGGGCGCGAGAGGCTGCCGTCGGCTTTCACCTCCACCAGCTTGCCCGGGTATTTGTCGGCGTTGATGGGCGAGATGTAGAAGTCGGCGCCTTTGTGGTGGAAGGTCTCGCCCTCCTTCAGCTCGCAGACGTGCTTCGACGAGAAGCAATGCCAGCTGCCGCCCTCCTTGCACTTGACGATGACGGGCAGCCACACGCACACGGGTTTCTCGTGGATCTCGGTGATGTGGAAGCAGTAGCCGTCGCCAGTGTGGCCAAAGATGAATGATTTGGCGTCAAACTTCTCCTTCTTGGGCGGTTGCACGGTGTCTTGCGCATGGCTCTGCACCGGCACCATCGTCATCCAGACGAGGAGAAGTGAGAAGATGATATATTTCAAAACATGGTTCATGCTTTGCTTTCTTTGTTCTTGTTCTTAATATAATGGCTGTAAATGATGGTCTCGGTGACCAACGCGACGAGATACGATGAAGCCGTGACGACAAGGAATGCCTTTTTACTCTTGATGAGGTAGTCGTCGGCCACGATGTCGGCAGGCTGCTTGACGAAGATGACGAAAAGCACCACGGCGGCAACGGTCACCAATATCTTGATGGCTTTGTAGACATAGAGCCAGGTGAGTTTGTCGGGGTGGGTGTCCACGTTCTTCTTCATCAGGTGGCAATAGTAGGCGCCCAGGATCATGTAAAGGATGGGGGGCATCACCATCCATTTGTTCCACCACACTGAGGTTTGGAAGAAACAGAGCAGGATGCCCTCCAACATGAGGCAGAGGATCATGAAGACGGCCAAGTATTTCGTCAGTTCGTTCTTTTTCATAGCTCTACGCAGATGGTCAGTTGGTTGTCGTGGTTCTCGGTGAAGCCGCCCTTGATGGCGAACGTTTTCTGCACGCCGTTGGCGTCGGTGAGGCTGACGGTGCCGGCCTCAAGGATAGCGACGATGGGGGCATGGTGCTCGAGCAGGGTGAAAGCGCCCATCTTGCTCGGCACGGTGACGGACGTGGCTTCGCCTTCAAACAGGGTGTCGCTGGGTGATATGATCTCTACTTTCATAATTCTTTTGATTTCGGGACGCGGGACTTTGGGACTTCGGGACTATCCCATCTCGCAGTCCCGTAGTCTCGTAGTCTCGCAGTCTAATTTCTTTTGTTTCGATTCATTCCACCATTTATTAATTACTCGCGTTCTTCAAGAGTTCCTCCCCCTTGGCGATGGCATCGTCGATGGTGCCCACCAGGTTGAAGGCGGCCTCGGGATATTGGTCCACTTCGCCGTCCATGATCATGTTGAAGCCACGGATGGTCTCCTCTATCGGCACCATCACGCCCTTCAGGCCGGTGAACTGCTCGGCCACGTGGAAGGGCTGCGACAGGAAGCGCTGCACACGGCGGGCGCGGTGGACGACGATCTTGTCCTCCTCAGAGAGTTCCTCCATGCCGAGGATGGCGATGATGTCTTGCAGCTCCTTGTTGCGCTGCAGCAGCTGGATGACGCGCTGGGCGGTGTTGTAATGCTTCTCGCCGATGATGTTGGGGTCGAGGATGCGTGAGGTGGAGTCGAGGGGGTCGACGGCGGGATAGATGCCCAGCTCGGCGATCTTTCGGCTCAACACGGTGGTGGCGTCCAAATGCGAGAAGGTGGTGGCGGGTGCGGGGTCTGTCAAGTCATCGGCAGGCACGTAGATAGCCTGCACCGAGGTGATGCTGCCGTTCTTGGTAGAGGTGATGCGTTCCTGCATCTGTCCCATCTCGGTGGCGAGAGTGGGTTGGTAGCCCACTGCCGAAGGCATACGGCCGAGCAGGGCCGACACCTCGGAGCCTGCCTGCGTGAAACGGAAGATATTGTCGATGAAGAGCAGGATATCGCTTTGGCCGCTCTGGGTGTCGTCGCGGAACGACTCGGCCACGGTGAGGCCCGACAAGGCCACGCTCACACGGGCTCCAGGTGGCTCGTTCATCTGGCCGAAGACGAGGGTGGCCTGCGAGGTGGCGAGGGCTTCCTTGTCGATCTTCGAGAGGTCCCAGTCGCCTTCCTGCATGGCTTTGACGAAGGCGTCGCCATATTTGATGATGCCCGACTCGATCATCTCGCGCAGCAGGTCGTTGCCCTCACGGGTGCGCTCGCCCACGCCAGTGAACACCGAGTAGCCGTTGTGTCCCTTGGCGATGTTGTTGATGAGCTCCATGATGAGCACCGTCTTGCCCACGCCGGCACCGCCGAAAAGACCGATCTTGCCGCCTTTCAGGTAGGGCTCCAGCAGGTCGATGACCTTGATGCCAGTGAAGAGCACCTCTTTCGAGGTGGCCAGGTCCTCAAACTTGGGCGCTTCGCGGTGGATGGGATATTCTGTGCTGCGGCTGAGGTCGCCGATGCCATCGATGGCGTCGCCCGTGACGTTGAGCAAGCGCCCCTTGATCTGGTTGCCGATGGGGATGGAGATGGGCTTGCCCATCAGGTTGACTTCCATGCCGCGCATGAGGCCGTCGGTCGAGTCCATGGCGATGGTGCGCACCGAGTCCTCGCCGATGTGCTGCTGGCATTCGAGCACCACACGACGACCGTTGGGACGGACCACCTCAAGGGCGTCGTGGATCTTCGGTAGGTTGGCTTCACCGCCTTCAAAATAGACGTCGACCACGGGGCCTATGATTTGTGTGATAGTACCTTTTGACATATTATACTTTGTTGTTTTTATCTAATGGAGCCGCAAATTTATCAAATTAAGTTTTCCGTTCGACAGATTTCGATAGAAAAAGCTAAAACCACTTCCGAAACCGAATCCCTTTTGCTGCAAGCAAGAAGATAGCGGCATTGGTTGAAAAATAGGGGCGTTATAATGAAAAGTTGGGTGTCCTATTAGGAGATTGGGATATTTTTGTAGCATTGAAAGGAACCGCCCCATGAAAGTGTCCGTCAAAGAAGTCACAACCAAGAAGGAACTGAAGGCTTTTGTCCACTTCCCGAATGTGCTGTATAAGGACAACGAGTATTATGTGCCTCAGATCGAGTCGATGGACCGCGATACGCTGACGCCCTCCAAGAACCACGCCTTCGAGGTGTGCGAGGGTAAGTATTGGCTGGCCTACGACGAACAAGGCGCCATCGTCGGGCGCGTGGCGGGCATCGTCAATCGCAAGTACAACGAGAAGACGGGCGAGAAGATCTGCCGTTTCGGGTGGATCGACTTCGTCGACGACCGCGATGTCTCCAAGGCCCTGATGGACACCGTGGAACAATATGCTCGCGAGAAAGGCATGGACACGATGAGTGGCCCGATGGGCTTCCTTGAATTTGACGCGGCCGGCGTGTTGGTTGACGGCTACGACAAGCTGCCTACCGCCTACGGCAAATACAACGCACCTTATTACGAGCAGCATCTCGTCGACCTTGGCTATGTCAAAGATGTCGACTACGTGGAGTACCTCATCAAGGTGCCCGATGTCATCCCCGAGCGTTATGCTCGCATGGCTGAGCTTGTCTCTATCAAGAACAGCTTGCATCAGGCGCCCTTCCACAACCGCGCAGGGCTGGAGCCTTACTTGGACGGTGTGTTCCGCTGCCTCAACTCGGCTTACGACAAGTTGCACGGATTCTCGGAGCTGTCGCCTGGCCAGTGCGATGACCTGAAGAAGCAGTTCCTCGCCAATATCAACGTCGACTATGTCTCCATCGTCGTCGACGCCGACGAGCAGGTGGTGGGTTTCGGTGTGGCGCTGCCCTCGCTCTCCAAGGCCATGCAGAAGGCAAAAGGCTCGCTTTTCCCCTTCGGCTGGCTCCACATGCTGAAGGCCCTCCGGCAGAACGACACCATCGACCTGTTGCTCATCGCCATTGACGAGAAATACAAGAACAAAGGCGTCAACGCCATGATCTTCGACAAGTTTGCCCAAGGCATCACCAAGAACGGCATCAAATACATCGAGTCGACACGCGAGTTGGAAGACAACACCAGCGTGCAGAACCTGTGGCGCTACCTCGACCACGACCTGACCAAACGGGCAAGGACGTATATTAAGCGAATCTAATACCCTGAGATTCCCTTCTTTAGGCTTGCAGTGCTGCAAGCCTAAAGAAGCGAATCTAATACCCTGAGATTCCCTTCTTTAGGCTTGCAGTGCTGCAAGCCTAAAGAAGGGAATCTTAATACAAAATAATTTTTCCATTTTCCTTTCGTTTTCTTGTTCGGAATGCGTAATTTTGCCCCCTAATTCCAAGAATCAACAAAACGAAAGATATATGCAAGACAAACTGCAAGAATTGACTGACAGGCTCTATAACGAAGGCTTGTCGAAAGGAAAACACGACGGCGAAGAACTCGTGCAGAAGGCACAGGCCGAGGCCGACCGTATCGTGGCCTATGCCAAGGCTGAGGCCGACCGTATTGTCGCCCAAGCCAACAAGGAAGCCGAAGAGCTGAAGGCCAAGGTGACCGCTGATGTGAAGATGGCCGCCACGCAGAGTATGGCCGTGACGAAACAGGAGATCGAGCGCATGGTGGTGACCCAAGCCGCCACCGAGGGCGTGAAAGCCAATATGGGCAACACCGCCTTCGTCAAGGAGATGATTATCAGCATCGTGAAGGCTTTCAATCCCGCCAACGCATCGCCCGTCGACTTAAGCCTCATCCTGCCCGAGGCATTGAAGGCCGAGGTGGAGCCTTTCGTGAAGAACGAAATCGCCAACCAGTTCAAGGGTGAGGTGAAGGTGGACTACTCCAAGAAGATGAACGGTGGCTTCAAGGTGGCCCCCAAGGACGGCGGCTATGTGCTGCAGTTCACCGATGACGAATTTACCCAGCTCATCGCCAACTACCTGCGTCCCGCCACCAAGAAAATCCTCTTCGGCTGATGGATAACTACGTCTATATCGTGGCCGGCTTGCCGGAACTGACTTCGGGCTTCGAGAACACGGGCTTCAATTATGCTACCGTTAAGGAAGGCATCATGGAGCTGCTCTCCGAGAAAGACCAGAAGCTGGTCGAGTTTATGGAGGAGGGCTTCAATGAGGACAGCCTCGGCGCGGAGTTTTATGAGAAAGCCGCCAAGAGCAAGAACCGCTTCATCCGCGAGTACTTCGACTTTGATGCCCGCCTGCGCAACCTGAAGGTGAACTATCTGGCCAAGCGTCTCGGCAAGAGAGGGGAGGACTACATGGTGGAGCTGCCTGAGGCTGACTTCGAGGAAGGCAAGCAGATCCAGGAGATCCTCGCCGACGCCGACTTCGTGGAGCGTGAACAGAAGATGGACGAGCTGAAATGGGAGAAGGCCTCCGACATTGCCCGCATGGATTATTTCAATATGAATGCCATCCTCGCCTTCTTGGTAAAAGCCAAGACTGTGCAACGTTGGGCAGAGCTCGACACTGAGAAGGGCCAGGAGATGTTCCATAAGCTAGTGCAGGAGATTCGAGGGACCAGTGCGAATCTAGATTTAAGCGTTGGAGCAAGAAACACAGAATAGGCTTCTGGCCTTGGCCACTGGCTTCTGGCAGCTTTAACAGAAGGAAGGCTTTCAATTCATAGTGGAAACGGCCAAAAGCCAAGAGCCAGTAGCCAGCAGCCAAACAAAACTTGATAGAAATTAGAAATACAATAATAATGAAAACAACAGGAAAAGTTACAGGAATCATTGCAAACCTGGTCACCGTGGAGGTGGACGGCCCTGTGTCACAAAATGAAATCTGTTTCATCGACTTGGCGGGTACCAAGCTGATGGCGGAGGTCATCAAGGTGAACGGGAACAAAGCCTCCGTGCAGGTGTTTGAGAGCACCCGCGGCCTCCAAATCGGCGACAAGGTCGAATTCCAAGGCTACATGCTTGAGGTGACCTTGGGACCTGGTCTGCTTTCGAGCAACTTCGACGGCCTGCAGAACAACCTCGCCACCATGGAAGGCGTGTTCCTCAAACGCGGTGAATACACCAAGGCCCTCGACGAAGAGAAACTTTGGGACTTCATGCCTCTCGCCAAGGAAGGACAACAAGTCGTTGCCGCCGACTGGTTAGGCGAAGTCAAAGAAGGCTGGCTGCCCCACAAAATCATGGTGCCGTTTACCTTTAAAGGGACATATACCGTGAAGAGTGTGGCCGCTGCCGGACAATACAAGATTACCGACACCATCGCCACGCTGACCGACGCGGAAGGTGAGGAGGTGAAGGTGAACATGACCCAGAAATGGCCCGTTAAGGTGGCCGTGGGTGGCTATGTCGAGAAGCCGCGTCCCTTCAAGGTGATGGAGACGGGTGTGCGTTGCATCGACACCATGAATCCCATCGCCGAAGGCGGCACGGGCTTCATCCCGGGACCTTTCGGCTGCGGCAAGACCGTGCTGCAACATGCCCTCGCCGAGCAAGCCGATGCCGACGTCATCATCATGGCGGCCTGTGGTGAGCGTGCCAACGAGGTGGTGGAGATCTTCACCGAGTTCCCTGAGCTGAAGGACAAGCACACCGGCCGTAGTCTGATGGAGCGTACCATCATCATTTGCAACACCTCTAACATGCCGGTCGCGGCTCGTGAGGCCTCCGTCTACACGGCCATGACTCTCGGCGAGTACTATCGCGCCATGGGCATGAAGGTGCTGCTGCTGGCCGACTCCACCTCACGTTGGGCACAGGCCTTGCGTGAGATGAGTAACCGTTTGGAGGAGCTGCCCGGTCAGGACGGCTTCCCCGTCGACCTCTCGGCCATTATCTCCAACTTCTACGCGCGAGCAGGCTATGTGAGACTCAACAACGGCCAGTCGGGCTCCATCACTTTCATCGGAACGGTGTCGCCCGCCGGCGGTAACTTGAAAGAGCCTGTTACCGAGTCGACGAAGAAAGCGGCCCGTTGCTTCTACGGCCTCTCGCAGAACCGCGCCGACAAGAAACGTTATCCCGCTGTCGACCCCGTGGACTCCTATTCGAAATACCTTGAATATCCCGAAATCATCGAGTATCTGGATGAGAAGATCGAGAAGGGTTGGGTCGACAAGGTGACAAAGACGAAATATATCATCCGCCGAGGCAAGGATGCCTACGAGCAAATCAACATTTTGGGTGACGACGGCGTGCCAATGTCGTACCACGAGCAATACTGGAAGTCGGAACTGATCGACTTTGTGATTCTTCAACAAGACGCTTTCGACGATATCGATGGCTGCTGTCCATTGGAACGCCAGAAGTTCATGCTCGACGTGGTGATCGACATCTGCGACCGCAACTTCAAGTTCGATGACTTCGAGGAGTGCACCACCTACTTCAAGGGCTTGATCAACATCTGCCGTCAGATGAACTACACGGAATACGAGTCGGAACAATTCAACAAATACTTGAACCAGCTTAAGGAGGAACTGAAACATGAGTGAGAAAGCCTTTCAACGCATCTATACGCAGCTG
>CAMYYV010000013.1 GCA_947303625.1 uncultured Bacteroidales bacterium | reverse complement strand
TCAACGTTTGTGACTTCAGCGGAGGAAGAAAAGACGCTAAAGCCCGTTACGATTACGCCCTTGATGCTTTTCCGACCACATTGCTCATCGATGGGCAAACAGGCGTAATCATCGCCCGTGACAAACAAGTTGACGAATGGGATGCAATGCTGGCCGAGTTGTTGCAAAATTGAAGTAAAAGATGAAAAACAGCGTTTTTAGAACTATTGCCGTCTCTTTGCTGGTGCTGGCATCAATGTCGGCAGCGGCCCAAGGCCTGTCGGCGCAAAACAATACCGAAGGCGACACATTCCCTCTTATCAAAAAGGGAGCACATTATGTATTCAACGCAAGCATCAACGGCAAAGCGGATGCCACGATACTGTTGGAATCAGGAATACCTGCCCTACTGGTCGATTCGGCCTACGTCTTCAGCAGTGGCATTCTGTCGGACATGGATCTGACCGTCACTGACATAGAGAAACTGAACCTTGGCGGACGCGTTTATAAGATCTCCCACAAGGCAAACGGAACGGTGCGGATAGGTAACAACACTTCCTATACCGGTGAAGTGTTTGTGCTGGCAAATTACGACTACGGACCATATGAAGCGGCCGTGCCGGTGATGTATCTGCACAACGACCTTGACGGAGGCAGCCGCATCGTCAACCTCGACCTCGGCAACCAAAGCCTCCGGATGCTGGGCAGGGCATCGCTTAACGATAAAAAGAAGACGTATTCAGAGGGCAAGATGAAACCGAAACCTATATGGGACTGCCTGCCATCGAGACCAGTGTGACCCTTGACGACGGGGTGAAGACAAGAACGCTCAGCGGCAATTTCATGATCGATTTTGGCAATCCGGAATTGCTGTTCCTCTTCCATCAGGCCGAAAAAGTCCAAAAGTTCCTTACCGACAATGACGATTTGGAACTGCGGGATGCCATCGCTCCGAATGGCGAGGTGGTGGGACAATTCATTCTCACAAAGCAGTGCCGGCTTTTCGGCATCACTTTCCCTAATGCTGTGGTCGTCATCACTAAAAATCTGCCTTTGTTTACAACCCCTGGCAATATCGGCCTGAAATTCTTCGAAAAAACCGATGCCGTATTCGATTTTGATCAGTCTGTGGTTTATATGAAAGGGAAATAACCAATATTAATGAAAAAGATAGTTTTACCATGAAGAAAAACCTTGCTCTATCACGCCTGATCATCGGGCTTTTGCTGACTTTTTCGGTTTGTGTTGTTGCCGTTGTTATGCGCAACGTGGTAAAGTTGGACTCCGAGTTTTTCCCCAGCTTCGCTTTGCCGGGATTCATCATCCTGGTCCTCGCTATCGTGTTGATTGTCGCCTTCCGGAAACAGTTGGACTATCGTATCGCGGTGCCTAAATTCAATCAGATTTGGAAGCCAATACTATTCGGTTTACTAACCAGCCTAGTGCTCAACCTTTTAACGGGAATCATTACCACGGCTCTCCATGGCAGAATAGAAGGCCATCCTGCCTTGAGAAACACCACGATGTTACAGTTCTTGCTATTCACTTTCATCTTGGCTCCAGTGGCAGAAGAGCATCTTTTCCGGGGCTTCTTGCAGAATTACTTGAAGCCTTTAGGTAACAAAGGAATCACAGTGTTTCATAGGCGGATTAGCCTGCCCGTGTTGATTGCCGCATTGGCTTTCAGCCTATCCCATTTAGGTCTTCTCGCCTCAGGCGTTGGAACGGCGTTTATGATTCGAACGGCATTGTTTACTTTCGTCCTCGGTACGATTGCAGGCTATTACCAAGAAAAATACAACAACATCGTCCCCGCCATTTTGGTTCACATGGCTGGTAACCTTATGGGGTTGCTTCCTGTTGTGTTATCAAGTGCACTAAAGAACTTCATGTAAAAGCTAAAAGAACTCACTTGCGAATTGTAAAAAACACTATATTTGCACATTATTTAGCACCAAAAAAATACAAAACAATGAAAAAAAAGAACATCTACAACTGGACAACGTTGCTGGCGGTGGCACTGCTGTTCATTGCGACAGGCACAGCCTGCGACCAAAACAAGAATGACAAAAAAGCTTCAGTACAAATCGTTGAACAGACCGAAGTGACACAGACAGATTTGGAAGCATTGGCGAAGGTGATGCCCAAATACAGCTCGGTCTCTGGTTTTAGCGAAGGCCTGGCTGTCGTCTGCGACAAGGAAACCGATCTCTATGGCTTCATCGACAGAAAAGGCAACGAGGTTATCCCCTGCCAATACTATGATGTTTCAGGTGCCTTCAGCGAAGGCATAGCTGTTGTCTACAAGTCTAGCGAGGAGTGGTCCCTCATTGACAAGAAAGGTCAGGAAATAGCCTCGTTTGACGGCCAGTACCGCCCAGGTTTTCACATAGGATTCCACGATGGAATGATGGCCATTTTCAACCCCGAAGACGAAAAGGAAGGCTACATCGACAAGACAGGCAAGGTGGTCATCCCTGCCGAACTCGACATGATGATGTGCAATGGCCCCATATCCGTTAGCTTTAACGATGGCCTCTGCAGACGATATGACTACGACTCCCAAAAGAGCATCTTCATCGACAAAACGGGGAATAAAGTCTTTGAATGCGAGGGCAATGCCGAAGTTTTTAGCGAAGGCCTTGCCGCAGTCAGTAGATTCTCATCAGATAACGATGATTTCGTGTATCGCTCCGGATTTGTCGACAAGACAGGCTCCGAAACCATCCCCTTCACCTTCAAACATGCCGGCCGTTTTGTTGACGGTCTCTGCTGGGCCGAAACCGAAAACGCGTGTGGATTCATCAATCGCGACGGCAAGTTTGAACTGACTGGCGACTTTAAAACCCTTATCCTCGATGAAGACATTGAATGCAGCAACTACCCACTCTGCCCCACCTTTAGCGAAGGCTTGGCATGGGTGTGTAACAAAGAGGGTAAGTTTGGTTACATCGACAAGACAGGAAAAGTCGTCATCCCCTTCCGTTATGAGGCCTGCTACGATGACGAAAGCGAATTATACTATCATCAGCCCTGCTACGATTTCCATGAAGGTCTTGCCCGCATCTGTGACAAAACCACAGAGAAATATGGTTACATCGACCGTGAAGGCAATGAAGTGTTTCCCTGCCAGTTTGAATATGCCGAAGACATAAAAGAAGGTGTCGCCATAGTGGAGCGTGACGGACAGTACGGCTTCATCGACGCCAAAGGCAACTGCACGTTCGACATGGGCAAGTAAGTGTTCATTTAGCCTATAATCTGAATTAGTTATCCGTGCGGGATGGAGGGTTTTCCATTCCGCACGGACTTTTTGTATCCTCATTATTGATGAGATTCAAAGTCCAATATACCCATTTATGGGGATTGGACTGCGAGGACAAAAGCCGGACTTTTGCACTCGTATTTGAATAATTCCGTATACTATGAAACTGAAATCAATAGCAACATGCGCATTGCTAGGTCTGACACTGAGTGTCGGCACCTTGCAAGCTGGGGTTCTGGCGGATTTGCAATCCGCCAGCAGCGAATCTGGGGATTTGAAATCCCCAACTCAGGACATTCGGATTGCAAATCCGAATGAACTTAAGTCTAATGATTCAACCCAACTGTTTTCACTGTCACGCCTTACTGTAGGTGGCTACGGTGAGGCTGTCTACACTCGTAATTTCTACAGCGACAATATGTTCCGCTATTCTCATGCCGAGCGTTACAAAGACGCCAAAGGCCATGGCCGCGTCGATCTGCCCCACGTGGTGGTCAACCTGGGCTATGACTTCGGCAAAGGCTGGAGCATGGGCACGGAGATCGAGTTTGAACACGGCGGCAACGAAGTGGCTGTGGAGATTGAAGCCGAAGAGACGGGCGAGTTCGAACATGAGATTGAGCGCGGCGGTGAAGTCGCGTTGGAACAATTTTGGCTCCAGAAGTCGTTCGGCAAGGGCTTCAACATCCGCATGGGCCACATCGTGGTGCCCGTCGGACAGACCAACAACGCCCACCTGCCCACGCAGTTCTTCACCTGCTACCGTCCCGAAGGCGAGTTCAACATCCTGCCCTGCACCTGGCATGAGACCGGCATCAGCCTGTGGGGAAAGCTCGGCGACTGGCGCTATGAGGCCATCGTGGTGCCTGCCCTCAACTCCAATATGTTCAACAACGCCAACTGGGTGAAGAACGGCTCGGCCTCGGGTTATGAGTTCCGCGTGGCCAACCACTTGGCAGGCGCCTTGCGCATTGACAATTATAGCATTAAGAACTTCCACTGGGGCGTGAGCGGCTACGTCGGCAACACCTTTAATAACGACATCGTCACCAATGAGTTCTCCGAGACCAGCCAATACAAAGACGTGAAAGGCACCGTCGTCATCGGCACGGCCGAGTTCGACTACAAGGCCCACGGCCTCGTGGTGCGCGGCAACTTCGACTATGGTCACCTCGGCGATGCCAACCTCATCTCGGCCTGGAACAAAAACCAGAACCACCAGAGCTTCTCGCCCTATCCGCGCTCTTTGGTCGGCGAGGCCGCCATGGCCGCTGGCGGCGAGATCGCCTACGACATCCTGCGCCCGATGCACAACACCGGCGCCCAACAGCTCTATCTCTTTGGCCGCTACGACTACTACGACAGTTACATCCCCACCGCCAACGCCCTCACCGACTACCAGTGGACCGACCGCCATGTGATGACCCTCGGCCTGAACTATTATCCCATCAAGCAGGTCGTCATCAAAGCGGAATATGCCAAACGCTTCCTGAAGGAACAATACAATGATGAACCGATGTTCAGCCTTGGCGTGGCGTATAGCGGATTTTTTACCAGATAGATTCCCTGCGGGAATGGAGGTCAGAGTTCGTTTTAACTGCGGCGGCATGAGGTTTTTTCAAGTCAGTAAATGTCTTAGGCCGCCGCTGTATAACACACAAACAGCACTCCATTCCCGAAGGGAAACTCCATAAATCAAGAAACAACTATTAAAACATAATCAAATGAACAAATTCCTGAAAACCGCAGCCCTTATCGCTGCATCCATCCTGTTGACAGTGAACTTCAGTTCCTGCAACAAAGACCCTCAAGACAACACCGAAGAAGCTAACAAGGCCACCAAAGAGGCCATCGTGAAGCAGTACCTCAACCACACGGTGTATCCGACCTACACGAACCTGGCCAACGAGGCTGACAAATTGGTCGAGAACCTTGAAGCCCTCAAGGCCAACCAAACCCAAGCCAACGTCAACGCCGCAGCGGCCACCTTCATCGAAGCCCGCCACTGGTGGGAGATGAGCGAGGCCTTCCTCTTTGGCGCCGCCTCCGACTTCGGCATCGACCCGCACATCGACTCCTGGCCTCTCGACGAAGACGCCTTCAACAATCTGCTGGGTAGCCCCAACATGATTGCCGCCCTGGCCGACGATGAAGACGGCACCGTGGCCGGCGAACAGCTCGGCAACGCCCTGCTCGGCTTCCATGGCATCGAGTACATCCTCTTCCGCGATGGCGAGCCCCGCAACGTGAACGAAATCACCGACGACATGCTCGTCTATGTGGTGGCTGTGTCGCGCGACCTGCGCAACCGCTGCTTCCAACTTGAAGTGAGCTGGAACGCCGACGCTCCCGAAGCCCATAAGGCCCTGATGGAAGAGCTGGAACTCAACACCAGCGTCAATGGCAGAGACAACACCTATGGCGACAACATGCTGCAGAGCGGGCAGGCTGGCAGCACTTACGCCACCTTCACCAATGCCCTCGAAGCCATCGCCGACGGCTGCATCGACATCGCCGACGAGGTGGGCACCTCCAAGATCGGCAAGCCCCACACCGGTGAGGACGTGACCTACGTGGAGTCGCCCTACAGCCAAAAGTCAATCAAGGACTTCTATGACAACATGACCAGCGTCAAGAACGCCTACATGGGCGGTATGGAAGGCCAGAGAGACGAGAGCATGTCGCTGCACACCTACATCAAGGACAACAATAAGGAGCTTGACACCAAGGTCGTCAACGCCATCGAGAAGGCCCTGACTGCCATCGACAACATGGCTGCTCCTTTCGTACAGAACTATGCTGACGCTTCTGCTGGCGAAGCTATGGAAGCCTGCCAAGAGCTCTCCGATGTGATGGCCGAAGTGAAGGCTGAGTTTGCGAAGATTGATAACAAGTAATTCAAGTTTTGGTACATCCCCATGGGATGTCTAAAACAGCAGCAATGCATAATTCAACCGAACGTCAATCCCTACGGGATTATCTTGTGGAACAATAGATTATCTTGGGTATTCCCGTAGGGAATTACGTTCGGTAAAAACAACGATAATCAATAGTTTTACATCCCGTTAGGGATGTGCGAAACATAAACAAAGTGCATAAACATAAAACCTAATAATCATGTTTACAAACAAACATTTAAGCATCCTTGCTCTTGCAGGCCTCATGGCTTTGGCCGCCTGCAATCCGAAGGACCCCATCCCTGAGGTCATCAGCGAGGAGACCTACGCCGGCGGTGAGTTGGGCACCACCTTCAATAGCTCGGCCACGGCCTACGAAGACCCCACGCCTGCCACAGAGCAGGCCGGCTTGACCCGTGCCTTCAAGTACGGCGAAGCCTTCTTTGAGCGTACCTACACGCAAAACAACGAGCCTTTCAAGGGCTTAGGACCCCTCTACATCCGCAGCAGCTGCATCGCCTGCCATCCCGGCTACGGCCATGGTATGAAGATGAACCGCTATCGCGCCGACGACTGGGGCAACGGCTACCTGCTCGTCGTCACCGACCGTAACGACACCTACCTCAGCTCTCTGACGGGTATGCCGCAGACCAAGGCCGTGGCACCTTTCAAGGCACCCATCGACGAGACGAAAATCCAAATCAACTGGCTCAGCTACGTTGACGACTGGGGCAACCAGTTCCCCGACGGTGAGACCTACAACCTCTCTTATCCTGAGGTGTACATCCCTGAGGAAGCCTACTACGTCCCGCTGCAGGTGGGTGGCAACGACATCCCCTACAGCGATGTGGTGGTGCGTCTCGAGTCGACCATCGGCATCTACGGCACAGGCCTCATCGACGCCATCCCCGATGACTCGCTGAAGGCTCAGTACCAAAAGGAATACAACGACGGTTACATGCAAAATGGCATCAACCCTGCGATGTGGGCGGGCAGCGACTGGGCGCCTACGGGCCTTTATGGCAACACCACGCACCCGAAGAAGTACACCTATGCCCTCACACGTGGTCCCTTGCAGGACGCTCCCGGTGCCAATGCCATCTGGAACATCACCAACGTGACGCACCGCACCAAGATGGGTCACTACATGACCGCCGCCTACGCCACCAAGGCCTCACAAGACCCCGAGGTGCAGGCTGAGTTCTACAACTACTTCCCGCAGTACAACCTCACGGGCAATGTGGAGACCGACATCTACAACTACCTGATGATGAACGACCAGATCCCCGAGTCGTTGAAAGTGCCCGAGATGAAGGACGAGGATTATGTCAACTTCATGGTGTGGCACCGTGGCTTGGCCGTGCCTGCCGCCCGACACATGGACGACCCCGAGATACAACACGGCAAGGAGCTCTTCAAGAGCATGGGCTGCGCCTACTGCCACCGTCCCTCATGGCAGACCGGCGACGACGACTTCACTGACCCGACGGGATTCTTCGCCGACAGCGACCCGCGTTTGCCGCGCCATCCCAACCAGAAGATCTGGCCTTACAGCGACTACATCCAGCACAAGCTCCACATGGAGAACGACATCCGCACGGGTTGGTGCCGCACCACGCCGTTGTGGGGTAGGGGACTTTCGGCCATCTGCACGGGTCGCAGCGACCGTCTGCACGACTGCCGCGCCCAAACCGTCATCGAGGCCATCATGTGGCACGGCAACCCCCAAAGCGACGCCCGCCGCTCGGTGGAGAAATTCCGCGAACTGTCCAAAGAAGACCGCGACGCCGTCGTGAAATTCATTGACGCAATTTAATCACCCTTTGTAGAGACGGTGCATGCACCGTCTCTACCATCATAAGGTGAATGGATTCCCTTCGTCGAATCTTCGATTTCCCAAAGGGAATCTCTGCCCGTCTTTAGGGCTGTCACACCGTGGTCCTACAGCCCATAATCCCGTCTGCAATAGCGGGATTTTTTTTGTTGCACATTTTCAGAATTATGCCTATTTTTGCAGGTGAAAAACACAAAAAGCGTTATGCCTAACATTTATTCGTATTTCGGAATCATATTCAAATTCTACTCGAATGACCATGAGCCTTTGCATGTTCATGCCGTATGTGGAGAAAATGAAACCATATTCGACATTATATTTTCCCAAGGAAAGCTTTTGGAATTGAAGCGTCGTAAAAAACGCGGCAAAGACCATCTGCCGCCCGATAAAATGAAATTGGCAGAAAAGTTTGTGGAGGAATATGCATTATGCATTTCAGAAAAATGGTATCAATTCTTTGTCTTGAAAGCTGATGTTACTTGTGAAACCATCAATAAAAAAGTGAAATAACCATGTATAAGATAGTAAACGCGGAGTATTCGGGTGATTACAAGGTTTTAATCACCTTCGACGACGGACAGAAACGGCTGGCCGACTTCTATGGCTTTATTTCCAAAAGCCTTCACCCTTCTATACACAAATACATTGACAAAACGCTGTTTCAGCAGTTTGAAATCAACGACTACGAAATCCATTGGGGCACGCAGTTCGACATTGACCCATACGATATTTATTATGGTGAATTTGAGGCTGCTGAAAGCCCTTATTTGGCCGAAATAGAAGCTTTGAAAGAACAATATGAGTTGGTGGAATAAACAAAACTCAAAACGAGAGGCGGCGAGAGCGAGGAGCGCATCATCATCAACCTTTGCAACAACGACGCCGTCATCGACCGCGCCATTGTGCGCCTCGGCGAGGGCGAGGCCCTGCCAAAGCTGCAAATCCGCGAGGGCAGCACGAAGATTTATCTGCCGCAGGGCGGCAAGGAGTACGCCATTGCCTGCGCCGAAACCACGGGCGAGATACCTGTCAATTTCAAAGCCTCTGAGAACGGCACTTACACGCTCACGGTGAACACCGAAGGCCTGGAATTGGGCTATCTCCACCTCATCGACAACCTCACGGGTGCCGACATCGACCTGCTCCACCCAGAAACCCTCATTGCGGGCGAAGACCCGCAATCTCTTGCGCCACAGTACACCTTCACCGCCAAGACCACCGACTATGCCAGCCGATTCAAGCTGGTGTTCTCGTCCATCTGCGAGGACGCAGATGTTGACAATGAGGCCTTTGCCTACATCGACGCCTCGGGCAACATCATCATCAACGACGGCCCTTCGACAGGCTCAGGGACCTTTCAAATTATGGATGTGATGGGTCGCGTCATTCGTTGCACAGACGTTGCGCGCAACGTCTCTACAAACGGAATGCCTGCGGGCGTGTATGTCCTTCGCCTCATCAACGGCAGCGACGTGAAGACGCAGAAGATTGTTATAAAATGATTTGACAAACAACACCAGGCGACCTTCATTATGAAGATCGCCTTTCTTGTTCTAAATATAGAAATATAAAATTTTATAAAAAATTATCGCCATTAATTTTGAAATTTCTATATTTGCAAAAAAAATGGAATGATGCAAATCAAGGACATGTCGAACACCGAACTGGTTGCCATGTTAGGTGAACGGTACAAAGACTATCGAATACGCACGGGCAAGTCGCAGAAGGAAGTCGCTGAGTTTTGCGGCCTCAGCGTGTTTACAGTGAGCCAGTTCGAGAACGGCTCGGCGAAGAACATTACGCTCGACTCGCTCTTCCGAATGCTGCGGGCCATCAGCATGATTGAGGCTGTCGACAAACTATTGGAGCCGTTGCCCCCCAGCCCAGTGGTCATGGCAAAATTGAACAAGGCACACCGCGAGCGCGTGTTTAAACCAAGGAGGAAAACCGATGAAGAGTAACAACGCCATACATGTCATGCTTTGGGGAAGCCCGATAGGGACGCTCTATTGGGATGCCAAGGAGTCGCTATCCTATTTTGAGTTCGACCTGCTTTTTTTAGAGAAAGGCCTTGACATTTCCCCAATCATCTATGGCCTACCCAAACTGCGTGAACAGAAAAACTTCCCTATTAAAGGTATCCGTGGCCGTTTCAAAGGTCTCCCTCCCTTTGTGGCCGATTCGTTGCCCGACCGCTGGGGAAGTAAGGTATTTGCCTCGTGGTGCCAACAGCAAAAAATTAATCCGAACGAGATTACCCCATTGGACTTCTTGCTCTATCTTGGGAAACGCGGCATGGGCGCGTTGGAGTTTGAACCCGCCTACGACCTTGATGCAAAAGGGCCGGATGTCGTCAATGTGGTTGAACTGTACCGTTATGCGCAGGCCATCTTGCAAGGCCGTTTGGATTTGCGGCTGACCTTGGATGATTCATTGGCACTTCAAGACATCTTCAAAGTGGGGACATCCGCCGGTGGACAGCGTCCGAAGGCCATCATCGCCATCAAAAAGGGAATGAACGAACCTGACATGATTTGCTGCGGGCAGGGGGATGTTCCCGACGGTTTCCGACACGCCATTCTGAAATTTCAGGAGCATAACTATCCGTCCGCAGAACTTGAAATGACCTACCATGAGATGGCCAAGGCATGCGGCATTCAGATGATGGATTCAGAGATAATCAAATGCGAAGGTGTGAACCATTTTCTGACGTATCGTTTCGACAGGGTTGGAAACGTCAAACTCTTTTCCCAAACCCTCATGGCACTTTATCCTTCCGCCGACAGTTATGAGAACTACCTGTATGCAGTAAGGAAACTCGGACTGGGTTATCCCGACCTCCTTGAGGCCTTCAGGAGAATGGCGTTTAATGTAATAGCCCACAATGTGGATGACCACGCTAAGAATTTCTCTTTCCTGATGGACCGCAAAGGCCGATGGAGTTTGGCACCGGCCTACGACTTGACCTTCAGCGTCGATTTGGAGGCCTTGCCGTTTGAGAACTATCACGCGCTCAGCGTCAATTCCAAAGTGAGCGACATCACTGATGAGGACCTGTTTGCGGTAGCCGGACAATTCGACCTGAAAAAAGGGGATGTCCGAAGAACCATTGACGAGATAAGAAATGCCGTGCGCCAGTTCCCCGAAATAGCCCGAAGAAACGAGGTCACTGAAGCATTGATCGGTGAGATTGCTTCCTATTTGGGAAACGGTTAATGCAAAAGCAAGCTTTAAGGTCGGCCCTTCGGCCCTTCGATTGGTCTCTGGGACCGCAGGCATAGGGACCTTCGCCTTTATCAGCGATGGCGGGATTTTTTATTAACAAAATTCGTTTTTTTTTGTATCGAAAACCATTTTTTTCTATTTTTACCGCCAGAAAAGCGTGCTCGGGAAGGACGCAGCCATAGATCCCAAGCCAGCGCACAAGCCTACGTTGGGATGACATGGCTGCTAACTGACAACTGAACACCCAAAAACATGTCATCATGAAAAAACGCATACTCACACTATCCATCCTCATAGCGATGACGCTAACGGCGTCGGCCACCGACTTCATCACCGACGTGATGCTTCTCGGCAACAAAAACCAGAATACGTTCAACAGCCAGTTAAGCGACCTCACGGCAGCAGGTTGGATAGACATCAACTATGACTTGAACGCTGGCTGCGGCTCCGGCAGCGACTACATCCACCTGCTCTACAGAAAGCAGAGCAGCTTGGGCAACACGGGCGTACCCATCACTGACTTCTACATCAGGACGGGCAACAATCCCCCCAACAGCCTCACCCACGAAGGAAGAACCTACTATCTTGTTCCATGCAACGGAAGCGAGAGTTTCACAAACAGCCAAGGCGACCTGAACAACAATGCGGGTGGTGCCTACATCCACCTCTATTACACCAGGGATGCCTTGACGAACAACCACGGCGTCACCGGCATCACCTTCAACACCACCCAAAACGGTGCCGTGGGCGAAAACGGCGGTAGCACCGGCTATGACCTCAACTCAGGCTGCGGCTCCAACTCCGCCTACATCTATATGCATGTTGCCACCACCGCGGGGGCCAACGTGGTGACGTTGAGTTCGGGGAGTGGAGAAGTGCAACTCCGAAACGGCCATATCCTCACAGGCACGGGCGGCGCCGACACCCAAGTCATCATCCTCGACGGTGCCACGGTGACCTTAAACGGCGTGAACATCACCGCCATTTCCAATGACGAAAACCACCAGTGGCCAGGCATCTGGTGTTTGGGCGATGCCGTCATCGTATTAAGTGGAGGCACAACAAACACCGTAAAAGGGGGATATTACAGTTCCGGCATCTATGTGCCTGCAAACAAAACCCTCACCATCCAAGGCAACGGAACACTCAACGTTACAGGCGCACAGTCTGCTGCAGGTATCGGTGGCGTCGCCGGCTTCTATTCCCCATCCTCTTGTGGCAACATTACCATCAACGGCGGCACCGTCAACGCCACTGGCGGTGATTATGCTGCGGGTATCGGCACCGGTGACAGCGACTCTTGCGGCAACATTACCATCAACGGCGGCACCGTCAACGCCACTGGCGGTGAGTATGGTGCGGGTATCGGCAGCGGCTATCAATCCTCTTGCGGCAGCATTACTATCAGCGGCGGCACTGTCAACGCCACCAGCGGCGGATTTGCGGCTGCTGGTATCGGCAGCGGCTACGACCTATCCTCTTGCGGGAACATCACTATTACCCAAAGCGTGACCCGCGTCACCGTCACAAAAGACCCCAATTGCGACAATGCCATCGGTGCGGGCTATAATAGTACCTGCGGCACCGTCACCATCGGCACCGTGGTGACAGGCTTCATCACACAAAGCCCCTTCACCACCTTCCCCTACACGGTCGCCTTCAATGCCAACGGCGGTACAGGCACGATGGCCAGCATGCCCTTCATGTACAACGTGGCACAAAACCTCACAGCCAATGCCTTCACCAACGGGGGACTTCACTTCTTAGGATGGGCCACTTCGGCCAACGGGCCAGAAGTCTATACCGATGGGCAGAGCGTGAGCAACCTGACGCAGACCGCAGGTGCCACCGTGACCTTATACGCGAAATGGACAAACACGGTAACGCTGACACAAGAAACCGGAGAAGTGCTGCTCCAAGACGGTAACACGCTTATAGGTACGGGAGGCCCCAACACCCGCGTCAAAATTGCCGACGGTGCCACGGTGACCTTCAGTGGCGTGAACATCACTGCCATTACCAATGACAGTGGCCATAAATGGCCAAGCATCGATTGTTTGGGCAATGCCGTCATCGTCTTGGGTGAGGGTACGACTAACACCGTAACTGGTGGATATCATAGTTCCGGCCTCTATGTGCCTGAAAACAAGACCCTCACCATCCAAGGCAGCGGAACACTCAACGCCAGTGGCGGTGGTAATTCTGCGGGTATCGGCGGCGGCTACTACCAATCTTGCGGCAATATTACCATCAGTGGCGGCACCGTCAACGCCACTGGCGGTGAGTATGGTGCGAGTATCGGCGGCGGCTACAACTCCTCTTGCAGTAGCATTACTATCAGCGGCGGTACTGTCAACGCCACTGGCGGATATGCAGCTGCTGGTATCGGCAGTGGTTCCTTCTTTTCCTCATGCGGCAGCATTACCATCAATGGCGGTACCGTAACAGCCACTGGCGGGAATTATGGTGCAGGTGTCGGCAGCGGCAACAACCAATCTTCTTGCGGCAACATTACCATCAGTGGCGGCACCGTCACAGCCACTGGCGGATACGAAGCTGCGGGCATCGGCAGCGGTGAAGACCAATCCTCTTGCGGGAACATCTCTATTACCCAAAGCGTGACCCGCGTCACCGCCACAAAAGGCAATAGTTGCGACAACGCCATCGGCGCGGGCTATAATAGTACCTGCGGCACCGTCACCATCGGCACCGTGGAGACAGGCTTCATCACACAAAGCCCCTTCATCACCTTCCCCTACACGGTCGCCTTCAATGCCAACGGCGGTACAGGCACGATGGCCAGCATGCCCTTCATGTACAACGTGGCACAAAACCTCACAGCCAATGCCTTCACCAACGGGGGACTTCACTTCTTAGGATGGGCCACTTCGGCCAACGGGCCAGAAGTCTATACCGATGGGCAGAGCGTGAGCAACCTGACGCAGACCGCAGGTGCCACCGTGACCTTATACGCGAAATGGACAAACACGGTAACGCTGACACAAGAAACCGGAGAAGTGCTGCTCCAAGACGGTAACACGCTTATAGGTACGGGAGGCCCCAACACCCGCGTCAAAATTGCCGACGGTGCCACGGTGACCTTCATCGGCGTGGACATCACCGCCATTGCCAATGACGAAAACTACGAGTGGCCAGGCATCGATTGTTTGGGCAACGCCGTCATCGTCTTGGGTGAGGGTACGACCAACACCGTAAATGGTGGATATGAAAGTTCCGGCATCTACATGCCTGCAAACAAGACCCTCACCATCCAAGGCAGCGGAACACTCAACGCCAATGGCGGTTCGCTGACTGCGGGCATCGGCGGTAAGGACAGATCCTCTTGCGGCAACATTATCATCAGCGGCGGCACCATCACGGCTACTGGCGGTTATGCTGCTGCGGGTATCGGCAGCGGTTACAACCAATCCGATTGCGGCAGCATTACCATCAACGGCGGCACCGTTACGGCCACTGGCGGATACTTTGCTGCGGGTATCGGCAGCGGCTACTACCAATCCTCTTGCGGCAATATCACCATCGACGGCGGCACCGTCACAGCCACTGGTAGTTATGGCGCTGCGGGCATCGGCAGCGGCTACTACCAATCCTCTTGCGGCAACATCACCATCAGCGGCGGCACCGTCACAGCCACTGGCGGTGATTATGGTGCGGGTATCGGCAGCGGTAGAAACTATTCCGATTGTGGGAGCATCTCTATTACCCAAGTCGTGACCCGCGTCACCGCCACAAAAGGCAGTAGTTGCGACAACGCCATCGGCGCAGGCTATAATAGCAGCTGCCAATCCGTCACCATCGGCACCGTGGAGACTGGCTTTATCACACAAAGCCCCTTCACCACCTTCCCCTACAGGGTCACCTTCAATGCCAACGGCGGTACAGGCTCCATGGCCAACATGGACTTCATGTACAATGTGGCGCAGAACCTTGTCTACAACCTCTTCACCTGCACAGGCTACACTTGGGATGGATGGGCCACCACACTTAACGGACCGAAGGTGTATGACGAACATCAGAGCGTAACCAACCTGACTAATACCCCACACACCGTGAAACTCTATGCGAGATGGAATGCGCTCAAGGCCATCGCCGGCTACGGCACTGGCAGCGGCTGGGCGCTCATCGCCTCGCCTGTGGTAAACGACAACACGCCCACCGCAAGCAACGGCTTCCTCACCGCCGCCTACGACCTCTACCGCTTCAACCAAGACGCCGATTTGGAATGGGAGAACTGGAAGCAGACGGGCAACCACTACCACTTCAACCTTGAAAGCGGTCGCGGCTACCTCTACGCCAGCCAAGCCAACACCACCTTGGTGTTCAACGGAACGCCTTACAGCGGCAACGGTCAAGTGACCCTCGCCAAGACCGCCGACGCGCAGTTTGAGGGCTGGAACCTTATTGGCAACCCGTTTGGCACAGCCAAGACCATCGGCAGCAAGCCGTTCTACCGCATGAACGACCTCGGCACCGAAATCATCGCCGCCACCAATCCCACCGTCGCCGCCATGGAAGGCATCTTTGTGGTGGCCAACACGAACGGCGAGACGGTAACCTTCGCCGAGCCTTCGAAAGACGGCGAGAGCGAGGAGCGCATCATCATCAACCTTTGCACCACCGCCGCCATCATCGACCGCGCCATCATCCGCCTCGGTGAGGGTGAGACCCTGCCCAAACTGCAAATCCGCGAGGGCAGCACGAAGATTTATCTGCCGCAGGGCGGCAAGGAATACGCCATTGCCTGCGCCGAAACCACGGGCGAGATACCTGTCAATTTCAAGGCCTCGGAAAATGGTACCTACACGCTCACGGTGAATGTTGAAGGTTTGGAATTGGGCTATCTCCACCTCATCGACAACCTCACTGGCAACGACATCGACCTACTCCGCCCCAACGTCCTCATTGCGGGCGAAGACCCGCAATCTCCCACGTCTTCGTACACCTTCGAGGCCAAAACGACGGACTATGCCAGCCGATTCAAGCTGGTGTTTTCAACCATCTGCGAGGACGCAGATGTTGACAATGAGACCTTTGCCTACATCGACGCCTCGGGCAACGTCATCATCACAGCGGACGCATGCGATGCGTCGCTACAGGTCATCGATATGACGGGACGCGTCGTCGTCACCCGTGGCGGACGCATTCAATGCGTCCCTACCAGCGGGATGACGCCGGGCGTGTATGTCCTTCGCCTCATCAACGGTGATGACGTGAAGACGCAGAAGATCGTCGTGAGATGATTTGATTTTTAGAATAATACACTCAAAAAAAAGTGGAGACAATCTTCGGATGGTCTCCACTTTTTTCGTACTTTTGCGCCCTCAATTTGAGATTCCCTTCATTCCACAGGTAATCCCCAATTTTGAATCTTTAAATTTTAAATCTTTGAAATGCAATGCATTCGACGAAGTCAATCTTAAATCTTTGAACCTTTAAATATCAAATGAAGAAAACCACTATCCTCATCCTTCTCGCCTTTTTTGCTTTTGGACAAATGGCTTGGGCACAAAGCGTCAGTTACGTTTATCGCTACTGGGACGTCAACTCGGTCGTTTCGGAGACAAGGAACGAAAGCGATTTCATTGTTTTGAATGGCAGCAACTCCAATGATGAGTACACGCTGACCTCCGACCGCTGGTACGTCGTCAGCGGCTCCGACGTGAAGTACAAAAGGCTCATAGCCCCCTCTGGCACGGCTGCAAACCTCATCCTCTGTGATGGTGCCAAACTCACCGCGCAGATAACCATCAACAATGGATGTTGTCTCAACATCTACGCCCAAAGCGGCGGCACGGGACAGCTCGTGGCCAAAGGATACACAATTGGACTTGCTACTTATACTATTACAGCTGGCATCGGTTCCAGTGAAGAAGGTGGTGATATGGGAACCTTGGTAATTCACGGCGGTGTCATCAACGCCGAGGGCTATACCGAAACCCCATCGGTAGGAGGTGGAGGTTCTGCCGGTATCGGAGGCAGTGGAAAGGTGGTTCTCTTCGACAAGTCTGTAAGCAATGGCGGTACCGTTACCATCTACGGCGGCACCATCACTGCCAAAGGTTATTATGGTGCCGGCATCGGCGGCGGATGCAGCGCAGTACAACAATCTGAATACGGCGGCAACGGTGGCAGACTCACCATCTACGGCGGCACCGTCAACGCCGAAAGTCATGATCGCGGTGCGGGCATTGGTGGCGGAAATTCCAAATCTGGTAGTGAATCAAACCTAGGTGCAGGCGGCACCATCGACATCTACGGCGGCATCGTCACTGCCCGTAGCTGTAGGTTCGGCGCTGGCATTGGCGGCGGCATGAACGGCAACGGAGGCACCGTCACCATCTATGGTGGCACTGTCTCCGCATTTGGCGGCACCGACGCGGCGGGCATCGGCAGCGGTGAGCAGAAATCTGGCAATAGGCACGGCGGCTCTCTGACCGTCTACGGCGGCACCGTCTTCGCCGACGGCACTGGCTGGGGTGCCGGCATCGGCGGCGGCGAGGATTCCGATGGTGCCACAGTAGAAATCAAAGGCGGCAGCGTGACGGCTTGGGCTGGCGAAGACGCCGGCAACAAGAACGGCTGTGCCATCGGCAGCGAGGACGGTGACAACCACCGTGGTACGCTCCAAATCGGTAACGCCATGATGGTCCACGCTGGACAGACACCCACCACCACCTCTCTATTCCCTTCCGCCACTCGCGTCCCCGCTTGTTTCTACCGTCCATACGCCGTCATCGAAGTTTGCAACCACGAGGGTGCGACATACACCGTCAATGGAACTGATGCCAACGGCACACATACCCTGCACTGCACCCATTGTCTTCACAGTCCCACCCATACGCATACCTTTAACGAGAACAACGTATGCACTGTTTGCGGCGTGGGCGCCTCGGTCAGCACCGTCAGCGTCTATATGCCCGTGAACAACAACGGCACCTACACCTACGGCGCCGAACCTCTCTGGACGGCAGATTTGGTCACTGGCAGCAGCTTCGAGTTGCCCGCCCCTCAGGCATCCTACCTGCCTGCAGGCGTCCGTTTCGTGGGCTGGCGCATAGGCTCACCAAGCGAGCTTCATCTCACCGATCCTCATGTCGGAGAGAATGAAGAACTTCACCTTGCTGGCGAGAGCTACACTGTCGACGGTGACGTCAGCCTCACCTCTCGCTTCAACACCTACGATGTCTTCACCACCGCTGGCAACTGGAACGAGCCTTCCAACTGGTGCTGGAATCAACTTCCCACAGGCGACAAGGAGATTGTCATTGCCAAAGCTGCCACCATCCCTAACGGTTGCATCGCCCAAACGGGCAACAGCCTCACGATTGATCTGGAAGGCAGTATCACCATTGCTGACGGCGGACAGCTCATCCACACCAATACTGGCGTGCAGGCCACGGTGGAGAAGAGCATCACAGGCCATGACAACAACCTCGGCGGCGGCTGGAACTTCATCGCCTCGCCGATAAGCACAGCTGTCAATCCTTCCACAATCGGCCTTATCACCGATGATTTTGGAAGCGATGTCACGCCTGAGACATCCACTTACGACCTGTATTATTATAACGAGCCTAACATATTATGGAAGAATTACAGGAGTGCAACCTTCAATCTGAATAACGGCCAAGGCTACCTCTATGCCAGCAACAATGGTACATCGCTCGCCTTCAACGGAACGCTGAACGCCAGCACCGCCGACCCGACCCTCGCCGTCACGGCCTCAGCCCCGAGACTGACAGGCTTCAACCTCGTGGGCAATCCTTTCGCCCGCAACCTCAGCATCAGCAGTTTGGCCATGGAAGTCAACGGCAGCTATTCGCACATTACCGCCATCTACGAACTCAACGGCAGCAATGTTGTCGTGAATCAGAATCCTTCCGACATTGCTCCTTGCGGCGGCTTCTTCATCCAAACCACCGATGCCGGCACGCTGCATTTCAACCACACATGGCCTGAAGGAAGCAACGGCAACAACAATGGCGACCTGAAAATCGAGGTGAGCCAAGCCGTAGCCACAAGAGGAGACGCCACCTTATTGGACCGCGCCTATATCAACTTCGGCGAAGGCACCACGGTCGACAAATTCACGCTCAATCCCGACGCCACCAAACTCTACATTCCGCAGGGCGGAAATGAATATGCTATTGTCAGCGTAGGTAATGGTAGAGACGTTGCGCGCAACGTCTCTACCAACGAGATGCCCGTCAATTTCAAGGCCGCCGAAGACGGCACTTACACCCTCACGGTGAATCCCGAGAACGTGGAGATGGGTTACCTCCATCTCATCGACAACCTCACTGGCAACGACGTGGATCTGCTGGCCCTTCGACAGGCTCAGGGACCAGCCTCCTACACCTTCACCGCCAAGACCACCGACTACGCCAGTCGTTTCAAGCTGGTGTTCAGCGTGAAAGACGCTTCGACAGACTCAGCGTCCGACGAGACCTTTGCCTTCATTAGCAATGGGAACATCATTATCACGGACGGCCCTTCGACAGGCTCAGGGACCTACACCTTGCAGGTGATTGACATGACGGGGCACGTGGTTCGCAGTACAGACGTTGCGCGCAACGTCTCTACAGCAGGGATGACCCCAGGCGTGTATATCCTTCGCCTAATCAGCGGCAACGACGTGAAGACGCAGAAGATCGTGGTGGAATAATAAATGATGGGGGCGAACACGTAGGTTTGCCCCCACATCATTATTAATGAGGACATTCCCATTCGAAAATCGCCAAACATGGGGAGGTTGGACAAGTGACTATTTTTGGACATTTGCAGCGTAAACGAAACTATACTGCTATGAAATATGTTCGTCATATAACAACTGTTTTAATCATCATCTTGATCGCCGTCCTTGCCGCTGGCACCATCGTCGAGAAGCTGCACGGCTCGGAATACGCGCTGACCCATGTGTATGGCACTTGGTGGTTTGTTGGTTTATGGGCACTGGTGGCAGGTCTCATGGTCTATATGGCGGTGAAATGCCGTATGTGGAAAAGAATGGCGGTCTGCGCCCTGCATGCCGCCATCCTCTTGATATTGTTGGGAGCACTGCTCACCAAACTCACGGGACAGCACGGCCGCATGAAACTCGAACCCAACCGACCCAACAGCCAATTCTTCATCAAACACGGAGAAGAGATCACGAAAGAGGCACTGCCTTTCAGCCTCGTCTTGAACCGTTTCGAGATCGAGAAATATCCCGACAGCGAAAAGCCGAAGGACTACGTGAGCTACCTCCAACTCCGCGATGGCGAGAGCCGACAGGACATCATCATCTCCATGAATCACATCCTGAAACACAAGCATTACCGTTTCTACCAAAGCGACTACGACGAGCAGGGAAACTCCATCCTCGACGTCGCCCGCGACCCATGGGGCATCGGGGTGACCTACGCGGGCTATGCGCTGCTCTTCGTGGCCTTGGTGGCTATCCTTATTGAACGTAGAAAGGCATTCCGTGCCGTCACCTGGTCATGGATAGGAGTGCTCATCGTTTTGATGGTGTTTCTCTACATCAGGATGCTCACCCATCCCTTGCTTCCCGTGCTGCGTTCGCCATTCTTCAGCCTCCATATCTCGACCATCGTCACAGCCTATGCCTTGCTGATGGGCATTATGGTGGTCGGAATCATCGCTGTCATGAAGCCGAAAGACAAGGCTCGTCTGGAACGGCTGAAAAGCCTCAGCACTGCGATGCTTTATCCGGCAGTGGCCTTACTTGCCATCGGCATCTTTGTCGGCGCGATTTGGGCCAACGTCTCATGGGGCAACTACTGGTCGTGGGACCCGAAAGAGGTCTGGGCCTTGATTGCCTTGCTCATCTATGCTGCGCCCTTGCACGAGAAACTATGGAAAACATTCCAAAAGCCTTTGTTTTTCCATATCTATGGCATCCTCGCCATTATGAGCGTGCTGTTCACTTATTTTGGGGTCAATCTGCTTTTGGGTGGGGTACATGCCTATTAAATTTAGGCCGTAGACAAAAAATGCTTATCTTTGCCCATCCAAAAACACACGCAAAAGATGAGTATTTATTGGATTCTGTTTCTCGTCGCATTGGTGATTTCTGCCATCGGCTGGAAGAAATTCATCTATTTCATCAGCATCGGCTATGGATTTAGTATTGCAGGATGCGCAGTGGCCGTAGCCATCAAGTATTGGGCCGTGCTCACTGCACCCACCATCCCGTTATGTGCCATCCTCTTCCTTTATGGATGCAGGCTGGGCGGCTATCTCTTGCTGAGGGAGCTTAAGAGCGCGTCGTACCGCAAGGTTCTCGCGGAGAGTACCAAAGAAGGCAACTATCCATTTTTTGTCACGCTCGTCATCTGGCTCGCCTGTGCCTTCCTTTATATGGCTGAGGTGTGTCCCGTTGCGGCAAGGCTCGACAACACAGCTTTGGGCTTGTCCGTGAACGACATTTGGGCTTGGGTCGGTGCTGGAATAATGATTCTGGGCATCATCGTGGAGTCGGTGGCCGACGCACAGAAGTCCGCCGCAAAGAAAAAGAACCCTAACCGTTTCGTGAGCACGGGCCTCTACCGTATTGTCCGTTGCCCCAACTACTTTGGCGAAGTGATCATGTGGACAGGCTGCCTGTTGGTCTGCATCGGTGCGAGTTGCACTTGGTGGCAATGGCTCATCAGTGCCTTGGGCTATGTCAGCATTGTGTATATTATGTTCAGCGGTGCCCGTCGGCTGGAGCTGCGCCAGAACGCCAACTATGGGTCTGATCCCGAATATCAGGCCTACGTCAAGAAAACCCCTATACTTATCCCATTATTACCCATTTATTCTGTAGCACGTCATGAATGGCTCCGTGGTTGATCTTTTTGCCCAAAGAGGCAATCTCGTCGCGAAGGATGTGACTCCTTGGCAGACATTCTCCGGCAAGGGGATGAAATTCCAATTGCAGTCCTACGATTGGGACGGTTGTGCGTGTGTGTCGTACCTCACGATGCGGGCTTTCCTCGGCCTGATGAAGATGGAGACCCTCATCTGCACGCCATACGCCAAAGACCTCCCCATCTTCTCTTACGATAAAATCATCGCTTTCGGCAAAAAGAGTTTGCTGCTTGAGGTGTACGACACCCAGGTGGATCCTGTCGACTTGTCGGCTATGGACGCGGTGAAGGAATCCTTCGGGGACTTGAAGGACGAGCACCCCAAGCCGGCCTGGTACGACAGCCTCCGACTCTCTCCCAGTACTTTCAAGAAAGGTCCTGGACCCCGTTTGGCACAACTGGCCACGGCGATGACGACCGCATATCTCGACCTTTTTGGCACCGCTCGCGATGTCGACCGTGCTGTTAAGACCGAGAGGAATCGCACATACGTCGAAGGCCTCATCAGCAATGGAGGTCCTGCCATCAACGCTGTGCGTGGCATGCTCGGTGACGAAGCAGCCGAGACACTGTTTCGCCGCTTCCTTTTCGGCACGGATTAGGGTGGTCGTTTTGGATTATTTTGAAAAAAACGTATTTTTGCAGTGTTAATCAATAAGTAGATGAGCATATTTAGTTTACATTTTGACGTGAGACTGCGAGACACGAGACGCGAGACAATTTGGTTTGTCCCGTGTCCCGAAGTCCCAAAGTCCCGCGTCCCGCGTCAAAAAAACATCTAAAGAATTTTCAAATGAATAAGCATATTTCATGGCGTTTATTGGGAATGTCGTTGGCCCTTTCTGTGTTGGCGTTCTTTGGCGCATCGAATGGTTGGGCGCAAACTCCTTCCATTAAAACTGTCGAAATACCTGATGCGACCATTCCGATGCTTCGAGCCGACGGGATGTTGACTACGCATTGGACGCAGGAATCTCCATACAACCAGCTCTGCCCGAGAGACCCGTCCAATGGCAATTCATACAGCTATGCCGGTTGCCCCGCTATTGCCATGGGGCAGATTATCAATTATTTGCGGACGACGCAAGGCACCCGCTTTTCTGATGATGACGACTATGTCCATAACTATGCCGGCCGCTATTATGTGATTGATGACGACTGGGAAACGCTGCAGTTCCCATCCTTCCCTCAGTTGAACGAGATGCTGGATTCTGTTGATGCCACTTTCGAGCGCGGCGAAAACCTTCCTGACCCATTGGCAGCTGCCGTGGTGTTCGCTTGCGGCACGGCCCTCACACAGGTGTACACTTCGCAAGGTTCCGGCACTTTTGGTGTGGATCAGGCATTGGCGGCCTACCAGCGGTTTGGCTTTACGGACTGCCAGTTGTTTCGTGAACCCGATTCGGTGATGTTTGCTACTCTTATCTCCAATTTGCTCTCCGGTTATCCTGCCCACTTGGCCATTGAAGATCCCGGAGGGACGGTTGGACACAATGTCGTTGTCGATGGCTATCGCAAAGAGGACGGCAAGTTCCATGTCAACTTTGGTTTCGGTGGCGTCTTGGACGACTGGTACGACATCCCTGACCCCAATTTTTATTACGGGATGACCAAGATGGAAGGTATTATCTTGAATATCATCCCTGCGGATGCCCCTTCGGCTATTCACGAGCCTGCCCACCAACAGCCGCTGATGGTATATCCCAATCCCGTTTCCGATGTCCTTTATTTGAAGCATCTTCCTTGCGAACAGGTGGAATATTCCATCTATAATGTGGTGGGACAAGAGGTGGCCACGGGGGCGTCTCATGGAGCCATCTCCGTCGAAGCTTTGGGAAAAGGTCTTTATTTCTTGCAAATAAAAGGAGACCAATTCCATAGAACGGCTAAATTTGTAGTAAAATGAACTGTAAATGATAAAGATATGAAAAGCTTGAAAATGACTTTGGTCCTTGCGACCATGACGCTGGCCGTCGTCTCGTGCGGCCCCAAAAAAGAGTCCCCAAAGACGCTGGTGGTTTTCTATTCCCAGACTTCCAACACCAAAGTGGTGGCCGAAAAACTGGCCTCGCAGGTTGGCGCCGACTTGGCTGAAATTGTCCCGGTGCAGCCCTACGATGGTGACTTTCACGCCACCATCGAGCGCGGCAAGAAAGAACTCGACGAGGGTGCTTTTCCAGAGATTCAGCCTCTCAAGGTCGATGTCGCCGACTACGATGTGATCTTCCTCGGCTACCCGATATGGTTTGGCACCTACGCACCGCCAGTCTTCACCTTCCTGAATCAAGTGGACCTGAGCGGCAAGAAAGTCGTCCCGTTCTGCACCTTCGGCAGCGGTGGACTCGAGTCGAGTGTGAAGGACTTGGCTAAGGCTGAACCTAAGGCCGACATTCTTCCCGGCTATGGCGTTCGTGCCGCCCGCCTCGAAGCCATGCCCAAGGAACTCGACCAGTTCCTGAAGGCAGGCGGATTCATCGAGGGTGAATACACCAAGTTGGAGGAGTTTCCTGCCCCTCATCCTGTGACAGACGAGGAGTCCGCTATCTTTGATGCCGCCGTGGGCGACTACCCCATGATGCATGCCCAGGCCAAGAGCGTGGCTTCGCGCTCCATCCCCGAGGGCACCGAATACCTCTTCACCGCCGTCGACCTCCCGCGTGAGGGTGGTCCCGACATGCCACCTGCGGGCGAGATGCAAGTCTATGTGAGCGTGATAGGGGAGGAGACCCCTGTGTTTACCAAGGTAATCAGATAAAGACAAGTCATGAAACACATCGCATTGCTAATGGCCGTTTGCTGCCTGATGTTGGGCGCTTGCGCACAAAACACGACACAGAATACGAAAGGAAAGGAGAACAAAGAGATGAAAAAGACTTTGATTGTTTACTTCTCGGCCACCGGTACCACCAAGGCTGCCGCACAAAAGTTGGCCAAGGAATTCAATGCCGACCTCTATGAGATTACGCCGGAGGTGCCTTATACCGATGCCGACCTCAACTGGCGCGACAAGACCTCGCGCTCCACGCTTGAGATGACCGACAAGACCTCGCGCCCCGCCATTAAGGGCCGCTGCGAGAACATCGCCGACTACGACACCGTGTGGATCGGTTTCCCTGTGTGGTGGTACACCGCCCCGACCATCGTCAACACCTTCATCGAGGCCCACGACCTCAGTGGCAAGACCCTCAACGTGTTTGCTACCAGCGGTGGCAGCGGAGTGGAAGGCTCGGCCAGCGACCTCAAGAAGGCTTATCCTCAATACAATTGGGGTGAGAGTAGGTTGATGAATTGAGAAGGTTTTTGTCGTTTTACACAGCCAGCAGTACTAACAACTGCGCCGTAAAGATTCGCAAAAACATGGTCAGCGGATATACGGTGGCATAGCCCATATTGGGCAGTTTGCAACCCTCGGGTGCCACGGTATTGGCAAAGGCGAGGGTAGGAGGGTCGGTGTGCGAGCCGCCGATGAAACCCATCAGCGTGTAGTAGTTCATCTTCAACACTAGACGGCCAAAGAGCCCGACCAAAAGAGGCGGCACCATGGTGATGATGATGCCGTAGACGACCCACATGTAATGCTCCTGCACGGTAGTCACAAACTGTCCGCCAGCACTCAGTCCCACGCCAGCGAGGAAGAGCGCGATGCCCACTTCACGCAAGGCATGGACGCCCTGCCCGTCTGTGAAGTCAGTGCCATACCAGCCTCTCTTCACGCCTAACCAGCCGCCGAGGATGGCCACCACCAAGGGACCTCCTGCCAAACCGAGTTTGATGGGAGCCTTCATGCCCACAGGAATCGGGATGGAGCCAACGATGATGCCAAGGGCGATGATGACGAAGATGGGGATGAGGGCGAAGCCGTGCTTCGCTGAGTTGAGAGTTGAGGGTTTAGAGTTGAGAGTTTGGCCCGATAGGGTCGTCGGCTCTGCGGCAAGGTTCTTGGGACGGAAGATGATGCAGGTCATAATCATGCCCACCACGGCAAGGGGGTAGGCTACGGCATAGCCTGCCGCAAGGCGCTCCGAGGCACCTTCGATACCTATGTCAGTGACAGCTTGTTGGGCTGCAGAAAGACCAGGTGTATTGGTGATGGCACCTGTATAGACGCCCGCCATGTCAGCCAAATCCTGATGCGCTACTTTGGCGATGATGACGGTAATCAAAACACCCAAAGCAACATTGACCAAGGCCATCAAGTTCATAGCCAGACCGCCTTTCTTGAACGACTGGAAGAATCCCGGACCCACTTGCAGGCCCACGGCTACCACAAAGAGGATGAGACCGAACTCCTTGATGACATGCAGCATCTCAGCGTTGAGGCTGACGCCGCAGGCACTGAAGGCGATGCCCACAAAGAGCACCCAGGTGATGCCCAATGAGATTTTGGCGATTTTGATCTTACCCAATAGCAGCCCGATGAATATGGACAAGGCAAGGTATAGAATGGTGGGACCTACGCCCGCACCGGTGAAAAGACTCGACATGACGCGCTTTGGTTTTTATGTTGCTAAACGATGGGCAAAAGTAGTGCTTTTTTGCCTTCCTACTGCCAAATGCCGATAATAAAACCAGGCGGATTCCGTTTACATAATTGTTCATCGGCACGAATTTTGACCATTTTTGCCGAGCATTAAGGAGAATTCTGTAATTTCGTCCCAAATTTTGACATAATGAAACCACGACTTAGAATTGGCATGATGTTAGGAATGGTGCTGATATTAACCGTCTCTGCATCAGCACAAAAACATATCGAAGCCTACGACCCCGAAGCTCTTTTCAACGAAGGTGTGTTGGCGTTCCAAAACCAAGAATACGGTGCGGCCCTCTCCACCTTTGCCCAATACCGCGCCCAAAACGCTGACCCAAAGTCGCAACGCTTTGTCGACGCGCAGTATTACGAGGCTGTCAGTGCCCTCTACCTCGGCCATGCCGACGGCCCTGCCAAAGTCATCCAGTTTGTGAACGACAATCCGGGCAGTACTTGGGCTCGTTATGCCAACTTCCTATATGCCAATCACTTGTTCCAAAACAAGAAATATAAGGAGGCTCTGGCTATCTACGAAAATACCGATGCCTTCTCCCTCACTGCCGACGAAGCGCAGCAGATGCAGTTCAACATGGGCTACGCCAACTTCCAGTCGGGCGAGCTCGACAAGGCCATGCCCCTCTTCCACGGCTTGATGATGAACGAAGGCAAATACCAAGACCAGGCGCGTTATTATTATGCCCACATCCAGTATGTCAAGAAGAGATACGATGAGGCTTTGGACAACTTCCGCCTGTTGCGTAAGCATCAGGACTACGGCAAAGTGGTGCCTTCCTATATCATGCAGATCGACTACATGAAGGGCGATTACCAGTCGGTCATCGAGGAAGGCCCCGAATACATCCGCAAGGCCGACAAGAAACGCAAGTCGGAGATGGCACAAATCGTTGCCGACGCCTATTTTCAGCAGAAGGACTATGACAAGACGTTGGAATACTACGACATCTACAAGAAAAACCTGACCCGTGGCATGTCGCGCGAGGCCTATTATCAGATGGGTGTGAGCAAGATGATGAAGGACGACTACAAGGGCGCCATCGCCGACCTGCAGAAGGTGGCAGGCAGCAGCGACATCCTCTCCCAATATGCCTCATATTACCTGGGTTCTTGCTATGCCAAGACCGACGAACCGAAATATGCTCGTAGCGCTTTCTATAACGCCTATTCCGCAGGCTTTGACAAGGAACTCGCCGAAGAGTCGCTGTTCGATTATGCCCGTCTGAGCCTCATCCCGGGCGCCGACCCTTTCAACGAGGCCGTGGGGCTGCTCGACAATTTTATCGCCGAGCATCCCAAGTCGGAACGCATCGCCGAAGCCGAAGAGATGTCGATTTATCTGTTGCTCAACGCGAAAGAGAACGATGAGGCCCTCAGCCGCCTTGAGGCGATGAAGAAGAAAAGCACCGAGCTGCAAGCCGTCTACAATGATCTGCTCTACACCACTGGCATCGACAACTTCCAAAAGGGTTATTACGACAAGGCTCAGGTCTATTTCTCCAAGATCATGAACAGCAAGCAGTCGTCCACCAACAAGGCATTGGCCTGCTTCTGGATGGGCGAGTCGGCCTACCAGATGGGCGACCACAACAAGGCAGGGAAATACCTCAACCAATTCAAGGGCATGAGCGGTGTCTCAGGTCTGCCTGAATTTTGCCTTGCCGAGTATGACTTGGGTTACATCTACTATCAAAAACCCGACTATAACGCTGCTGCGGAGCGCTTTAAAAACTGTATTCGTGTGGCCGGTGACGATCAAAAAGAACTTAAAGCCGATGCTTATGTCCGTCTCGGCGACTGTTACTTCATGGAGCGCAGCTACGACAAGGCCATTAGCAACTACGACCTTGCCACCCGCACTGGCAAACGCAACGCTGATTATGCTCTCTATCAGAAGGGGTTGTGTTATGGTGCCAAAGGCAACGTGAACCAAAAGATCAACATGCTCAACGACCTGCTTCAAAACTATCCAAGCACGCCGTATTATGAGCAAGCCTTGTTCGAGATCGGCAACACCTATCTGGTGCATGGCGACAAACGCTCGGCCATCGCCAACTTCAACCGCCTTATCAAAGACCGTCCGCGTTCCACCTATACGCGCCAGGCCATGATGAAGGTCGGCATGATCTACTATAACAACAACCAATACGACCAGGCTCTCGCCAACCTGAAGAACCTCGTGGCCACCTATCCCAACACCGACGAGTCACGTGAGGCTCTTAGTATCATCCGTAGTATCTACATGGAGCAAAACAACCTTGACGAATACTTTGGCTATGTCAACGCCAACGGTGGCCAGGTGAAAGTGACGCAGCAAGACTCGCTGGCTTTTGCCAATGCGGAGAATTTCTATTTGGACGGCCAGTACCAGAAGGCACAGACAGCTTTGCAGTACTATTTCGACAACTTCCGCAACGGCGCTTACATCCTGAAGGCCCACTACTACGCCTATGAGTGCGCCGAGAAAGTTGGGACCGAAGAGCAGATTGTCACGCACCTTAATTATATTTTGTCGCAACCCGACAACGACTACACCGACAATGCCCTTCTCAAGATGGCCCGCATCGAATACGAGAAAAACAACTATAAGAAGGCAGGCGAATACTACGAACGTCTGTCGCGCATCACGGAGGAACCGCTCAAACGTCTTGAGGCCCTCGAAGGCAGCATGAAGAGCTACTTCTTCCAAGGTAAGTACGACAAGGCCATCGAGATGGGCGAGAGCCTGCGCCAGTCGCGTGACCTGTCGAACGAGCAAGTCAACCAGGTCAACCATATCGTGGGCAAGTCGTATTTTGAGAAAGGCAACTACAGTGCCGCCATCGAACGCCTCGACAAGAGTGCCCGCAACGACAAGTCGGAGTATGGCGCCGAAAGTGCCTACTACTCTGCGGTGGCGTCCATCAAGCTGAAGAAATATGACGAGGCCGAGAACAAGGTCTTCGATGTCTCCGACAACTTCTCGAAGTATGACTATTGGGTGGCCAAGTCGTTCATCGCCCTCGCTGATGTCTACGTGGCCAAGGAAAACTACTTCCAGGCCAAGGAGACCCTCCGCAGCGTCATCGACAACTACAAAGGCAACGACCTGAAACAAGAAGCCCGCGCCAAACTCGCCGAGGTGGAACGCAAGGAACCCAAAGTGAGTAACAGCAACGGTATCGAACCTATAGAAATGGAATAACAATGAAACGACACATCCTAATAGCAGCCCTAGCCCTGCTCTCCATGCAGGCCTTCGCCCAACACGATGAACAAGTCACCGTGGAAGGCAAATACCGCCCAAAAGTCAATAAGGTCAGCAAACTGCAGCTGCAACCTCAGGTGCCACAGCCCTCCTACGAGTTCCCCAGCTCGGAGGTTACCCCCAAGGAGACTTCCCAGAAGTTCGCCCTCGACCTAGAAAAGATCGCACCGACGGGCTACTCTTCCAAAAACGACAAACTCGTCACCCCGACACAGAACTTCATCATGGCAGGCATCGGGACAAGGCTGTCGCCGCTGTTCCTCTACAAGCACAACTCCATGCTCACCAAGACCCTCGGCCTCGGTGTGGGCATCAAGCATAACTCGTCGTGGCTCGACATCAAAGACTACGCGCCTTCGAGCTATATGAACAATGCCTTCGACATCAACCTTACAACGAGCAAGTTCGACGGTTTCCAGGTAGATGGCGGCGTGTATTACAAGAACGACATGTACCATTTTTATGGCATCAACTTGGCCGAGAACCCGTTGACGGACGAGCAACTTGCCGTCTATGATCCCAGGATCACTTATAACAAGGTGGGCGGACATGTGGGGTTGGCTTCTACGACCACCCGCGTCGGTGAACTGAGCCACGATGCCCATGTCGACTACTTCTATCTTTTCGATAGGGAACACTCAATTGACGTCGGCTATACACTCTCTTATGCCGACAATTTCTGGGGCGACAAGAGCCATCCACAAAAGATAGGAGCCGACTTGAGTTTCCAGTATGACTACTGCATAGGTCAGGTCAACAATCTGTTTGTCGTTGACCGTATCTGGTTCAAGGCCAATCCGTTCTTTGAGATGAGCGATGAGTTCTACCGTCTTCGTCTTGGCGTGCGTCTCGACGGCGCCACGAAAGGCTCTGATGACGACAAGTTCTTAAGTGTCCGTCCCGATTTGAGCGGCAGTCTGTTTGTCTTGGACAAGAAACTGGAGTTTTATGCAGGCTTGAACGGTGGCCGAAAGATGCTGCGTTTCAGTGATGTAGTAGAAGATAACCCCTTCATGTCGCCAGACCTCAACCCATCGTTGTGCGTCGAAAACGTGAAGCTTGGCTTCGAGGGCGGCATTCGTACCAATATCGCCGAAATTGTGGACCTGCACATGGGCGTGCGCTATCGCCATACCGACAACGACCCGCTGTATGTCTATCACATCCCCAGCTCCAACGAAGTGCCTCAAGGCTATGCCCCGCTTCTGAATGCCTTCGACCTCGTCTATGACGAGACTCAGACGGTGACCGTCAGAGCCGATATGCGCATGAAGCTGCGTTCCGGCATCACGTCCGATTTGGGCTTCGCCTACAACAACTGCAAGCCTACGGTGGAAGAATACGCATGGTATCGCCCAACGATGGAAGGCAAACTCAAGCTGACTTACGACCTCAATGACAAGCTGGCTTTCAACACCACTTTCCTTTATCAAGGTGGACGTTATGCCAAAGTGTGGGATGGCGTCGTCGACTGGCAGAACTTCAACTTCAAGGCAGAGAAACTGAAAGATGTCTTTGACCTCAGCCTCGGTGCCGACTATAGGGTGAATGACCAAATCACCGCCTTCGCGTTGCTTGACAACGTGGCCTGCCAAAAGTACCAACTTTACTACAACTATCCTGTTACCGGCATTCAGTTCTTCGCCGGTGTGAAGCTGAGATTCTAAAAACGTCTCAGACACTCTAAAAAGCCACTTCTCGTCGAAGTGGCTTTTTCTTTCCTGCGTGCGCGAGATAACAAGGCATTTTAAAAATTTGCCTATTTTTAGCCCTGTAGAGCCGTTTTGGAGGAAAAACAATTTTTCGACTTTTTTGCATGTCGTGCCGAAAAATTCCGTATCTTTGCACCTTTAATTGAAAAATCCAAAAAATCACGAAATGACTGAAGAAGAAAAAAGAGAATTGGCAAGCGAAGAATATGGTGCCAGTAAGATCCAGGTCCTTGAAGGCTTGGAGGCCGTGCGCAAACGTCCGGCCATGTATATCGGCGACGTCCATTTCCGCGGCTTGCATCACTTAGTATATGAGGTGGTCGATAACTCCATCGACGAGGCCATGGCAGGCTATTGCGACAAGATCGACGTGCGCATTCTGCCTGGCAATTCCATAAGTGTCTTGGATAATGGTCGTGGTATTCCCACGGGCATGCACCCCAAGGAGCATCGTTCCGCCCTTGAGGTGGTGTTGACGGTGCTGCATGCTGGCGGTAAGTTCGACAAGGGCTCCTACAAGGTCTCTGGTGGTCTGCACGGCGTGGGTGTCAGCTGCGTGAATGCACTCTCCACCCACCTCACCGCCGAGGTCTACCGCGAAGGACAGATCTTCATGCAGGAGTATGAGTGTGGCAAACCGCTCTACGATGTGAAAGTGGTGGGCAAGACCGACATGAACGGCACCCGCATCACCTTCACCCCCGATGGGTCCATCTTCCAAATCACCGAGTACGACTACAGCACCCTCGCCAACCGCATGCGCGAGCTGGCATTCCTCAACCATGGCATCACCATCACGCTCACCGACGAGCGCGAAAAGATGGAAAACGGTGAGTTCCGCAGCGAGACGTTTTACTCTGAGAACGGCCTCATCGACTTTATCGCCTACCTCGATGCCAACCGCGAGAAGCTTATCCCCGAGCCTATCTATATCAGCGGCGAGCGCAACGGCGTGCCGGTCGAGATCGCTCTGGAATACAACAACGAGTACAAGGAAAACCTGCACTCGTATGTCAACAATATCAACACCATCGAAGGTGGTACCCACCTGCAGGGCTTCCGCTCGGGCCTCACGCGTTCGTTCAACGCCTACGCCGAGAAGAGCGGCCTGCTGGAGAAGCTGGAGAAGCTGAAGGTGAAGATCTCGCCCGACGACTTCCGCGAAGGCCTTACCGCCGTTATCTCGGTGAAGGTGCCTGAGCCGCAGTTTGAAGGCCAGACCAAGACCAAACTCGGCAACGATGAGGTGATGGGTATCGTCAATAGCATCGTGGGACAGCAGCTTTCCGACTATCTTGAGGAGCATCCTAAAGAAGCCAAGACCATCTTCGACAAGGTGACACTTGCCGCCCAAGCCCGTCAAGCGGCACGCAATGCCCGCGAGAAGGTGCAACGCAAAGGCGCCCTATCGGGCTTCAGCCTGCCTGGCAAGTTGGCCGACTGCTCGGAACGCGACCCCGCCAAGACCGAGCTTTACCTCGTCGAGGGTGACTCCGCTGGTGGCTCCGCCAAACAAGGCCGTGACCGTAACTTCCAGGCCATCCTGCCGCTACGTGGTAAGATCCTGAACGTCGAGAAGGCCATGGAACACCGCGTGTTCGACAGCGAGGAGATCAAGAACATTTACACCGCCCTTGGCGTGACCATCGGCACAGAGGAGGACAGCAAGGCCCTCAACCTCGAGAAACTGCGTTACCACAAGGTCATCATCATGACCGATGCTGATGTCGACGGTAGCCACATCACCACGCTGATTCTGACTTTCTTCTTCCGCTACATGCGCGAGCTGATTGAGAATGGCTATGTGTATTGTGCCACGCCACCTTTGTACCTCATCAAACGCGGCACCAAGCCGATACGCTATTGCTGGACCGACGAGGAACGCTTCGCCAGCATGGCCGAGCTGACCAAGAACGGAACGGTGAGCGGCTACGACGTGCAGCGCTATAAAGGTCTCGGTGAGATGAACCCCGAGCAGCTTTGGGAGACCACTATGGACCCCGCCAACCGCACACTGCGTCAGGTGACCATCGAGAACGCCATGGAGGCCGACCACATCTTCTCTATGCTGATGGGCGACGAAGTGGCTCCGCGCCGCGAGTTCATCGAACAGAACGCCACCTACGCCAACATCGACGCGTAAGGCTGCCGTTTGTTACATTGCAAAGGCCGCGAAAGCGGCCTTTTTTTTGTAAAAAATGCTTCCCCCTCTTGCACAAATCAAAATAATTCGTGACCTTTGCCCAATAAATTTTTCACTATGGAGACATTCAAGAAAGGGGAGAAGATCGGCAAATATGTCATCAACTCATTCATAAAGAAAGGCATTGTGGCTGAGTCGTATACGGTGCTTGGCCCCGACGACATGATGTATTTCATGAAGGTGTTCGACATCGCGAGCATCCCGCATGAGCAACTCTTTGAAGGCAAGGAGGTGTATGAGATCCAGCTCTGCAAGGAACTCAATACCAGCGACAACGCCAACGTCATCCGCTTTGTCGACAACGGCGAGGTGCGCAAGGGCAACACAGTCTACCATTATCTTGTCACCGAGTTCTATCGTGGTATTCTGCTCTCCGAGGCGGTTGCCAACGAAGGCCGCTTCGATGTGGAAGATGCCGTGCAGATCACGTTGTGCGTGTTGGGTGGGTTGTCGTTTATCCATTCCCGTGCTTTGATACACAATGATATACGTCCGTCTAATATCATGCTTCAGGAACTCGACGACGGCATGTTGATGCCCACCATCATCGACCTCGGCCATATCTCATTTATGGTCAAAGGCCGCCCGACATTCTCTGTCGAGGACTTGAAGCCGTTCTTCCGCGCTCCCGAGACGTTTCATGGGGTCTATACGGTGAAGAGCGACATCTTCTCCACTGGCGCACTTCTCTACTATCTGATCTTTGGTAAGTCGCCATGGGAGGAGGACCTGACTGCCGCCAATGGCGACAAGAAGTTGGTGGCCGATGCGGTGAAGAAGGCACGCAAACAGGAGCTCGTGCTGGAAACCGATGAGGTGAAACTGCCCGATTACATGAAAGCCATCCTTCTGAAAGCGTTGGCCAAAAAACCTGACGACCGCTTTGCTTCGGCTGGCGAGTTTGCCCAGGCATTGTTTGAACAGATAATGCCTGAATTGGCCAAAAAGATTGAAGACGATCATTCGAAGAGCAACTCGCAAGGCGAAGCACAAGGCCAGGACAACGGTAGCCCCGTCATCACCATCAAGAAAGGCTCGGGTAGTGGTTTCGACAATGTGACAGGACGCAACGAGCTGAAAGAACAGCTGCGAAAAGAGGTGCTCTTTGCCCTTCAGAACCCTGAGAAAGCCAAAGCCTATAAGTTGCCTTCTATCAACGGTGTTCTGCTGTATGGACCTCCTGGATGCGGCAAGAGCTTGGTTTTGAGTAGCTTCGCCGAGGAACTGGGCTTCAACTACACCATCATCCGTGGTCCCGAGATGGGCCATATCTATCAGGAGGGTGTGCTCGATAACCTGCAACGCGTATTCGACGCCGCTGAAATCAAGGCACCGTTTGTCATCTGTATTGATGAGCTCGAGTTTTTGGCACCCAACCCCAACGCCGAAGGCGAGGAGAATGTCACCCCGCAAATCTCGGCCCTTTATGGCATGATGAACGAATGCTCGAAGAAAGGCATCCTCGTGGTGGCTACCACCAACCGTCCCGACCTCATCGACCAAAGTATCATGCGCATCGGATGCTTCGACCGTGTGTTCTTCGTGCCGCAGCCCGACTTTGAGGCCCGCAAGGACATCTTCATTGACCATCTGAAAGACCGTCCCTGCGAGGAAATTGACTTCGACGAACTCGCCAGGATGTCGGACGACTTCAATGCCGGTGACATCACCGAGGCCGTCAACGAAGCCGCCATGACTGCCGCCTACAACGACGTGCCCATCTCACAAAAAATCCTTGTCGATGTGCTGAAATACAAGAACCCGACCTATTCCACCAAGACACGCATCGGTTTCAACAAGAATTGAATGCCATGAACGCCAAAGACTGGGTGCTGAAATACTTGAAGTCGCACGGCATCGTGGCGACCAAAAACGAGTTGGGCCTGAATTTCATCTATGAGGGCTGGAACTTCTTGTTTTGGAATGATGTCGACGACCCCTTGTTTTTCCGCCTCACCCTTCCTGGCATCTTTGATGTCACCGACGACAACTTTGCCAAGGCTATCATGGCGTGCAACAACGTCAATTGGAACTATAAGGTGGTGAAGGCAGTGCTTTACGACTATGAAGACGGCAACGAAAAAGGCGCCTCGGTATGGATGTGCTACGAGCAGGTTCTGGATGCCACACCCGATATGGGCACGCTTATGCATTGCGCCATTCAAAGTCTGCTTTCTGCCGCTGAAGCGTTCAACAAAGAAGTGATGGAGGAATAGATTCCCTGCGGGAATGGCAAAGCGAGTTTGGCTTGTAAGGCGGCGGTTTGAAGGCTTGCAAGTCATAAGGATCATGAGGCCGCCGCAATATGATACAACGACAACACTCCATTCCCGAAGGGAATCTAAATTAACAATAATATGAAAATCAAGTTTTTACTACTAATATCATTCATGGCCAATCTCGCCTTCGCCCAATACGCTCCCGTGGGTGACAAAATCAAGACAAAATGGGCGGATCAGGTGGCGCCCGAGAATGCCCTGCCCGAATATCCACGTCCTATGATGGTTCGCCCCGAATGGAAAAACCTCAACGGCCTGTGGCAATATGCCATCACTGCGAAAGGGGAGAAGGCACCCCAACAATTTGAAGGCGATATCCTCGTGCCATTCTGTATCGAGTCATCGCTGTCGGGTGTGCAAAAAGAGGTAGGACCCGAGAAGGCTCTGTGGTACCAGAAGACCTTTGCCGTGCCAACCAACTGGAAAAATGGCCGCGTCCTGCTGCATTTCGGTGCTGTTGACTGGATGACAGACGTCTGGGTGAATGGCATCAAAGTGGGCTCACATACAGGCGGTTACACGCCTTTCACCTTCGACATCACCCAAGCCCTGCAAGGCAAACAGAATGAGATGATTGTCCGCGTGTGGGATCCGACCAACGACAGCTACATTCCACACGGCAAGCAGGTGCTTAATCCGCGCGGCATCTTCTATACCGCCGTGACGGGCATCTGGCAGACGGTGTGGCTCGAATATGTGCCTGAAGACTACATTCAAAACCTCGTCACCACGCCCGATTTCGATAAGGCCACGGTCAGCGTGGAGGTCGATTTCTCCAACCCGACCAAGGACGATCTCTATCAGGTGGAGGTGTCATTTGAAGGACAGAAGGTGGCTGTGGGCAAGGCTATCAACGGACAAGCCGTCGAGGTGAACATGCCCGAGGACTTTCTGCGCTGGACCCCCGACCATCCTTTCCTCTACGACATGAAGGTGAAGGTGTTACGCAAGGGCAAGGTGATCGATGAAGTGAGTAGCTATTTCGCCATGCGTAGCTTTGGCACACAGCGCGATGACAACGGCATCGTGCGCCTCACCTTGAACGGACTTCCCATCTTCCACTTCGGTCCCCTCGATCAAGGCTGGTGGCCCGATGGCCTTTATACGGCGCCTACCGACGAGGCTTTGGCCTACGATATCCAGAAGACCAAGGACTTGGGCTTCAACATGATCCGCAAGCACGTCAAGGTGGAGCCTGCTCGGTGGTACTATCACTGCGATCGCATCGGCATCATCGTGTGGCAGGACATGCCTAGTGGCGGACGGAGCCCTCAGTGGCAGACGACGCAATACTATCAAGGTCCTGAGAGCTTGCGCTCGCTTGAGTCGGAGGAGTGTTACAAGAAGGAGTGGACGGAGATCATCAACAGCCTCAAGTCAGTACCCTGCATCGGCGTATGGGTGCCCTTCAACGAGGCTTGGGGACAATTCAAGACCCCGGAGATTGTGGAGATGACCAAGCGGCTCGACCCGACGCGTCTCGTTAATCCCGCTTCGGGAGGCAACTTCTACCAATGTGGCGACATCCTCGACCTGCACCACTATCCCGACCCAAAGATGGTGCTGTTTGACCCAACCCGTGCTACGGTTTTAGGCGAATACGGTGGTATTGGACGCAAGGTGGAAGGCCACACCTGGGTGAAGGACCAAGGCTGGGGCTATGTGGAATTTGACACTGAGGAGAAAGTGACCGACACCTATGTGGAATATGCCGAGCAGTTATACAAGATGGCTTTCCAAGGGTTCTCGGCTGCGGTCTATACGCAGACCACCGACTGCGAGACCGAACTCAACGGTTTGATGACATACGACCGTGCGGTGGTGAAACTGGACGAGAAGCGGCTATTGCAAATCAACCGGAAGATCAGTCACGCCTTCGCGGAGTAAGACAAAAAAAGGTGCGCTGTTGCAGCGCACCTTTTTTGTTTCCGGAAAGGATTCCCTTATTTGGCTTGGCCAGTGAGGGTGACATCGGTACCCTTGAAGGATTCGATGTGGCCGTGGGTGACGTGCATCAGGTACATCTCACCATTGTAGATGGAACCCAAAACAACATCCAGGTCTTGGTTGACAGCACCAGCGGTGTTGAATTCCTTCCATTGCGAAATGCTCACCATGCCTTCGAAGGCAGCAGCCTTTTCAACAGTGGTGGTCACTTGATTCCAAACGGAGGGCTCGAATTTGTACAGCGTGGCACCAGCCAGGGGCTCGATGACGGCATAGATGGCTCTCTCGTTCTTCGTCCATTTCAGACCAAATTCGGCCAGACCGGTGGCATCGGCGGCGCCGTGACGGTTCCAGGTGAAATCGGTGATGGTCAGAGGCTCGGCGGGCATGTTGATGCTCACAACGAGGGTCGTGGTGGCCAGTTGGCCATCAACGTCGGTGATTGTGGCAGTGATTTCAGCCTTGCCGATGATTTCGCTTCTGAGGACGAAGCCGAACTCTTCATCAAGGTACTGATACTCAGTTCCGCTCACATCAATGGTGTTGACGTTAGAATCCATCTCTTCACCATCGTTGTCAAGAATCTTAATGCTCAGAGTGAAGGTCTTGAGTTCCTTAAGGGTCTGGCTGTTTGAAGCAGCGTTGAAACCAAGTGAGTAATCGGTGTTGACATCGAGGACTTGGCCATCATACACGAAGTTTTCGCCAGTCATGACGGCGATCGTAGGTTGCGGATTGGTGATTTCCGGATCGCAGCTTGCTAAGAAGGCAACGCTGACGAGGCACACAAGTGCCAAAGCTAATTTCTTCATTTTTTGAATGATTTTAGTTAGTAATTAGGTTATTTGTTTGAAGTCTTTTCTTTCAAAGAACGGTGCAAAAATAGCAAATAGTTTGCCAAACTGCCAAAAACTGACAAAAAAAATGAAAAAAGCCTGTTTTGGGCAGGCTTTTCTCATCTCTAATGTAGTTTCATTCGTGTCAATTAGTCTTCAACGATTGCTTCGTTCGGGCAAGCGCCGGCGCAAGTGCCGCAACCAACGCAGGTATCAGGGTCGATGACATAGATGTCGCCTTCCGAAATAGCGCCCACCGGGCATTCGTCAATGCAAGTGCCGCAAGCAACGCAGGCATCAGTGATTTTGTAAGCCATAGTGTTTTTAATTTTAAGTTAGTTTTGAGTTTTCGTTTTTCGTGCCGCAAAAATACTACAACTTTCATTCCAATGCGACCAAATAGGAAATTTTTATTCAGTCTAAATAAGAATATAAGCTAATCATTTGACAATGAAACGGATAGGAAAATGCTTCTAAAAAGGAAAATAAAAAGCGGAATTGTTTGGGATTGCACCTTTTTATTATATAACTTTGCAGCGTTTTTTAAGGCTGTCTGCCATTGGCAGTCTGCTATCAGATCGGTTTAGACTGACTGAAGTCTGATTGCTGCAAGCTGAAAGCCATTTAGAAATCTTTAAATATTTGAATATTAAATCTTTAAATCAATAATCATGACAGCAAAAAGTAAGGTTGTACCGCTTGAACATGTCGTCATCAGATTCTCTGGCGACTCAGGCGATGGTATGCAACTTACCGGAAATCTCTTTTCGGATTCAACAGCATTTGCCGGAAACGATTTCGCCACCTTCCCGGACTATCCGGCTGAAATCCGCCCGCCGCAAGGCACCGTGGCTGGCGTCTCTGGCTTCCAAGTGCACTTTGGACACAAACCCGTTCACACCACTGGCGACCTCTGTGACGTCCTCGTGGCCATGAACCCCGCCTCCATTAAGGCTAACATGCGCTGGCTCCGTCCTGGAACCATCATCATCTTCGACTCCGACTCGGTGACCGAAAAGGCCCTCGAGAAGGCTGGCTATGACGACGACCCGACCATCGACGGTACTCTCGCTGACTATCAGGTGGTCAAGGCCCCCATCTCGGAACTCACCAAAGAGGCCCTGAAGGACTTCGGCATGGACAACAAGTCGATGCTGAAATCGAAGAACATGTTCGCCCTCGGCATCGTGATGTATCTCTTCAACCGCAATCTCGACACCGTTTATGCTTATTTCGAGACTAAGTTCAAAGGCAAGGACCAAGTGATCAAGGCTAACCGCACCGTCCTCGACGCCG
>CAMYYV010000012.1 GCA_947303625.1 uncultured Bacteroidales bacterium | reverse complement strand
TCATCTCGCCTTTGATCATGTTGAAAAACACAGGGTCGTCGAGGAATTCCACGAGATTCTCGTTCTTCTTCTCGCCATAGACCGACAAGGCCCATGTCATGGAACTGAACTTGGAGATGCCAGCGGCCACCAAGAGGCCTCCTTTCTTCAACACACGCAACGACTCGCGCAGTGTCTGCATACGGTCTTTCCTATCGCGCAGATGATACAGCGGCCCCATCAGCAGCACCACATCGGCGCTTTCATCGGGGCGGTTGATGTGACGTGCGTCACCCGTCTCGGCAACGAAACTGCAATCCTGCATCATATTAGCCTTGGCATACTCCACGGCCTTCTCCGCCAGCTCGATGAGATGCACCTCGTTGCCATTCTTAGCCAACCAAGCCGCATACATCCCAATGCCGCCGCCGATGTCGTAGATCACCTTACCTGTGTCGACATAGCGCGCCAGAATCTCCTTCGTGCGATGAAACTCCACCTTGCCCAGGCCACGCTCCAAGCGCCCTATTTCCGCGCCGTTGTTGTAGAATTCGTAGATTTCGCTGTTCATTTCAAATACAGTTTAGTATATCATTCCAAATAATACTGGCGACGTTCCTCGGGTGTAAGCGGACGGTCTTTGAAACGTTCTTTGGCTTTTTCTACCAACACACTTAACGTAGGACTTTCCCATATTCTGATGCTATAGTCCCATGACCCCGATGCGATCCTATCACCTTGAGGATTAAAAGCGACTGAACTCACAATGCTTGTATGTCCGTCAAACGTCTGAATCTTTCTACCTGATATTAAATCCAAAACATGAAGAGAGTTATTACCAAATAACCTACTAGATGTATAAACGCATCTTTTATCCTTTGGATTAAGCGAAATGTGTTCTACTGAAATATCATAAGTCCGCGAACAACTATTGTCATTCAAATCCCATAAACATAGTTTATGGTCAGTAATAGACACCAAACAATTACTATTTGTGCAAAAAGCCACAAGCGATGTTCGCACATTGTGGGCAAATGTCTGAACACACCTTCCACTATCAATATTAAATAATCGAATTCCATAGTTATTGCAAGCAGATGCCAATTGCTTACCATCATGACTAAAAGCCACATAAGAGGAAGAAGTATATATCTTTTTAATTAATGCCCTACTTCTCGTGTAATACAACTCTATGCCTTCATAGGTGGCAATTGCGAAAAATTCACCATTAGGGCTGAATGCTGCAGAATAAGCCCAATTGCCTTTCAACGCCCCCCATGTATTAAGGCATTCACCAGTTTTCACATCCCAAAGCTTTGCAGTTTTGTCCGAGGAGGTAGAAAGAACAAGACTTTCGTCTGGACTGAATACCGCAGTCTTTGTGTAACTTGTATGTCCTTCCAAAGTCACAATACATTTATAGTTTTCAAGATCCCATATTTTTACAGTCTTATCGTCTGATGTTGAAACAACGTATTTCCCATCGGAACTGAAACTAACAGAGTTTACTATATTGGCATGACCTTGCAGTATGCCTTGACATAATTCAGAATCTTCTTTCCAAAAATGCACATCACAGCCTTTGGGAACAACATCAGACATTTTTTCCTGCGTTTCATCAGATGAATCAATGAATTTCTTATCAATGATATCACCTGTAATGAAATTCCAGTCAATCGCATATTCATAGCCAAGTGCATCTGAAAAAAGGCTTTCAATAGTTGTTCCTTCATGATTAAAATGAGCTTTTAATGCCCAGTCAACCTCTTCTGGTCCTTTAAACACCTTTACACATTCACCAGAAACCGCCCATATTCGGATTGTATTATCACTTGATGCCGACACAATCAGTTGATTGTCAAGGCTGAATTTGGCATCATTGACCCAATCTTCATGGCCGAACAAAGTATTTAGACATTCTCCAGAAAAAGCGTCCCATAGCTTTATGATCTTGTTGGAAGTGGTGACAAAACAGCTCTCATCACTATTGAGACTAACAGATGTTATCATCTCTTGATGGCCTTCTATAACCTTTTCACAGACACCTAACTGAATATCCCAAACCCGTATCGTGCAGTCTTTAGAAACGGAAATAATCTTTTTCTCATTATCAAAGAAAACAGCAGACGTTACATCATCGGAGTGCCCAGAAAAAACCCTGAAGCATGTTCCCGAATAAACATCCCACAATCTTATCGTCTTATCCACAGCTGCGGATAGAATCCATCTGCGGTTTTTGTTGAAAACAGCTGTGTTTACACATATACTATGCCCATGCAACAAAGCACTGTTCTTTTGAATCGCTATTCTAAATGCTCTTTCTGCTTCAGGTGTATAAGGATAATCGGAATTAGAAGCTGTTGGCAACACCTCCAATGCGAGAAGGCACCCCGTATAAGAGTTTTTCTCTTCTACAAGATCTAATACTTTTTCTGAAATGAATCTAGCCTGATTCCTTCGGATTTTGTTATTTGTCTCAATTAGTTTCTTTCGTTCTTCCTCTTTCTCTCGCTCATATCGCTGCCAAAGCATATCAAATCGAAGGTTGAGCATTCTAGCTACAACCTTAATAGAGGCTACTTCTCGACCCATTTCTGAAATACTAATACCTAGTAACTCCTGTTCTTGTCCTCGCAAACTGGCAAGAGCAGGAACAAAACATTCTGCTTCAGATTGAGCATAAGGAATGCCATCAACAATAAACGGAATGATATACTCCAGCTTTCCCATATCAATGAATGTCTGTACTTCCTTATTTACCCACACAGATTTCGAGGAATTGGGAGAACAAATCACAATGAGATAGTGAGAATTCTCAAGTGCCAATTTGATTTCTTTAGACAATATACCTCCTGATAGTTCTGTTGCATCACGAAACAAAGGCCTTATTTCGTGAGGCAATTCTGGATGTCCCTCAAGAATGTTTGATGGCAGACGATAGTGTTCCAACTGATGTTGAAGCCATTCAGCCCATTCTTCATCTTTTCGCTGATAACTAATAAATGCTATATATTCTTTTGTGTTCTCCATACTTCTAAATTACTATGCTGCAAATGTAAGTAAATAAGCAACACAATACCAAAACCGTCCATGAATCCTTGCCAAAATGTCAGTTTTCCAAATGGCACACAATTTGACAATGGCCGATGGCCTATAGCCTATGGCCGCTTCAACCAAGGCTTGAAATCAATGCCTTTCATGAAGCTGCCATAGGCCAGGAGCCATAAGCCATCGGCCAATCTTGAAATTAGAAATCGTGAAATTTTGAAATTTAAAATCTTGAAATATGCAAACTACCGGTAACATTGGAGTAAAGACAGAAAACATTTTCCCTGTCATCAAGAAATTCTTGTATTCGGACCAGGAGATCTTCCTGCGCGAAATCATCAGCAATGCCGTGGATGCCACGCAAAAACTGAAAGCCTTGGCCGCCTCGGGCGAGTTCAAGGGCGAGCTGGGCGACCTCACCATCAAGGTGGAAGTCGACAAGAAGAAAAAGACCCTCACCGTGCGAGATAGAGGTATCGGCATGAACGCCGAAGAGGTGGATAAGTACATCAACCAAATCGCCTTCTCAGGTGCGGAGGAGTTCATCGCCAAGTTCAAGACCCAGAGCGAAGCCGAAGCCGCCAACATCATCGGCCACTTCGGACTGGGCTTCTACTCCGCCTTCATGGTCTCCTCGAAGGTGTCGCTGATTTCGAAGTCCTGCAAGGAAGAAGGCGCTAACGGCGTCATCTGGGAGTGCGACGGCAGCCCCGAGTACACCATGAACGAAATCCCCAAGGGCGACCGCGGCACCGATGTCATCCTTTATATCAGTGACGACTCCGCCGAGTTCCTCGAAGAAGGCCGCATCCGTGAACTGCTCAACAAATACTGCAAGTTCTTGCCCATCCCGATTCAATTCGGCACCAAGAAAGTGCAGGAGGAAATCGAAGGCGAGACCGACAAGGACGGCAAACCCAAGACCAAGGAAGTGGAGAAGCCTTGGATCATCAACGACGTGGCCCCGCTGTGGAAGAAAGCCCCGACCGACATCAAGGACGAGGAATACAACGACTTCTACCACACGCTCTACCCGATGAACTTCGGCGAGCCGCTGTTCCACATCCACCTCAACGTGGACTACCCCTTCAACCTCACGGGCATCCTCTATTTCCCGAAGGTGAAGAACCGCTACGAGTTCCAGCGCAACAAGATCCAACTCTACTGCAACGAGGTCTTCGTCACCGACTCGGTGGAAGGCATCCTGCCCGAGTTCCTCTCGCTGCTGCACGGCGTCATCGACTCGCCCGACATCCCGCTGAACGTCAGCCGCTCCTTCCTGCAAAGCGACCAGAACGTGAAGAAGATCTCGACCTACATCACCAAGAAAGTGGCCGAGAAACTAGAAGAGCTCTTCAAGAAAGACCGCGAGGCCTACCAGAAGAACTGGGACGACATTCGCGTGTTCATCGAATACGGTATGATGAGCGACCCGAAGTTTTACGAACGCGCCGAGAAATTCTTCCTCTTCAAGGACACCGACGACAAATACTACACCATCGAGGAGTATAAGGCCCTCATCAAGGACCAACAGACCAACAAGGACAAGTTCCTCGTCTACCTCTACGCCACCGACAAGGACGACCAATACACCAACATCGAGAACGCCAAGGCGAAGGGCTACAACGTGTTGATGATGGACGGCATCCTCGACCCGCATTTCATCAGTGCCTACGAACAGAAAGAAGGCGAAAAGGGCGATGACAACCGCGCGATGTTTGCCCGCGTCGACTCCAACACCATCGACAAACTCATCGTGAAGGACGACAAAGAAGCCGCCTCGGGCCTCGACGACAAGCAGAAAGAGACCGTGAAGGCCGCCTTCGAGAAGGTCATCGACAAGGTGAAGTTCAACGTGGAGTTCAGCAACGAAGGTGCCGAAGCCGCTCCCGTGGAGGTCACCCAAAACGAGTGGATGCGCCGTATGAAGGAGATGGAACAGATGGGCGGCGGCCCCATGTCGTTCTACGGCTCGATGCCCGACAGCTACACGCTGATGCTCAACACGAACAGCCCCGTTATCACCGGCCTTTTGGACAAAGACGAAGCCGCTCAGGAAGCCACCATCCGGCAGATTTACGACCTCGCTTTGCTCTCGAAAAACTTGCTTAAGGGCAAGGATTTGAGCGAGTTTGTGAAGAGAAATCTTGAAAAGTTGTAATCTGACTATGACTTGTGACTATGACCATGACCGCTTTGACGATTGTTGAAGCGGTCATTGTCTTTTTGGGGAAAAGAAATTCCAACAAAGCAGCGAGACTTTGGGATAACGCGATGAACTCGGCCCTGTCCGCGGAGCCAGTAACGATAAAAGGTTAGTTCTAATGCGAGGAGCAAACAAGGCGTACAGAGAAACCGCTGCTATAGTAGTTGTAGTTCATGTCGCAACTATGCGAACTGATGTCAAGACCCCAAGCGAAGTTCGGGCGATCCGTATAAAGCGAGCCCAACCAGTAATAGCATCGTCTGCCCACACCGCATAGACTACCACCGTAACGGTTACCAGCAGCGGGTAGGAAAAGACTTTGTCCATTGCTTGCAGAGAACAATCTACCCTTCACCCCGTTTTTTGTTGTCCATATACTTTTCGCATATCCTTTCAATTCATTCCATTGTTCCTTAGTTGGCATACTCCAACCATTACCCCACTGAGCAGCAACTCTACTACCTTCATCCCAAGAATAATAATCACCGTAATCTTCGGGTTTACTGGAGCCCACATTGCAGGTTGCCCAAAGTGTACCGCTAGGTAGACCTAAATCTACATATTCATGGCCATTAAAGGAATTTGCAGGCTTTTCGGAACGATTTGGCTTACCTCCTATTGTTTTTAGTATGTCACGTTCGACATTCACATTTTTCGAATGTCTGCCAAGCAAACCAGAAATGGAATTCAACAAATCGGGCAATCTGTCAACATAATGTGGATAGGCATCAATCCAGTGCATTTGATTCAACATTACCCTAAATCCGCCCTTAATCTCCGTTTCATCCACTCTAAAAGGCAAGATTGGTTTGTCTTCGGTAAAAGCAACATTGATTTCCCCTTTAACCCATTTGGAAATGGAAGCTGCTTCTGAAAACACCAGAACAACTGCCTTACAAGCTTTAATGGCTTCTTCTATCAAATCGCCGTATTCACTCCCAACAGGAATATCACGCGGAGCCATCCAACATTTGAAACCATTCTCCTCCAAATAATGGCAAACACCATCTGCAATACTTTTCTGCTTGCTTGAATAACTGATAAATATGTCGTGGTGCATAACGAATCTGTTTTTCGTGGCAAAAATAGAAAGAAAAACAATCAACCATGAACACACAGAATTATTTTACTTCTTTTCCCAGCTGAAAACAGCATCAATGGCCATTGACGAAACCGAAGTGGGCTATGGAAATAAAATCCCGCTATGGATGTTTGGGTTGCTTTATTGACGGATCATCAAAGAAATCTCTACAATGCCATTTGGTATCGCAGGGATTTTCATTATTCGGCATTTCGGACAAGGCGTACGGACAACCCTGCATATCGGGGACAATAATTGGGCAGTCCCACCATTTTTCCTGCACACTGAACATAAAACACATAAGCAATTGGATCGGATGGTCCAGCTATCCAATATAAACCATAATCTTGGATCCATTTTACCGTTGTCCCAAGCCGAATCCCTGCATTAGGCATAAAAATAGCGCCCTTCCTTTCTATTATTTCCCATTCTTGCAACGTAATAATGTTCTCTTCTGACTCATTTACTTGATTATTGAAGTTAAGAAAACCATAAATGGACATATCCCAATCATCAGGTAACAATATCAAACCTTTAATACCATTAACCGTCGCGGTAGAAAAACGAATACCCGAATCAGTATTTCGGATGAATAACAAATAATGCCAATCCATCCATTCAAGAGTCCGCCATTGACATTCAGGGCCAATCCAATTTTGAATAGAATTATCGCCCCAATCTGCAAAAGTGCCATAGACAACAGGCTCCATATAAGTTGAGGTATCCGTTGGATGGTCACCCGTTCCCCAACCAAAAAGGTCAATCCAACCATCGTAGGTTTCAGAGATATTGGCGTTGCCCTCTCCGATATAATCCCATTGATGTTCGGCAAAGCGCCATGTATCAGTTGAGGCTTGGTATTGCAGATTGCCTGGTGAAAAGCACACCCTAGTACTGTCATTGATCGAAAACAGTCCAACAACCGGTTGCTCAGGGTCATTTCCTCCATCATCAGGTTTTTGACAGCCTTCCGCAAAAACCATCATCAGCATCAAGGCTGCTATTGCCTTCAATGTTCTGCTCATATCTGTTGTGTTTTAGTTGTTTGACATTGCGAAGAAACAAAATAAATTACTTCCCCAAGCAAACCGCCCGCACCGTCTGTCCCCTGTTTCGGTCGCTGCTACCGCAAAGATGGCTGCTGTCCGAATTGAAGTGGAAACTCCACGCACGGTACGGATACTCCTTGTTAATCGAACTCGACCAGTAGAGGCCCAAGTTTGCATTATACACGCCATCCCACCAGTAGCCGGCAGCGGGCAGGAAGACACTGTTTCCATTGGAAGCAGTTAAAAGCCACCCATTCACACCATTTTGCACAACCCAAGTGCCCGTCGTATTCAGGAACAATTCCTCCCATTCCTCTATGGTGGGCATGCGCCAATCCGCGCCCCAACAAACCTTGGCTGCATCATCATTGGGTTCCAAAAGGGTCAGATGGTCCACAAATCCGTTTTGTCCATAAACCGAATCGGTGCAGTATTTGTTCAACTCATAACGTTCATAGAAGAAAACTCCGTATTTGTAGCTCTTCCAATCATAGAGTTCCTTGGTTTCGGTCTCGCCCCAGGCAAAGAAGTCGCCAAATCCCTCAGCCGCGTCAGCTCCAACGTTACAGGTAGCCCACAAGATACCGCTCGGCAAGCCAAGGTCAACGAATTCATGGTCATTGAGCTCATTGCCATTTTCGTTCCCTCCATCATCCGACGCTTCCGGTTTGTTGCAACTCACTGCAACAACCATCAATAGCATCATGGTAGCCATGATCTTCAACAGGCCATTCATAATCAATCACTTAATTGCTTGATACCGCATAATAAAACAGCTCATTCTTTGGAACGCACGGCGCGAACCGGATAACCGTAATAGCGGGCATCTTCATCCATGTCAAAAGCCTCAGAATCGTAAAAATAAAAATACCTTGCACGGCTTGGTACATCAATGCAAAGCGAACTCGACCAATAGAAAGCATTCTTTTCAGTATCTTGAAGCTCATTACTGCGGAAACCGGCAGCAGGCAGGAAGAGGCTACCTCCATTAGCGGCAGTCATGAGACGGCCTTTCACCCCATTAAACGTCGTCCAAGTGCAGGTGGTGTTGTCTAACAATTCCCTCCACTGTGCCTCGGTAGGCATGCACCATCCATCGCCCCAATTGGCCGTCACAGCATCATCAGCCGGATCCAAGGTGTTCAGTTTATCGTTAAAGCCTTTAAACCCATCTTCCGAAGAACTGCAATACTTAGTCAGTTGGTTTGACTCACCGCCCTCACAATACTTATAATTCACCCAATCGTACGAGGGTTTTACCGTAGTTTCACCCCAAGCATAGTAGTCGCCGTAGTCCTCCGGCTTATCTGCGCCAACATTGCAAGTCGCCCAAAGCGTGCCACTTGGCAAGCCTAGATCGACGAAAGCATGTCCATTGTAGACCTCGCCTTCAGCAACGCTTTTAACCTCGCCGGGATTGGCCACTGCTTCATTTTCAACCTTTGTGTTTTCGACTTCACCGTTTTTAGTTTCTTTATTGGAGTTTTTTGAACCACATCCTGCGGCAATTAGAGCTAAAGTCATCAGCATCAAGGCCGCAATCGTCTTTAAAGTTTTGTTCATAGTAATTCGTGTTTTATTGTTTAACCTTGCAAAGAAACAAAAAATTAACGACAGAACGTCTTCCGTATGCGAATTATTGGAAAATGATTATTTTTGCACCCAAAGAAACAAAAAAAATGTCCAACGCCATCACCATACTGAATCACGAGGAAGACCGCCGCGTGGTGGAAGCCATCAGGAAGGCCGAACTCAACACCTCAGGCGAGATCAAAGTGCACATCGAAAACCACTGTCGAGGCAATGTGGAGAAACGGAGTCTCACTGTCTTCAAGCGTCTGAAACTCAACAAGACCAAATTGCGTAACGGCGTGCTTATCTACTTGGCCGTCCACGACCACAAGTTCGCCATCCTCGGCGACGAAGGCATCAACAAAGTGGTGGAAGACGGCTTTTGGAACGACGTGAAGGACCTGATGCAGAGCCATTTCAAAGAAGGTCGTTTCGCCGAGGGACTCGAACAAGGCATCCAACGTTGCGGCGAGAAGCTGAAGACCTACTTCCCCTACCAATCCGACGACATCAACGAAATCCCCGATGACATCTCCTATGAAAACAACTAATAGACCTATTTCCTTCCTGTTGCTCAGCTTGCTCATCATGCTGATTTCGTTCGGCACGACGGCACAAGCCCAGTTACCCACTCCATCCAACCCGCCACGACTGGTGAACGATTACACGGGCACGCTGACATCCATACAAACCAGATATTTAGAGGACAAACTGGTTGCCTACAACGACAGCACCTCCACCCAGATTCTCGTCATGCTCGTCGATGACTTGCAGGGCTACGACATCCACGAATATGCCACGAAGATCGGACACAGCTGGGGTGTAGGACAAAAAGACAAGGGCAACGGTTTGGTCATCCTCGTGAAGCCCAAGAAAGGCACCCAAAAAGGCTACGTCGACATCAGCCCTGGCTATGGCATGGAGCCTTACGTCACCGATGCCACGGCAAAAAAAATCATCGAGAAAGAGATGATTCCTGAATTCAAGGAAGGCCACTATTACAAAGGCATCGAAAAAGCCGTCGACGTGATCATGGACCTCTGCTCGGGCAAGTTCTCACAAGACGATTACAACAAGGGCACCCCACTCTGGGTTACCATCTTCATTATCATTGTTGTCATCATATTCATCCTCATCAAGTTCTCAGGCGGTAGCGGCCAGCACTACTCCGGCGGCGGCTCCCGCACCATCTGGATCCCCTCAGGAGGAGGCTTCGGCGGAGGAGGACACAGCGGAGGGTTTGGTGGTTTCGGCGGCGGCGGCTTCGGTGGTGGCGGCGCCTCGGGAAGCTGGTAAGCTGCAATTAGATTCCCTTCGGGAATGGCGAACGGTGTCATGTTTGTTCGCGGCGGCATATGGCACCACAATTCAATAAGCAATCCTTGCCGCCGCATGATTAAAACACGAAAAACTCCATTCCCGAAGGGAATCTCAATAAATAACAATATGTCCGAACCTATCATTGACATCAAAAACGCCTCGATATTTCAGCAGGAGAACCTCGTCCTTAGCGATGTCAACCTGACGCTCCATAAGGGCGAATTCATCTATCTCATCGGTCGCACAGGAAGCGGTAAGTCATCGCTGCTCAAGACCTTGTATGGCGAGTTGCCCGCCCGCGACGGCATCTTCCACGTGGCTGGCTACGACCTCACACAACTCAAGAGAAAAGACATACCTTATTTGCGCCGCAAGATCGGCATCGTCTTCCAAGACTTCCAGCTGCTCTCCGACCGAGACGTGGAGAAAAACCTCTCGTTTGTGCTGGGTGCCACCGGCTGGACCAACCCCGTGGAGATCTCAAGACGCATCGACGAGGTGCTGGCGATGGTGGGATTGAGCGACAAACGCAAGAGCATGCCCCACCAGATGTCGGGCGGCGAGCAGCAAGGCATCGCCATCGCCCGCGCATTACTCAACGCTCCCGATGTCATCCTCGCCGACGAACCCACAGGCAACCTCGACCCCGACACGACCTTAGAGGTGATGAAACTGCTACGCAATATCAGCGAGAGCGGCACCGCCGTACTGATGGCGACACACAACTACACGCTCATGCAGAAGTACCCTTCCCGCATCGCTAATTGTAAGAATGGGACAGTGGTGTGTTCGGAGATGGAGTGATTTTTGAGCTATAAGCTGTAAGCCATAAGCCGTAAGCAAATGACAGCAACAAGCGGGCTTATAGCTTACGGCTTAAAGCTTATAGCTTCAATGATTTTCCTCGCATTGGACTCATTATCATAAAGTTGCCGCATCTGGGCGTCGCGTTCCTCGATGTCTTCTTCCGTAAAGTCTTCCTCCATCAACCTTTTGATTTCGGCTATCATCTGCTCCGGCTCGTCAGCCACCACGCAGAGACTGTCCAAAGATGTGCCTTTCACCATATCGGCATTGACCAAGCAGAAGCGTCCATTATACAGTGCATTCAACAACTTCAGCTTCAATCCCGTGGGCTGGTTGGTCACCAGAATATTCACCTGCGCCTGTCGCAAAAGGTCAATCATCTCTGCATCGTCGGGATTGGCGACCAAGGTGACATTTGGATATCTCTCGGCCAGTTTCAATAGTTTTTCGGAAGGGTTCAAGCCCGAAACGACGCAATGCAAGTCCAACTCAGAAAAGACATTCTCTATCAGCCACTTGGCAGCGTCCTCATTCTCGCGCACTGAGAGGTTACCGTGATACAGCACATAGTCGCCCCTCCCCGTCTCCGAGCATACCGAGTCGGCGGCATTGAAGCCCGGAACAAGGATGACATTCTTGTATTGTTTTTCAAAATACGCCGCATCCTGTTGCGAGATGGCGAAAATGCCAGCAGCCTTCTTCAACACAGGCTCGTAACGTCGCAGCTTCCAAGCCTCGGCATGATAGAAAAGCCGTTTCCATCCACATCGTTCAGTATCGCCCAAGCCTTTGTAGTAGTCATGCTCCACATTATGGGCACGGACATAGATCTTTCTGTTTTTCAAGCGTTTGTCGAGGAGTACTGCGGTGGTATGCAAGCCCTCACAAAGGATGGGATAGTCATCCTTCAGCAGATCTTGCACTAGAGCCTCAGAACGGCGAGAATTGACGATGAACGGCGTGAAGCTCAGCTGTTTGGAGAATGACGTGTTGCGTTTGTAATACTTCACCTCGTGGCAGCGTTTCAGAATCTCCTGCTCGCCGCGACCATACTCAAAGCAATGCAGATGCACCTTAATGCCCGCCTCAATGAGTGACTTCACACGATAAAACACGTCGATGACTCCGCCGTAATTGGCAGGATATGGCACGTCGAAGGCAATTATATGTAGATGATAATCCGTATCATTCATAATGTCTGTAGATTTCAAGCAGTTTCTGTTCCTCGTTCTCCCAACACAAATCCTGTGCTGCGACGGACAAGTTTTGTTTCCATTGCGCCCTTCTCGCCTCGTCCGACAAGGCCTCGCAGATGGTGGCGGCGATAGTCTCAGGCTCATGGTTCTCGATGAACAAGCCAAGATCGTATTGTCGGATGATCTTCTCGATTTCAGTTAAATGCGAGGCCACGATGGGCACACCTGCTTGGATGAAGTCAAAGAGTTTATTGGGCAGGCTAAAGCGATAGTTGAGGTTGGTGTCCTTGTCGAGGCAGAAGCCTAACTCGGCGAGTTGCGTGTAGGCCATCATTTGCTGGTAAGGCATCCTCGGGAAGAAGCAAACACGGTCAGTGATCTTCATATCCTCCACCATCTGTTTCAAGAGAGGCAACACATCGCCGCCACCGATGATCATCAAGAAGCAGTCGTCCAAGAGTGCCATGGCCCGCACCAGTTCCTCGGCACCTCGTTGGATATTGATGCCAGAACCTTGCAGTATCAAGAGATGTTTGTCGGTTGGCAGGCCCAGAGCTTCCTTGTCGCCTTTCGGAGGCAAGGTCTTGCGCGGCGGGATATTGCGGATGACGTGCACCTTCACGCCGTATTTCTCACGGAAAAGGTCGGCGATGCTGTCGCAGACCGTGATCATCTCATCCAATTTGGGCACCACGAAGCCTTCAATCCGCTTCCACACGCGCTGCACCTTGGGACGATGCACCAGCTCTGGCGTTTCGGTGAAATATTCATGGCTGTCGAAAACCATCTTAATGCCTTTCACACGCGAGATAAAATAATTGGGCAAGATGGTATCCAAATCGTTGGACAGCATGAATTGTGCTCGATGAAACAAGAGGAAGAGGAAGAGTCGAATGTTGTATTCGGCATAGAATAATGGCCCCTTCTCGAAAAGCAGTTTCATGCGATGCGAGGCGTAGGGGCGTTCGTCCATTGGCGGACTCTTACGCTGCTTCCGTCCCACCAAAAGCACCTCGTAGCCAGCCTTTTGCAAAGCCAGACACGACTTGTTGACCCGTTGGTCCGTGACCAAGTCGTTAATCACCGATACGATGGCGCGTTTCATGGGACAAAGATACGAATGTTTTTGATGAAACGATGGTTTTTCACTTCTATTGTGTATTTTTGCACCCATGAAAACCAACGTCAGCCTCAAACCCTACAACAGCTTCGGCTTCGATGCAGTAGCGAAATACTTCATCGAAATCAACGATATCGATGAGTTGCGCCAACTCGTCACCACTCCTGAATTCAAAAAGGAAAGATTCCTTGTCCTCAGTGGCGGAAACAACGTTCTCTTCCAAGAGGAGGTGTTTGACGGCCTCGTAGTTTACATCAACACAAAAGGCGTCGAGATCCTTGGGGAAAACGAAAACGACGTCATCGTCCGTGCCCAAGCCGGCGAGGACTGGCCCGAGTTCGTGCGTTTTTGCGTCGGCAAGGGTTGGCATGGCGTAGAGAACCTCGCCCATATCCCGGGTAAAGTCGGGGCAGCACCCGTGCAGAACATCGGCGCCTACGGCATGGAACTGAAAGACAGCTTTTTGCAATGCGAAGCCATCGAATTAGCCACGGGCAACAAACGAGTTTTCACTAAAGAAGAATGTGCTTTTGGCTACCGCGAGAGCATTTTCAAAAGTGAACTAAAGGGGCAATACGTCATCACCTCGGTGGACTTCATGCTGAAGAAAGACGCCCCACTCCATCTGGAATACGGCAACATCAAGGCCTATCTGGAACAAAATGGCATTGTTAGTCCGACCTTGCAGCAGCTCCACGACGCCATCTGTGACATTCGTGACGCCAAATTGCCGGACGTGAAGCAGATTGGTAGCGCAGGAAGCTTCTTCAAGAATCCCGTCATTGACAGAGCACAATTTAATGCTTTGCAAGAGGATTATCCCGACATGCCACACTATGACGAGCCTGATGGCAAGGTGAAAGTTCCAGCGGGGTGGCTGATTGAGCACAGCGGCCCATCGGCCCTTCGACTCCTTCGACAAACTCAGGAACCGAAGGCTCAGGGACCTCAGAACGCAGAGACCGTAAGTTGGAAAGGCTGGCGCAACGAGCATGTGGGCGTATTTGAGAAGCAAGCGCTCGTTTTGGTGCATTATGGTGGCGGGAAAGGTCAGGACATAGTAGATTTGGCCCAAAGAATTCAAAATTCCGTGGAGGCCAAATTCGGGATAAAAATTAGCCCTGAGGTAAATTTTGTTTAAGTTTCCAAAGCCCCAATCAGCTCCGTAACCTTCTGGAATCCATGCCGCTCGCAATATTCGTTAATCCCCCATACAACCTTCGCTGAGACGGCAGGATCGATGAAATTGGCCGTGCCGATTTCGATGGCAGAGGCGCCCGCGAGCATAAACTCGACGGCATCGGTGGCGCTGGAAATGCCTCCCAAGCCTACTACGGGGATTTTCACCGCATTGGCTACCTGCCACACCATGCGCAAGGCCACAGGCTTCACGCAGGCACCTGACAGGCCACCTGTAATCACAGATAGCTTCGGCTTGCGCTTCTCCGCGTCAATGGCCATGCCCATCAAGGTATTGATAAGCGACACCGAGTCGGCACCTGCGGCCTCGGCAGCCAAGGCAATCTCTGCGATATTAGTCACATTCGGCGACAACTTGACCATCAAATGCTTATGATACACCTTACGCACCTCGGAGACGACTTGCGAAATGCCCGTGGTGGTCACGCCGAAGGCCATTCCACCTTGCTTCACATTAGGACAAGAGACATTCAACTCGATGGCAGGAATCTTGTCCAAGGTATCCACCATCTCGGCGCCTTTCACATAATCCTCCAAGGTGGAACCCGAGAGGTTGAGCAGCACGTTGGTATCGAAGTCCTTGATGCGAGGATAAATGGTATCGATAAAGTATTGTACGCCTTTGTTTTGCAATCCGACACAGTTGAGCATCCCCGAAGGCGTCTCAGCCATGCGCGGATAGGGATTGCCCTCGCGCGGATGGAGCGTCGTGCCTTTCACGATGATGCCGCCCAATTGGGACAAATCCACGAAATCGGTGTACTCCTCGCCATAGCCAAAGGTACCCGAAGCCGTCATCACAGGGTTGCGCAGCACCAGGCCGCGACCCAAGTCTATCGTCATGTTCACCATTTCAACCTCCTTGTGTTAAATACCGGACCTTCCTTGCAGACGCACACGTTACCGTCGACGGTGTCCTCCACACAGCAGAGACAGGCACCAAGGCCGCAAGCCATCAGATTCTCCAATGACACCTCACACCAGACGTCCTTTTCGGCTGCCAACTTCGCCACCGCCTTCATCATGGGTTTCGGGCCACAGACGTAGATCTTATCGAAGTTTTGCTGCTGCCATACCGATTGCATCGTCACAAAGCCTTTCTCACCAAGTGAGCCGTCTTCCGTCGTCACATAAGTCTCGCCAAGCTGCTGATAGTCAGCCAATCGGAGCAAGTCATTTTTTGTTTTTCCACCCAAGATTAAATAGGGCCGTATATCCTTCGTGTTCAGCACTTTGGCGAAGTAATACAAGGGAGCAATACCGATGCCGCCGCCGACCAAAGCTACCTTCTCCCCTTTATCAGGAAGGGTGAATCCATTACCCAAGGGCAGCACCATATTGATGGTATCACCTATTTCGGCTGCTGCCAGATGCCTTGTCCCCTCGCCCACCTGCTGTACCAGCAGCGTGATCTCATTTTGTCGAATATCCACGTCGTGGATGGAGATGGGGCGGCGCAGATAGGTACTGGGCGAGCAGTCGACACGCACCTGAACGAACTGTCCAGGCGAAATTTCAGGCAACGATCGTTCCGTACGCAACTGCAGCAATACCGAGCGACCGAAGTCCTGCTTCCCGATTAGTGTGAAGTCAGCTATCTTTTTTGTCATATTTTTGACCGTTTAGGAGCTACAAAGATACAAAAAAAGCCGCTAAATGCGGCTCCCAATCAATGTGTCCTATGAAAAACTTATTCTTTTTCTTCCTTGGCTTCCGCTTCGGTCTCGGGTTGTTCTTCCTCCACGGTGAAGTCGAGCAGGCCCTTGTCGTTGAGCATCTGATACCAAGCGAAGACCTTCTTCATATCGGATGGATACACGGCATCCTCGTCGTAGTCAGGCATGACAAAGGCGAACTTCTCGCGCAACTCATCATTTGAAGCCTTCTTATAGTCGAAGTCGACCTTATCGCCCATCTTCTCATGGATCATCATGAAGACTTCCTTGAGCGGACGGTCATCGTCGGTCGAGAAGATTGAGATCTCCTCAAGCGAGCTCATGCGTTCGCGGGCGAAAGCCGGCGAGCACTTGCCGTCAAGAACGGATTCCACAATAAGCCTACCAACGGCTTGTGATTTAACCACATACAGTCCAGGTTTACCGGATATCGAAACGATTTTGCTTAAGTCCATAGTTCATTATTTTTCAAAACGGCTGCAAAAATAGAAAAAGTTTTGAAAAGTCGATTCAAATGAATTTAGAAAAAGAAAAATGATGGCTTCAGGAAGCATAGATTCCATACCACCGCACCATCCTGCGCAGGGATGACATACTTTCTGAAGCCAAAACACTCAATACTCCAGGCGGATCTCATCCACCCAAAGCACGTTGCCCTCAGCACCGACGAAAGCCCCTTGACTGCTTGAGGTGATCATCATGATGGCGTGGGTGACCGGACAATCTGCCTCGGCCCAGGCCTCTTCCTTGATGACTTTCTTCTTGCCTTTTTTGTTCAAAGCGTACATAGACTTGTCGCCCGAACGCAAATCCATATACGGCTGGTATCCTTTCACTTTTCTGGCATCACCATAGATGATGGGCATTCTGAAGTTGCGTTGCCAACCATTGGTGCTGTTTTCGACGTGATACACTGCCGTCCCCACTCGCTTCGCATGGATATTGCCTTTCTCGTCTTCCCAACGGTATTGCAGGATAAAGAGAATCTCGGCAGGGTCGTATCCATTAAACTCTGTAGTCCGGAACGTGGTGCCTTTCACCAACTTGCCCGTATTCGGAATAGTTGCTTTGTAGTTGAGCACAAGTGCTTTAGGCCGTTTCGTAAACGGGATGCCCCAATCCATGAACGCGAACGGATCTTTGACACCCGTCACTGGTTCCAACAATTTGCCCCAATAGATGGAACCGCCCGCCAGCACCCTGATATTGATGAGTCCCGCCGCCCTGCATTCGGCAAACTCAGTGGCCAACCTGGCACATCTTCCCGTTGGACCCTGGTCGGGGGTAACGTTGTTACTCACCTTCACCACACCCATCACCTTGGCGAGGGCATTCGACGAAGCCCATATCGTGTTCTTGTAATTGAAGGGGTCGTTGCTGCGGATGGTGTCCGTGGGTCCTATCACATAAAGTTTTTTCTCCTGTCCGCCAAGCACTTGCGATTCGGTGACATAACGTACCGTCCAATGCTCGAAATCGCCATAAGGCACTTTCTCGTAGCGTTGGGCCGAGACTGTCAGGCAGGCCAATAAAAACAATACCGTTACTTGTACTTTTGCCATAACTTATTGACTAATCCATGGGGCAGAATAGCAATCAAAGGAGGCAGATAGAGGTTCATGAAGCCCGGCTTCACCACCCTTTTCTTCTTCATCATTCCTTTCAAAGCCTTCCGCACCAACCATTGTGGTGTACCAATCACTCCAATTTTCACACCAAACTTCAACAAACTGGGTTTTAATTTGTAAAGCGGCGTGGCGATGGCAGCTGGGCAAACCGTGGTGACACCCACACCATGGGGGCGCATCTCGAAATAGAGCGACTTACCAAAGCTCTTCAGATAGGCCTTGGTGGCCGAGTAGATCGTGATGCCTGGGCAAGGCAGCATGGCCGCCATCGACGACATATTAATAAGGTATCCGTACCCTCGTTTCTTCATCTCCTCACCGAAAACGACGCACAATCTAGTGGGTGTCAAGACATGTAAGCACATCATCGTCAATGCCTTGGTCTCATTCTCAGTGGTCAGTTCCTCAAAAAAGAACATGCCCGCGTTGTTGATGAGGATATCGATTTGCAGGTTCTCCGACTGACAATAGGCAAGCAACTCATCGGCGGCCGTCTCAGTGGCCAAGTTTTGATAATGCGGTATGACTATGATGTCCCGACCTTGTTTCAGTTCCTCGGAAGCATGATGTAGCTCAACCTCTTGGTTGCTGACCAGCAGTAAGTTGCATCCGATTTCTGCTAACTGGCGTGCATACTCGAGTCCCATGCCCGAGCTGCCACCCGTCACCAAAGCCCACGGACGATGCCCATGTGCCTCCTGAAACCCGTTTATCCATTTTCTTTTGTTCATAGTTTTTGGTTTGTCGACCCTGACCCAGAACCCTGACCCTGACCGCTGGAAAACTGGTCAGGGTCAGGGTCAGTGGTCATGGTCAGCCTTTCCTTTCCGCTTCGTCAATCTCTTTCTGCAGCTTCGACGGCATATTCTCAACGCAATGGTGACAACGCATCTCAAGCGTGTACATGCGTCCGATGCAGTAGTTAGAGTGTTTGCACTCGCTGCGCGTCACCTCGCCACTTTGCAGTTTGTTAACGAAGTCAGTGTCGTTGACCAAAGCGCGGGCCATCTGCAAAGCCACAAAACCCGAATTGAGCACTTCCTCCATCTTGTCTTTCGAGACCATGCCACCCACATAAATCAACGGCATTTTCAAGGCGGAGCGAAACTCCTTGGCGTCGTCGAGAAAATAGCCCTCACTGAAAGGCCTGGCAGGAATCACCATACGACCGCCCAAGGCAAGGCCTACCTTCAGCCACCAGAACTTCTTCACATCCATATAATAACGCAAGGTCTTTAATGGCATGGCGCCACGCATCACCTCCATCGGGGCCTTGCTGACGAAGCCCGCCGTGAGCACGAGGGCATGTACGCCAAGGCGTTCGAGCTCTTGTGCTACTTTGATGCACTCCTCGCGTTGCATGCCGCGACGGAAACCGTCGTGCATGTTCACTTTGACCACCACGGCCATGTCGTCGCCCGCAGCACGCATCACCTCTTCGATGACAAGTCGCATGAAACGCATACGGTTGTCCAGCGAGCCACCAAACTCGTCATGACGACGGTTGGTATAAGGCGACAGGAATTGGCTGATGAGGTAGCCATGGCCAGCATGGATCTCGACACAGTCGAAGCCTGCCTCGCGTGCCAGGTTGACGGCCTTGCCAAAGTCTTTCACCAAATCGTATATCTCTTCTTTCTTCAGTTTCCTATGGAACGTAGGCGAATATAGATTGAAGCCTCCCGAGGCGCCCACGGGCTTGCAACCACAAGTGGCTCGATGCGTCATATTGCCGCAGTGTCCAAGTTGGATGGAAGCCTTGGCGCCATAGGAATGGACGGAGTCAGTAAGACGTCGTAGCTCGGGGACGATCTCCTCTCGCATCCACAGCTGTCCGTCGAACGACAAGCCCGACTGGTTGACAGCAGCGTAGGCCACCGTTGTCATACCGACACCCCCGCGGGCTACGGCCGTGTGGTAGTTGAACAAGTCGTCAGAGGGACGGTTGCCATAAGCCATATTCTCGAAGGCCGCTGAGCGTATCACCCTGTTGCGCAAGGTGACGGGGCCGATTTGACAAGGAGTGAAAATTTGGGATTCCATAATCAAATTGAATTACCAAATGAAAGGAATAAAACGTTTTGTCTTTTTCGTATCAAGTTCATCGCCAAACTCGGCCTTATAGGCATCATATATCCTATGGGCGCGCGGAGCAAGGTTGGCGAAAGTCCACCAAGCAAACACGGCACCCGCCCACGACCACGTGAGGATAGCGAAGCCCACCCATTCGACAAACTCACCAAAATAATTCGCCGAAGTGACATAGCGGAACATACCTTGCTTTGGCAGATAATGCTTGGTATCGCCCTCCTTGCGCAGGTTGCGTATGATGTCGTCGGACTGAATGTTGATATACATCCCAATGATGAAGACCAGAAAACCGACGATAAACCTCGGGTCGGTGAGCCAATCGGCAGGATAATAATCGTCAGGAGAGATATAGAAGATCCAACCGCCTTGCATCAAGGCATTGAGCACGTTGAAGGTGACGCCCATCAGGACGATGGACAGCGGCATCACACTATGGCCACGCATCCGGAAAGGGAACACGAACGACCGCTGGATATAGTGCAGCTCAAACACGAAAAGGAAAGCCAGCCTAACCAAGTCGCCACGGCGGTCGGAGAACAGCCACAGCAGCAACATGGCTAGGAATACAGGCGACTCCATAAGCACCCATCCCAGTTTGTTGTTGACAGCAGGGCCCCATTTCGGATTGTAGAACTTGCCATAGCCCGCATCCACAAAAAAGAGGCTTACATACACTGCCAAGGCAACCACAGCCATGACAATCAAGAACACATAGAAGGCTTGGATCGACATATCTGTTGAAAAAGATTTTCAAAAATAGGGAAAAACAACATCCGTCGCCGACATTTTTCACCCAACAACCGAAAAAATCCATTATCTTTGCACCATCAACCAACAAAAGCAAGAAACATGACATCAGGTATGAGCTGGATTCTCATCATCGCCATCGCTATCGTCGGGCTGGTGGTGCAGTGGAAATTGAAAAGTGTGTTCAAAAAGTATTCAAAGGTGTTGTCACCTGGTGGTCGCACTGGAGCCCAAATCGCAGAGAGAATGCTCCGTGACCACGGTATCCACGACGTCACAGTGACCTGCGTTAAGGGCCAACTCACCGACCATTACAACCCTAAGACGAAGACCGTCAACCTCAGTGAAGACGTCTACAAGCTCAACAGCGTGGCCGCTGCTGCGGTAGCAGCTCACGAATGTGGCCATGCCGTGCAGCACGAGGTAGGCTACGGGCCTTTGAAGCTTCGCTCAGCCTTGGTGCCAGTGGTCAACTTCTCGTCGCAACTGTCGATGATTGTCATCATCATCGGACTGCTCATCATCAAAGTTTCCCCTATCTTGTTTTGGGTAGGCATCGCCATGTTCGCGATGGTATTTTTGTTCAGCGTGATTACCTTACCAGTCGAATTCAACGCCTCGCGTCGGGCTCTGGCATGGCTACAGTCATCCAACTCGCTTGACGACATTGAGATCAAGCAAGCACGCGAAGCCTTGCGTTGGGCTGCCAGCACCTATGTGGTTGCCGCCCTGTCGTCGCTGGCTTCATTGCTCTATTATCTCGGCCTCGGAAGCAGGAGATAATTAGACAACAAGAATAATCGAGGGATATCAGTCACCCATAATTTGGGCGTACTCTTCCTTCACCTTCAGCGCCAGCTGTTCGGAGCCGTTTTTATCGATGGCATGCATGAACTTCACGCGAGCATTGTCAAACTGCATCTGCTCTTCCTCGGTGAGGGAACCTTTGAGTCCGACATAGTTTTTGTTCATTATCATGAACTGATCAATGGCGGCATCCCATTCTTCGACATTGTAATGTTTCGACTTCTTGTCGACTTTGTTCACAAACTTCTCGACATGGGGAATGAACTCACGAGGGTTGGTGGTCTTTTCATAAGTGGCAGGACCGCTTTGGCAACCTGCAAGGACGAGCAGGACGAATAACAGAAGAGGTAATACTTTTTTCATATTGCTTCGAAATTTGGCGCAAAAATAGCACTTTTTATTTCAATGTGAGAAAATTTCCGTATTTTAGCCGACCTTTTGATGTTGTATTGTCGAAGGTTGAATTGATAATTGTCAAGCAATCGCTTCAACAAACACAACAACTTCGAAAGCAACAACTAGCAATCAGTTAAACAATAAACAATCAACATTATGACTATCAAAGATTTGCAACCGAATGGAGTGTGGAGAAACTTCTACAGTCTCACTCAGATTCCGCGCCCTTCGAAGAAAGAAGCCAAAGTGATTGCCTTCATGAAGCAATGGGGCGAAGAACATGGCCTTGAAACCATTATCGACGACTGCGGCAACGTCATCATGCGCAAGCCTGCCACCCCAGGCATGGAGAACCGCAAAGGCGTCATCCTGCAGGCCCACCTCGACATGGTCCCACAAAAGAACGCCGACAAAGTGCACGATTTCGAAGTCGACCCCATTGAGACCCTTATCGAAGACGGCTGGGTGAAAGCCAACGGCACCACCCTTGGCGCCGACGACGGCTTAGGTGCTGCCGCCGCCATGGCAGTCCTCGAAGCCACCGACCTGCAGCATGGCCCCATCGAAGCCCTCTTCACCATCGACGAAGAGACCGGCATGACGGGTGCCAACCTGCTAAAGTCGGGCGTGCTGCAAGGTGAAATCCTGATGAACATGGACTCGGAAACCGAAGGCGAACTCTACGTAGGCTGCGCTGGCGGCATCGACAACATCGGCACCTGGACGCCCACCTTCGAGGACGTTCCCGCTGACATGGTAGCCTACCGTCTCTTTGTGAAAGGCCTGAAAGGTGGCCACTCGGGCATGGACATCAACCTTGGTCGCGCCAACGCCAACAAAGTGATCAACGCCATGCTGCTGATGGCAGCCGAGAAATACGGTCTGCGCCTCGCCACCATCGACGGAGGCAGCCTGCGTAACGCCATCCCCAGAGAAGCCGAAGCCATCGTCGTGGTCCCTGCTGACAAGAAAGAAGAATTCGAAAAATATGCCGCTGAATATGAGGACATCTGCAAGGAAGAGTTCGCCGAAGTAGAGCCCGACCTGGCCATCCTCTGCGAGCCTGCCGCGATGCCCGAGAAGGTCATCGACCTGAAGACGCAAGACAACATGTTCTGCGCCATCGCCCGCTATCCCAACGGCGTCATTGCCATGTCGGAAGACTTCGAAGGCACCACCGAGACCTCAAGCAACCTGGCCACCTGGAAGATGGAAAACGGCAAGATCACTACGGCCTCACTGACCCGCAGCCTCGTCGACGCCGCCAAGGAGAAGCTCGCCGAGCAGATCCGCAAAAACCTCACCGACAACGGCGCTGAGGCTTACTCCACCGGCGACTATCCAGGCTGGAAGCCCAACATCAACTCAACCATCCTCAACCTGATGAAGAAAGTCTATCAAGGCAAGTTCGGCAAGGAGCCCAAGGTCATGGTCATCCACGCCGGTCTGGAGTGTGGCATCCTCGGCTCGAAGTACCCGAACTGGGACATGGTGAGCTTCGGACCCACGCTGGTGCACCCGCACTCGCCCGACGAAGCCCTGCTCATTGAGAGCGTGCAGCCCTTCTGGGACTTCATCGTTGAGACGCTGCAAAACATTCCCGAAAAGGAAGTGGTCGCATAAGCGTTTAAGTACCAACAATTTGCAAAAGGCAGAATCGGTTTCGGTTTTGCCTTTTGCATTTTTTTCAAGAAAAATGTTGGAGCTAAGGAAATTCTTTGTACTTTTGCAGCCCAATTCAAAGGGACTTTAAGCGAAAAAAGTAACAAATAAATAGATAGAGAGATGAAGCGCACTTATCAACCTTCGAACAGAAAACGTAGAAACAAACACGGTTTCAGAGAGAGAATGTCGACGGCTAACGGCCGTAAGGTTTTGGCCCGTAGAAGAGCCAAAGGCAGAAAGAAACTTACCGTCTCTGACGAGTATTAAATCGCAGATTGACGTAGTCAATATCGGTAGCCGTTATATTTCTCATTTAAGGTAACGAAGGCGACCCCATTGGGGATTCGCCTTTTGTTGTTTTTCACTGTCGCAAACTGCGTCCCGCAGTTTGTTATTTGTGAATTGCGGGACGCAATTCACGACAATGAACATCTATAGATGATCTCCTCTCCCCTACGCGCCAGCCGCATCCTTTGGCGTTGCTCCTCCGGGACCTCATAATACAGTCTGTCTTCCGTCACGGTGAAGCCCGCCTTGCGCAGCACGTCGCCATAGTCGCGGCCGAACTGGCGCACATGGTCGTATTGCCCGAAGAGACGCTGACGTTCCTTGGGGTCGGTGACACTCGGGTCCTCGAAGGTGTCGACATCGGGGTTGATGGGCACCAAAAGAATGGCCCAGCCACCGGGTTTCAGTATCCTCTGGATCTCCGAAAAGGCCTTGTTTGCGTCGCTGACATGCTCCAGCACATGGTTGCAGATGACCACGTCGTAGGTGTCGCTCGGTTGGTCAATGTTTGTGACATCCAAATGCAGGTCGGCAATGGGTGAATCGAGGTCGGCGGTGGTGTAGTCAAGGTTCTTCAAGGCGCGGAAACGCTTCAGGAAAGGCTGCTCGGGCGCAAAATGCAAGACTTTCAGCGGTGCGGTAAAGAAATCTGTCTTCTCCTTCAGATAGAGCCACAGCAGGCGGTGCCTTTCGAGTGACAGGCACTTGGGACACATCCTATTGTCGGTCGCCTTGCCATAGCCATAGGGCAAGAACTTGCGGAAGTGGCCGCCGCAGACGGGACATTCCACCTTGTTACCCCAATAAAACGGCCTGATCAGCCAGCTGAAGAGGTAGCTCATCCTAATGAGCCACTGGCGGGGGAAGATCTTGGTGAAGAGTGATATCAGCTTTTTCATTTCAATAGGTTCTTGATGGTGGTCGACATCCGCGACCAGGAATACTTTTGTTTTTCGACGGCGATATTGGCGACAAACTCCGCCTCTCTTTGGTTGGCAAAGAAATCGACTAGGGCATCGGCGATGCTCTTCGGGTCGGGGCTGACGGCATAGCCGACCTTGCCATTGGGGACGATCTCGTCGAGGCCGCCCACATTGGTCACCAGCATCGGCTTCTCGAAATGATAGGCCACCTGGGTGACACCGCTCTGCGTGGCCGACTTGTAAGGCTGCACCACAATATCAGCGGCATTGAAATAGTCTTTTACCTTATCATCCGACACAAACTGGTCGACGACAACAACCTTGTCCTGCAGGCCAAGCGACCGTATCTTCTCAACATAGGGTGTCTTGTCATCATAGAACTCACCCGCCACGATCAGTTTCAGAGGATACTCGGCCAAGCGTTCGTCAGCGAAGGCTTCGACAAGCCAGTCGAGGCCCTTATAGGCACGCACGAGACCAAAAAACAGCAGATAACGGTAGTTATCGTCAAGGCCAAGGTGTTGCAAGGCGGTCTCACGAGGCTCCCTCGGACCGTAATGGTCGTAGATAGGATGTGGGGCCCAATCCTTAGGTTTCCCTTTCTTGTCGAGGCGCGCCACCTCGTCGACCACCGCTTTCGAAAGGGCCACGAAGCCGTCCATCGCTTTCACGAAATAAGGTGTCAGCAGCTTGTCGATCTTTGAGCCTTCATGCGGCATCATGTTATGGATCAGTGCGATGTGCTTCGTATTCTTGGCCTTTCGTGCCATCAAGCCATAGCACGGCGCAAAAAACGACATCCAGTAGGCGAACACCACCATGTCATAGTTCCCTTTTCGGATCATGCGGCCCACCTTCCCCCAGTTGAAGGGATTCACCGAGTTGACAACACGCTTGATGGTCAACGCCTCGGGCGCCGGGGCATCCGAGTATTGCGTTTTGCCGGGGAAGAGGAAATTGGGGTACTGAAGCGTGAAGGTCCAGATATCCACCTCGTCGCCTTCTTCCTGAAACTGGCGGGCCAGACGCTCGTTGAACGCCGCGATGCCGCCACGATAAGGATAGGCTGTACCAACTATAAGAATCTTACTCATAACGACTTATGCACATTCGTCCGCAAGGAGGCTACGTTAACAACCGTCTCCAAAACGAGGCAAAGTTATTAAAAATAAGCAGACGGGCCGCCCAAAAAACGAACTTTGTCGAAAGAAACCAAAATTGTTGTACTTTTGCAGTTTAAACTTAATCACTCACCAACATGAAAAGCGAGTTTTTGCAGAAACACGGCAAGACGATAGCCATCATCGGGTGCATCGTGGCCTTTGCCGCCATCACTTTGATCTATTTCTACCCCATCCTCGAAGGCAAGCGACTGCAGCAGCACGACATCGGCATGTACAAAGGCATGTCGAAAGAGATCGCCGACTACCGCGAGGCCACAGGCGAGACCACCCTATGGACCAATTCGATGTTTGGCGGTATGCCAGCATGGAACATCTCGGCCCGGCAAAATGCCAACCTGTTCAACGAGATCCATCCCGTACTCTCGTTGGGGTTGCCGAGTCCCATCGGTGCCGTGTTTATCGGCATGTTGGGCTTCTTCATCCTCATGTTGGTACTCGACTGTAGCGTATGGGTCAGCTTCGTGGCAGCGCTAGCCTACGGTTTCTCGTCGTACATGTTCATCATCATTGGGGCGGGACACAACACCAAGGCCTTCGCCATCGCCTATATGGCCCCCGTAGTGGCTGGCGTTCTCTTGGCCTACAAAGGGAAATACCTATGGGGATCGGTACTCACCGCCATCGCCTTGGCGCTCGAGGTGAAGTCGAACCACCTACAGATTACCTATTACCTTTTGCTGATGCTCATCATCCTCATCATCGCAGAGTTCATCAGCGACATCAAAAACAAGAAGTTAGGTCATTTTTTCAAGGCTTCTGCCTGTTTGTTGGTGGCGGCGGTAATTGCCATCATGACGAACTTCACCATCCTGTATGCCAACTACGACTACGGCAAGGAGACCACACGTGGCAAACCTGTGATGGCCAGCAGCGACGACAACCAAACCAAGGGTCTCGACCGCGACTATATCACACAGTGGAGCTACGGCAAAGGCGAGACCTGGAGCCTGATGATCCCCAACGCCAAGGGCGGCGCATCGGCAGTGATTGGAAACGACAATCCTGCTTTAGAAAAAAACGACAAAATCAAAGGCAACTATAAAATTGCCATCGCCAACAGTAGTGCCTATTGGGGCGACCAGCCTGGAACAAGCGGCCCTGTCTATGTGGGTGCCATCGTCGTGTTCCTCTTCGTCTTGGGTGCCTTGACAGTGAAAGGCAAGCTAAAATGGGCCCTGCTCGCTGCCACGCTCCTCTCCATCCTGCTCAGTTGGGGCAAGAACTTCATGTGGTTCACCGACTTCTTCATTGATCACATCCCTGGCTACGACAAGTTCCGAGCCGTATCGATGACCTTGGTCATCGCGGAGGTGTGCATGCCATTATTAGGCTTCTTGGGATTGGCCGAAATCGTCAAAGACCCCGAGAACTTCAAAAAGAACCTTCCCAAATTTTTCATCGCTTTGGGTATCACGGCAGGATTCTGCTTACTATTCTACATTGCTCCGAAAGCATTCTTCAGTTTTTCAGGAATTGCCGACGCACAATACAATGCTCAGTTGATCAGCTATTTCAAAAGCCAAGGAATAAACCTTAACCAACAAGTATTAGAAGAAGGTTTAGTTGATGTGCGCGTGGCCATCTTCCGCAAGGATGCCTTGCGCAGCCTGCTGTTCATCATCCTTGCTGCCGTGCCTGTTTTCCTCTGTAGCAAAGGCAAGTTGAAAGCTTTGCCCGCCATGGCTATCTTGGCCGTATTGATCTTCATTGACATGTTCCAAATCGACAAGCGTTACCTCAACAAAGACAACTTCGTCGACAAGGCGAAGGCCGAGAAACCTTTCGTAGCCACAGCCGCCGACAAATACATCCTCGACGACAAAAGCCTAGACTTCAGAGTGGTTGATTTGACGAAAAATGTCTTCAACGATGCCAGTTCATCATATTTCCACAAGTCGATTGGTGGCTATTCGGGTGCCAAACTACGCCGTTACCAGGATGTCATCACGAACTATTTAGGTAGCGAGATGCAACAATTCAACGGCATCTTTAAGGGCCTTAACGAGGGTGGTGACTTGGCATCGCTCATGGAGCGTCTGAAATGGACCAACATGCTGAACACCAAATACATCATCTACAACGGCAACGAGCAGCCTCTCGTCAACCCATGCGCCTACGGCAATGCATGGTTGGTCGACAATGTCAGCCTCGTCGACACTCCCAACGACGAGTTCGACGCCGTGCCTGCCACCGACACGCGCCATACGGCCATCATCCACAAGGAGTTTGAGGACTTAGTGAAGGGCTACCATCCCACCGACAGCGTGGGCAGCATTACGTTGACCGACTACAAGCCCAACCAGTTAACCTACAGCTTCGATGCCAACGAGGACAAGTTGGTCGTCTTTTCCGAAGTATGGACCAGCAAGGGCTGGACGATGCGCATCGACGGCGAGGAGCGTCCCCTCCTGCGCGCCGACTACCTGTTACGTGCCGCCATGGTGCCGGCAGGCAAGCACGAGATCGTGATGCGCTACGAACCGCGCATCTGGAAAGTGGGCGGTGTGGTGTCGCTGGTGAGCTCAGTAGTCATCCTACTAGCCCTCCTCGGAGCCATCGTCCTATCGTTTCGAAAGGAAAAGACTCCCGTCAAAGAATGAGCCATGCTCTCCCTCATCGTCTGCACATATAACCGCGACAAGTACCTCTACGGAGCGCTGAGATGCATTGCCGAGAACGGGTTCCCAACGGAGGCCTACGAAATCATCTTGGTCAACAACATGTCGACCGACAACACCGAGGCAGAGTGCAGTCGTTTCCAAAACGACTATCCCAATGTCGTGTTTCGCTATTTCATAGAGACCAACCAAGGGCTGTCGTTTGCCCGCAACCGTGGCATTGCAGAGAGTCATGGCGACACTTTGGTCTTTTTGGACGATGATTCTTACATCCAGGAAGGCTATCTCGAAAACCTTCAGAAACAACTGGACACCCACCCTGAAGCCGATGCTTTTGGTGGAAAAATCAACCCCGTCTTTGAATCGGGAGAGGCTCCGAAATGGCTCTCGAAATGGAACTACTCGTGGGTCTCGGCCATTGATTTAGGCGACAGCGTCTGCCCATTCAAAGGAAAGGCCTTCCCTATTGGCGCCAACATGGGCATTAGAACAGCTATGCTAAAGAAAACCGGGGTGTTTAACACGGAGTTGGGACGCAGCAAAAAGAACCTCATGGGAGGTGAAGAAAAGGACTTGTTTGAGCGCATCCGACAACAAGGAGGCAGCATCTACTACTTCCCAGACGTGGTGGTGCAGCATGTGATTCCGCCTTCACGGACCACCAAAGATTACGTCAAACGCTTGGGAGAAGGCGTGGGCATGAGTGAGAGAATCAGGACACTGGGCGTCTCAAAGTGGAAATATCTGAAACGGTTGTTCTCTGAACTTGTTAAATGGGGAGGCACCGCCGTCCTTTGGATAAGCTTCGCCTTCAAAGGCCAATTCGAGAAAGGCAACATCCTCTTTACCTTCAGGCGTAAAGTAACCTCAGGCCTGCTTAAAAAATGAGCTTATCTTTTCGCAGGCATCCTTCCGGTTTTCTCCCCAGCATTTCTCTGCCAGCAAAGTCTTAGCGTCCTCATTAGGACGAAGTCCAGCATCACGTATCAAATTCAATAGTGAATCGAAATCGTAGGCACGATGCCCGTATGACATCTCATCGAAAGACCAGATGAAGGGCCGTTCGCTGATGTATTCTTGGTAGTCAAAGAGATACAGGATCACATCTTTGGATTCCATCAGAATATAATCGTACATGATGGAAGAATAGTCGGTGACGAGCACATCGGTATAGGGCAAGATAGGATAGACATCAAGTGTGGCTGGCAGCAGTTTGATATGATTGAGGCCATCAAGGGCAGTCGATTCAATAACAGTATTGGCATGGGGCTTGACGAGGAATAAAGAATCACTCTCGGCCAGAACTGTTTCCAATGCCTTGAAATCAAAACCTGCGGCGATGAAATCGTTTTGCGAGTCGCGCCATGTTGGCATATAGACGAACACCCTACTGAAACGCTTCATTTGGTCCATCAAGTTCTTCGTCAAAGTTGGCTCGTAACGATCGATGAAAGCCATCCTTTTTTCTTCTGGCCATGTCAGGATCTCGTTGCGGGCCAGACCTAAATCGAGGCATCGGTCGCGAGGAATGCGGAAACTACGAGCAAACACCTCAGAAAACAATTCTGACGAAGACACGACATAGTTGGGCCGTTTGAAGACCTCGGGGTGGAAATACCGTTCTTTCAAGGTCTTCTTAACAAAGCGGTCGGCCAACAATCCAGAGTCGATGTCGAATTCGATGCGTTTCAGCGGCAGCCCATGCCAAAGGTTGACCAAGACGGCACCACCAGAGAGACAGAACATAATGTCAGAAGAATAGGCATTGAAAAACCAGTATTTCGAAGTCAAAGCAAACCAAATTCCAGCTGGACTTAAGATATAGTACGCTTTCAACCCCTTTGCCCTGATTTCGTGAACCACAGCCTTATTGATGCTGAGCCAAGCACAATTGATTTCTGGCATTTGTTCCGACACATGGATAAAAAGATATTTGGCGTTGTCGTTGAAAGCGCCTCTGAAACTCCCAAAAGCCCATTTTTTCTTCCTTCGTGGGAAAAGGAAAGAAAACGGATAGATGCAGTAGCATATCAAATAGGCAAGGAATTTCATTAGTTCGAAGATATAAGTTCTTGGTTATGAATCGTATTCAAAATATCTTCCTCAGAGGGCAACTGCCTCCAATCCCCATAAACATGCGTCAAGTAGGCATCAGCATTGTGAGGGATGGGGAACAAAGCTGATTCAAACATCGTCTCACCAACAGGGAACAACTCGTTCTCCCAAAAGTAATGATGTGCATATCCTTGGCCGAGTCCGTAATGCATCTCGCCTTTCTTTCGAAAAAGGTTGAGTGGCCATGTCAAAGGAACAAGGCATTGGTACACAAACCATTGCACTCTTGTCACCAATCTCCTCAATCCATCGTTCTTGATCTTGTACAAATAATGCAAGAGGACCACACGGAGTTTAGCGCAGACGAAAGCGCGGGCGTAACTATTCTTAGAAACGCAGAAAATGTCCACTCCTACCCCTTTGTATTTATAGAGCTTTCCTCTTTGCGGAAATGCTCCCAACAAATTGCCTTCCTTCTTCCTGAACTTTGGGAAGCCGTTGATATAGTTGAAATCTGAATGCCTGTCTTGGAGCACATAAACATCAGATTCATAGCACTGCAAGATAGCGATCAATTTCTTATAGTCTGAATTGGGCAGTGCAATATCCAGATCGTCGTCCCAAGGAATAAACGCTTGATGACGTACTGCGCCCAAAGCCGTGCCGCTACTCAGATAGTATGTCAAACCATTATCCTTGCAAATTTTGTCCAACACAAGCAATTCGTCCAGCATCTCATGCTGGAGGTTGCGCAAGGCAGAGCCTTCGGGAGAATACTTTTCTTTAAGCTTCTCAGTGTCGACCATCTTCTGTATTCATTTGAAACAATAGCCTCCGCTCACTTCGATAATACTACCGTTGACAAAAGCATTGTTGATGCAAAAACGGACCGCATCGGCAATCTCAGACGGATCAGCGAAACGTTTGATGGCTGTCTTGTTGTAGATATTGTTTCTGATCTCCAAGGGTTTGTCCTTCTGCCACTCCGTCTCCACGAAACCTGGAGCGATGGCATTGACAGTAGTTCCCGTACCTTCGAAACACTTCACCAAGTTCTTTGCCAGAGCCATGACTGCGGCTTTGGTCACACCATAGGAAAGGGATACGCTATGAGGCAAGATGCCCATCAGCGAACCTGTAAACACGATTCTGGAGTTTTCGGGGATGACATCAAACAAGTCGCGAATGAGATAGACGTTGCTATTGACATTCATCTGCATCACCCGTTCCCAGTCTTCTTCCATAATGTCATTCAAGCTATTTCGCAGGGTCATGCCCGCGTTGCACACAATGCAATCGATATGGCCTTTCTCACGCATCTTACAGGCGAAGTCTCGCATCTCCTGTTTATTGGTTTGGTCGGCCCAAACAATTTCATATTCCTCGCTGATGGCAGAGAGTCGTGCCTTGCAGGGCTCAACCGAGGGTTCGTCGTAGGCGTATGTCACTGTCACATGATAGCCCTCCTTCAGCAGCATTTCGGCCGTTGCCAGTCCAATGCCTCGCGTGGCGCCAGTCACAATTGCGTTTTTCATATCTCAAACAAGTTTTTTCTTTCCGTAAAACGTTGCATCATCTCGGCCATGCAGATGCTTTCATGGCGACGAAGACGTGCCGTCGAGAAACGGTGTCCGATGACACAACGGATGAATTCTTGTATCTCATAGCGAAGTCCGTCGCCATCCCACTGGTAGAAGAACTTCTTGTTTTCGTTCTGATTCTCGTAGCGCAACTCGAAATAGTCCGTCTTCCACCACGGTGCGGGCACATAGGCATATCCTTTCGTGCCGCTGATGACGAGGTTGCCCTCCGTCTTCACGCCAAGTCCCACCTGAAACGAGCACACTGCCGAAGGATAACGGACCAGCCCCTTCGTATACATATCAACACCGCCCTTCATCCTGCTGAAGAGGATGAGGTCGTCATAATGGACACCCATCAACTTGACAATAGGAAGCAAGGGATAACTACCCATCTCATACATGGAACCGCCTGCCTGGTCAGGATTAAACTCACGCAACGTTAAATCATCATCCCATAGTTTTGACAGAGAAGCATTTACATCGACAACCTGACCTATCACACCTGATTTGACCATCACCATCAGATGGTTGAAAGCGGGGCAATGGGCCGTCTTGTTAGCCTCCATCAAGACCACGTTTCTGCTTTCTGCGAGTTGAAACAATTTCTTAGCCTGCTCCTCGCGCAACACCATCGGCGTCTCGCACAACACATGTTTTCCAGCCATCAGGCTCTGCTTGATATAATCATAGTGCGACAAATGAGGCGTAGCCACATACACGGCATCCACCTCTTCGAGCAAAGCAACAAACGAAGCACATGGCTTGACGCCACTCATGTCGGCAGCATATTTCTGCAAAACGTTCGCATCCGTATCATAAGCAGCCACCACCTTGATGCCGCTCACATAAGACGACTCCGGGATGAACTTGCGTGCGACACGGCCACAGCCTACCACTCCTACTCTCACTTCATCTTGGGTCTCTTCCCGAAGCATGGTGGACGAGATGCCTTCCGTGCGAGGCAGATAGACCACTTCGCAATACTCCTTCAGATAGTCGAACAAACCTTCCCAATCGGAACCAATGGCGAAGATATCCACATCGTATTTTTGGATGTCGTCAATCTTTTGACCTACATAGTCTTCAATGATGACCTCATCGACGAAGCCCGTCGACTTCACCGCCTCTACCCTTTCAAGCACGTTGTTGCGCACATTCAACTTGCCACGGTTCTTGTCGAAACTGTCGCTCGTGACGCCCACAATGAGATAGTCGCCCAAGGCCTTGGCACGCCTGAGCAGATTGATATGACCCTGATGCAGCATATCAAAAGTGCCGTATGTGATGACCTTCTTCATTTATGTCTATTGTTTTGTGTTGCAAAAATATGGAAAAAACAAAAAAATTTGCATTGTAAACCCAAAAAAAGAAAAATACAGTATCTTTGCGCTATAGTTTGGACGATTTGAAACATAAAGACATGAAATCTCAACTATACTTGATTTTAGTCTCCTTGATGCTGTCGCCTATTACACTTTTCGCGCAAAGCGTCAAAATAGGTGACATTCTGTGTACCGACGGGAGTACTGTCAGCCCCGAGCAATTCGCCTCCTCAGGAAGGACTGCCGACGGTATCGTGTTTTATGTCGACGGTGCCGACGCGCACGGCTGGGCAGTCGCACTCGACAACCAAAGCTCATCCATCAAGTGGAGCAGTAGCGAATACTACGGCTACGACCTCCCTGAGCTGAACAACTATGCAAACGCCCGCGAGGCCGTGCATGACCTTAACGGGAACGAGAATACAGGCATCATCCGCAGTCACGGCAACCGCTCCGACTTCCCTGCCGCTTGGGCAGTCGACTACGAACATGGCTGGTATCTTCCCAGCGCGGGACAGTTGCGTTACCTCTATTCCTACATGCCTGAAGTCAACGCATCCTTGCAAGTGGTTGGTGGCACCCCATTCCCTTATCACGACAACTATTATTGGTGGTCGTCGACCGAAGTCACCGAGTACCACGCCTACGACATGAACTCTGGCGGCAGCACTGGCGACTATGTAAAGGACAACCATGTCAATTATCCTCCCAACGGTATCGGCGTGCGGCAAATCAAAGATTTCGAGATACAGAATCCCGTTCATCCGACCTACCACATCGGTGACCTCATCACCAACGATGATGGCAGCCAAGGCATCCTATTCTATGTGACACCCGACCAAAGCGACGGCTGGATGGTGGCCTTAAACGACGCTTCAACATCGGTGATGTGGGGCAACGATGACGTACCTGGTCTCACCAACCAAACCTGCTCGTCACCTTATGGAAGTCTTTTAGTCGAAACAGACGGTATGGCTAACACTAGTACCATCAGAGCCTACCAGACAGGGTTAAGCACGGCTGCCAACGTGGTCGACTATGAGCATGGGTGGTATCTGCCGACGGCAGGCCAACTTTCGAAACTCTTCGGCGCCTTCCCCTTCATCGAAGACCCGCTAGAAACTTACGGCACCAAACTCGCCAATGCCGATTATTGGTCGAGTACGGAGGCTGACGGTAGCCTTGCCTTCACCTTGAGTTGCAACCCTAGTGCCAATGTTCGGGCTGGACATTTCACCCGTCGCGAAAAGACGTCGAACCACCGTGTGCGGGCTGTCCGTAACCTGAGTTTCGCCAATCCTCCCCTCCCCGTACCCACCTTTCCCGACAACGTCATTGAATCCGACTGCAACCAGCCGTTGCAAGGGAGGCCATGGGACATTCAGTTGCTCTACACCAACGGCAGCAATAATATAGCATCTTACTCCCCTATTATAGTTGGCGATATAGATGGAAATGGCATAGTCGACATCGTGGTTGCCCATTATTCCAACGTCAATTATTACTCGTTCAAAATCGACGTGTATAACGGCAACGACCTCAGTTTGCAGCAGAGTATCAACATGCCCGACACCGTGTTCAATTCCAACGGGGCCTATGCTTTGGGTCGTTATCCTACGGAAGGAGGAGGCATGCAAGGCGCCATTTTTGTTCGTTGCAATGACAAGCTAATCCGTTCATTCGCCATCGACGGCACCCTATTGAATGTGTCGGACCGACCCACCACCTGCGATGGTATGGTCTCATTAGCCGACTTTAACGGCGACGGCTATCCTGAAGTGTATTCTGGCAGCGACATTTTTGATGCTGCCACGCTGAAATGGCTCTGCTCAGGTCCTTCTAACGGGAACAAAGGTCTAGGATTCAGAGGGTCACCCCTTCATACCAACTATGGCACACACCACACCTACTACGCTATGTCCCTCGCTTACGACATTCTTGGAGATGCAACGCAGGAGCTGATATGCGGCAACACCATTTATAATGTCAACATAATAAGCCGCACTAATCCTTCGCTTAACTCCATCACTGTCAACAAGATTATCACGCCGCCCACCGGATTCTCACAAGACGGACATGTCACCTTAGCCGACTTCGACTTAGACGGCGAAAGCGAAGTGTTAGTGATTCGCGACAACACCAACGACCAGACCATAGACGACACCTATTTCTATGCCTACAAGCCATCGAACGGACAGATCCTATTCCAAAAAGCGCACCGTTGTAGATGCACAGGTTACGTCACCATAGGCAACATCGACGATGACCCACATCCTGAGATGATTCTTCTTGAAGACCAACCCAACGGTTCGACAGAGAAACTGTTTTGCTGGCGCTATACTACCCAAAACGGATTCCAAACCATCTGGTCGGTTTCCCATGACGACAGGTCTGGTCAAACAGGGCTCACCCTATTCGACTTCAACCAAGATGGCATTATGGAGATTGTGTATCGCGACAACCGAAACATCCGTATCATGAACGGCAGCGGCAAGAGCCACATCACAGGCAATGACACCATTTGTCCATACAATGTCTATGCTCGAAAGATGGCGGCAGGCACCGGTGTCGAATACCCCGTTGTCGCCGATGTCAATGGCGACGGCTTTGCCGAAATCGTCGCTACAGGCATGCTCGACACAGATTACAACCAAGACATCGGCTATGGCGGGCTCCATGTCTTTGGTAGCCCTGGCAACTGGTCGCCGGCCCGCCCCGTCTGGAATCAATACATGTACCATGTCACCAACGTAAACGAAGACCTCACCATCCCGACATTCTGTTTCGACAAGGCCACCGTCTTCACTGCCCATGACGGCACAGTGCGACGACCCTACAATAACTTCCTGCAGCAGGCCTACTACATCACAACCGAAGGCGAACCCTACAATCCTGGCGGCCAAATCGAGGTTGATGTTGTCGGCTCGGGTTGCAACGAATACACCTTTAACGGCATCACTTACGACGAGAGCGGTCACTACGAGCAACTCATCGAGTCGCCTGAAGGCTGCGACACACTTTACAACATCGAGGTCAACCTTGGGCAGGCTGTCACACACGAGTTTTGGAAAAGAAGATGTGAAGAATACACATGGAACGGCACTTCCTACACAGAAAGTGGCAACTACCAGCAAACCTTTGAAAGTGCGGATGGCTGCGACAGCATCGTCACTCTCCATCTCACCATCATCGGGACGCTCACTCACGAATGGTCGATAGAGGCCTGCGACCACTACGCTTGGAACGGCATCACCTACGACGAGCCTGGCGACTATGTGCAGGAGTTCGAATCCGTCGACGGCTGCGACAGCATCGTCACCCTGCATCTCGTCTTTACCCAAGCCATGGAGGTTGAATCCGACATCATTGCCTGCGGAAGCTTTTCTTGGGCCGGACAAGAGCTCACACAATCGGGGCAATACGACCACATGTTCGTCACTCCTGGTGGATGCGACTCCCTCGTGCACCTGCACCTTACCGTCAACCCCTATCCTGCCGCCATCGGACCCATTGAAGGTCCGACCGAAGTCTATGTAAGCACCGACCTCATCCTCGGACAATACTACTACTCCATCGATTCCGTCGGCTTTGCAGACTATTACGAATGGGAACTTGATGGTATCGACTGGCCGATGGATACTACAGGCCTGCAGTGTGCCCTCTGGGTGACTGAACCCGGCGATGCCGTCCTACGCGTCAAGGCTTGGAACGGCTGTGGCTACACTGAACGCGAGATCCTCATCCATGCAGGCTTCTTCGACCTCGACGAGAGGGGCATCCGCGTAGCCCTTTACCCTAACCCAGCCCATGACAAGGTCTGCATCGAAGCCGAGGACATCCGACGCGTCAGGCTGTATGATTTGCAAGGACAATGCCTATTGGAGCAGTCCTTCGAACGAAGCGACCGCATCGAAATGTCATTGTCGGGTCTCGAATCCAAACTGTATCTCATCGAGATACAAACGGACTATGGCATCGCCCGAAGGAAGCTGAAAACCGAATAGTCATGAGACTCCGCCTTTCACATATCCTTATGGTCTTGTTGCTGATACCCGCTTGCCTCTTGGGTCAGACGGTCAAGATTGGCGACATCCTGTGCACCGACGGAAGTGTATTAAGTTGCGAGGCGTTCCCAAGTTCAGGGAAGACAGCCATGGGGGTGGTCTTTTATGTGGACAACAATGGTCAGCAAGGCTGGGCCGTCAACCTGCACAACGATGCCGACGATATCAATTGGGTCAGCCCAGATCATTATTACGACGGATTCGACATCCCAGAACTGCCTAATCTGACCTATTCGAGAGACGACCTCTTTGACCTTGACGGCTACCAAAACACGGCCATCATCAGAAACACATTTGGAGCAGATTGGTTTCCTGCCGCTTGGTCGGTAGATTTCGACAATGGATGGTATCTTCCTGCTGCCGGACAGTTACGGTGGTTGATAGCTTACGTCAATGAAGTCAATGCATCCATGGCTGTGGCCAACGGAGCACCCATGGCTCATGCCAATCCCAATTGGTATTGGTCCTCAACCGAACAGGACGCCATGCATGCCATTGTGGTTTCAGAAGGTGGAAGTACTGCCAACTACATGAAATGGAACTACTACAACACCTCGACCATCGGCGTAAGGAGCATCAGGAATTTCAGCATCGCAAAACGGGAACGCCATCTCATCGGCGATGTGGTCATCACTGGAGGAGGGCAAAAGGGTATTGTCTATTATGTCTCGCCAGAAGACGACAGCTATTGGTTAGTGGCACTCAACGATATACCCCAGAAATATGCATGGGGCAGCAACCAAGACCTTACCGAACTCCAAAACTACGAAAACGACTGGTACGAGTTGCATGGCGTGCATTGCGGCTATGATGCCACCCTGCAGATGCGTACCGCCCAAGCCTTAAACCCGAATTATGCGTCCAGCCATGTGGACTTTGACGATGGATGGCACATCCCCTCCGTCGGCCAATTGTCTAAACTCTTCGCCGCCTTGCCCCACATCGAAGAGCAGTTGGTGGCCAACGGAGGAGCGTCGCCATCTGGTGACTATTACTGGACGAGTACCGAGCGCAATGCACAGGAGGCTTGGACCGTCAACTTTGGTGGCAACCTTTATCAAGAAGGCGCCATCAGGAAAGAAGAAAAAGACGAACTCTTTTCCGTGCGACCCGTATGGAGCGAGCCCTGCAGTCCTTGCACCACCACCGAGATACCCATCGAAGGGACGGGCTGCGACAGCTTCACCTTCCACGGCATCACCTACAATGAGAGCGGCCACTTTGAGCAATTCGTCGAATCACCCGACGGCTGCGACACGCTTTACAACATTGAAGTCAACCTCGGGCAGACGGTCACACATGAGTTCTGGCAGCGGAAATGCGAGTCGTACACCTGGAACGAAACCACTTACGAGGAGAGCGGAGACTACCAACAGACCTTCGAGGTCAACGGCTGCGACAGTATCGTCACCCTGCATCTCACCATTATCGGCACGCTCACCCACGAATGGGAGGTTGAAGCCTGTGACCGCTACACCTGGAATGGCATCACCTACACCGAACCTGGCGACTATGTGCAGGAGCTCGTCACGCCTGAAGGCTGCGACAGCATCGTCACCCTGCATCTTTCCTTCTCCGATGCCATGGAGGCAGATGCCGACACCACGGCCTGTGGCAGCTTCTCATGGAATGGACATAACTTCACCCAATCAGGTGTTTATGATAGCACCTATATCACCTCTGGCGGATGCGACTCACTCGTGCATCTGCACTACACCGTCAAGCCTTATCCCGCAGCCGTTGGCCCCATTGAAGGTCCAACCGAGGTTTATGTGAGCACCGACCTCATCCTCGGACAATACTTCTACTCCATCGACTCTGTCGGCTTTGCCGACCGCTACGAATGGGAACTTGAAGGGATTGACTGGCTGATGGACATCACAGGCCTGCATTGTGCCCTGTGGGTGACCGAGCCCGGTGATGCCGTCCTGCGTGTCAAGGCATGGAATGGCTGCGGCTATACCGAACGCGAGATTCTCATCCATGCGGGCTTCTTCGATATCGATGAGATGGTATTCCCCGTCGCCCTCTATCCCAACCCCGCCCATGACATGGTAACCATTGAGGCGGAAGACATTTTGCGCGTCAATGTGTACGACCTGCAAGGACGATGTGTCATCGAAAAGAGCGTCGCTCCCTGCGAGCGTTTGAGCATTCCCTTGCAGAACCTCAATGCCGGACTCTATCTCATTGAAATACAGACAAGTCGCGGCATAGGCAGGGCAAAACTAAACATCGACAAACTTTGAGGAACCCTCATCAGCGTTTCAAGCCAATCTTTTGCAGGCCTTTGTCAATCACATCGTTGACCGATTGGGAAATCTTAATTTTGTAGACGGCGACCAGTCCCACCACGAGGAACAATGTCGTTTTCAAAACAGAGTCAATGACCAAACCGTACACTGGTTTGCCAAACTGACCAACAAACCAAGGCGTCAGTGCCTTCGACCAAAGCCAATTGAGGCCGAACATCACCCCGATGACACCTATGACCAGCAGTTGTTTGGCCGACAAGGGCAAGGTGCCTATCTTCCAACGAATCAAGGCCAAGAGCAGGATATAATGCACCATATAGGCCACCAAAGTGGCGAAGGCCGCACCGATCAGCCCTTTCTCGGCATCACCATCGGCAGGCACCCAGCGGGCATTGAGCCACCATGCCAAAACCGTCAGCAAAATAGTAAAAAACAAGGAGTAATAGTAGATCTTGGAATAACTCAACACCGTCGTGCCCACATTGAGCGTCGAGTTGACGAGACGACTCAAGCACAAGATCAAAACAGCCCATTTACCCGCGCGAAACACGCCGCCATTGGGTAACAAAGAAAAGATGGTGTCTATATTGATCCAGATAAGGAAAAACACCAGCGATCCCACAAGGAGTTGATGCAACG